>NZ_CP032744.1:2507085-2820471 GCF_003641145.1 Lactiplantibacillus paraplantarum
CAGAAGCAACCAGCTTAGGACCACTGGAAATAAGTTCGAATTAGTGTAAACTTACTAAGCTTGAGCGTCCTATGCCGACCTCCAGGCATTTCTGCCAATTGCCGGAACGTGGTGGGCACAGATTTGAGCCGAAGCCCACGTCTCAAACACTGGCCTTCCACTAACCAAGCACAAGACGCTTGCTAAGTGGAATTTCACCACTGGGCATTGGCAGAAACGCCTTCCAGTCGGGACAGTGTTAGAATGGCTGACATGGATGTACCTAGATTTTGATGGACTGATCGTTATTTTTCTTAAACAGTAATTTTGTTATTTAACTGTCAGACTGATAACACTTTTGTGGCAGTTGATCCGTGTTTAAAAACAGTCAATATCGATTTAATGTTTAATTGAAGTTCCAGTATCAGAATATCCAACGACCATTTGTACCAAGTTATGTGGCCGTTCATCAGCCATTCGAGCGGCTTACCGACTGGAGGGGCTGGGTGACAATGCTCAGTAGCCAAATTATTCTTAGCTGGAAGTGGGTTGCTTCTAGCTTAGAATAAGACTCGTATTTGAGATGACGCGGTTTGTGCGTTAGCTCAAATCGACGTCGGCTACGTTCCAGCAATTGTCACCCAGCCCCGGAGGTCGGAGTAGGATGCGCAACCGCTGACGAACTGCAATCCAACCTAACCGGCACATTTGAATCATAATTAGTACTAATTAAATAACTAGCACAACGTGTCTGAAACCTGCTCAATGATAATCTAATTTACAACTATTACGGCTTCCACTACGCCAGCAATTCCGTAATCATTTTTTGATAAATCTCGATGAAGCGCCCATACATATCTAAATCAACGTATTCATTAACTTGATGCGCCGTAATATTGCCGGGTCCGAAGACGATCACTTGCATATCGGGACTCTTCACAATATAAGAAGATGCGTCCGTCCCACCAGGAGCGCCAAAGTACGGGAGCCGTTGTTGTAAGACTTGTTCTCCAACCTGCTTCGCCAACTGAACCAACTGGCTATCTTCCGGTGTATGCACTGGATAGAACGAACTTGCGATGTTCATCGTTAAGTTGGCACCATCGGCATTGCATTCAGCAATGATGGCTTCCAAATCCTTAATCAAGCGGTCATTCCGTAATTCTGGAATCGTCCGAATTTTTACTGACATTTCGGCACTGGCTGGGACGGTGTTGACCTGTTCGCCACCACTAATTAACGTCACGACGGGCACAGTTGGGCCCAATACGGGATTAACGATAGTCTTGAAACTGTCAAAATAGGCGGTTTGCTTCTGATAGTAAGTCATCAACATATCGATGGCGTTTTGACCAATCGTTGGCATCGAGCTGTGGGCCGCCACCCCTTGTGCTTTAATCGTATAAGTCAGTGAACCCTTATGCGCCAATTCGATAAAGTGTTGTTCGGTCGTCGGGTTAGCAGCCGCCATCCGTTGCGCCGTGTCGCCGTCAACACCTAACATGGCTTGAATCGACTTAGTCAGTAAAAGTTGTTTGTCCGCACCGCTTGGTTCCGCACAGATCAACGTTTGAATATCATCGGCGTAACCGAGTTCCGTCAATTGTTCAGCGCCTAAGTGGTCGACTTCTTCTCCCACAGTTGCGAGTAACCGCACCGTGCCATGGAGTGGGACGTCCTGATCGTGCAAGGCAATCATCGCAAAAACTTCGGCCATTAGCCCAGCCTTCATGTCCGTCACACCGCGACCATACAACCGATTATCTTTGATAGTTGCTGCCAACGGGTCCGCGTGCCATTTATCTGCATCACCCAACGCCACCGTATCTTCATGACCATCTAATGCAATCACGGGACCGTGGCCATCACCAATTTCGGCAACTACATTAACCCGTTCAGGGGCGTATTCAATCGTTTTAGCTTCAATCCCATGTTGCTTTAAAAGGGCCACCAAATAATCGGCAACTAATTGCTCGTGATTATTAACCGTATTCATTTTGACAATATCGCTTAATGCTTGTACAGCAGCTTCTAACTGTGTCGTTTCTGCCATGCCATTCATCCCCTAGTTAACTATAATTAAACTGTTCTTATCAATTTAATTATACCACTTTGACTCCTGCTGACCGCTGTCAAGCACGTTTAATCGACGGATTTCAATGCATCCAACATATTAACTCGCTTCAACTTACGATGCATCATTCCCATGACTAACAAGCTAAAGGCCAGGGTCAACAATGCCGAATAAACATAACTTAGTGGATGAATCGTTGGTGAGAACATTAGTGCATTGGTCTCGGCCGTTTGTAGAATATAGGCGTGCAACCAATTACCTAAGAAACAACCCGCAATAATACCCAAAACAGTCAAAATCAAGTTTTCACGGAAGATGTACATCGTCACTTCGCCGTCGTAAAACCCTAACACTTTGATTGTTGACAGCTCCCGGATCCGTTCAGAAACGTTAATATTCGTTAAGTTATAGAGCACTACTAGCGCTAGAGCACCCGCCGAGATGACAAAGATCAATACGACTAAGTTCATGCTATCCAACATTTTGAAGTTGGTCGCTTTCTCCGTACTCATCAGCGTGACGTTCTGAACCCCCGTCTGCTTCAATAGTCGATCCGCATAAGCATTCTCCCGCTTTTTCGTCGTTTGCTTAAACCGGACATAGTTCGTGTTATATACCGGGGCCTGCTTGAAGACACGGCGATAGTAAGTCGGACTCATATAGATAAAGTGATTGACGTAATTTTCGGCTACCGCGCTGATGTGAATCCGCCTAGCCGTTTGCCCGGCCAACTTGATTGTTAAATCATCGCCCGCCTGAACGCCATATAACTTAGCTAATTTTTCATCGATGACCGCACCGTTATCCCCGATATGAATGGCCTGATGACTTTGACGGTGTCGTAATACCACGAACTTACTTAGCGATTGGTGGGGTGCCGGGATACCGAGCGTAGCCGTCTGTTCTGCTACCCCAGACTGTTTAACTGTCACCTGCTTGGCCTGCAATTTCAAACTTGCCTGATACAGTTGACCACGGCTGAGTGCTTGCCGTTGCTGAGAAGTTTCGTTACCACTACGCGTCACCACAGCATCGTAGTGCCACAATTCGTTAAATTGTTTGACGCTAATATCACCAATGGAATCCTTTAAGCCAAACCCCGTAATCATCATTGCCATACAGCCCGCAATACCGAGCACGGTCATCAGCAACCGTTGCTTATACCGAAATAGATTACGAAGCGTGATTTTATGATTAAAACTCAACCGACGCCATAGCCATTGCCAGCGTTCTAATAGCAAAGTCTTACCGGCCTTAGGTGCTCGCGGCTGTAAGAGCTGCGCGGGTAAACTGTTTAAATCCACGCGGAGCACGACCAGGGCCGTCCCCAACGTGCACAACAACGCAATGGCTAAGGCGATACCAATGTCCATCCAAATGTATTGAACGTTGATGGCGGGCAAATTATACATACTACCATAGGCTTGCGCGATAAACCGCGGGAAGAAATTGACGCCGAACAGGACGCCTAGCGCGGTCCCAATCAGCGCGGCCAAACCACCGTAAATCATAAACTCGCTGCCGACCGCGGTATTCGTATATCCCAGCGCCTTTAGCGTCCCCATCTGTAGCCGCAACTCTTCAACCATCCGCGTCATCGTCGTTAGGCAGATCAGTGCGGCAATCGCGATAAAGAATAGTGGAAAGACAGTCGACAGTGCCACGACCCGTTGTGTATTTTCGTGATATTCCGTGTAACCCGGATTATCCGTACGGTCGGTATACAAATAAGTCGGCATTTTGATGGCCGCGACCTGGGCCCGCGCACGCTTCAACTGACTTTGTAACTTGACTAATTGCGGCGTTCCCGCTGGTACTTGACTCGCAAGTTGCTGAGTCGCTTGTTTTAGTGGCTTCAGCTTAGCTTGGGCCTGGGCTTGTAATGCCTGCTGTCGCTTACGCGCTTGTGGCTTTAACCAGCGTTTGAGTTGCGCGGTGTTCTCACGATTCAAGCGCCGATACTTCGCCGTATAAGGAGTGATACCCCGCAAATTCTTGAATTGCACGTCAATGCGAGTTATCACACTGGACTTAATCACCTGCGGGCGAACATAGACCAAGTAGTCCAAAGTCCCTTTGCCAACGTTGGTGACGCCCCGATTCGTATTTTCAACATACGTTGGTGAATTGATAAACCCTACGACCTTGAATGTTCGCCGCGTGAACTGTGCATTGTGCTTAGCCGTACTACTAATTCGATACGTTGAACCGACTTTTAACTTCGGTTGCAATTGTTGTGCTTGCGCGTCTAACACGATCTCATTGGACCGTTTTGGCAACCGGCCCGTGACGACCCGTAACCGATTCAGCCGTTGGGTTGTCGGTAACGCCATCACCCGCACAACTTGACTATTGTTCAACTGATTAACATCAACGTAGCGCGTCGCTTGGTAAGTGAGTTGTGAGCCATGTTGAGCTAGCACTCGTGTATCAGCCTTAGTCAGTCCCATTGTCGACTCGACGCTATTAGTCGCTAGTTTTTGCTTCGCATAATAATCATTAGCCGCCTGCGACATATCCGGACTGGTCGCCCGAATTCCCGTATAAAAAGCCACCCCTAAGAAAATAATTAGTAATATTGAAGCAAACCGGGCTTTCGACGACCAAATCTCACGCATAATTGTTTTAAAATAAGCTGCTGTCATCGCTGCACCTACCATTCAATCTCAGCAAGTGGGGTCGGATGAGCATTGTGCTCGACCGACTGCACTTGAGCATCATTGATACGAATGACTTGGTCACCCAACTTCGCAATCGCACTATTATGCGTCACAATGATGACCGTTGTCTTCGTCTGCTTAGCCGCATCTTGAATGACCTGTAAGACTTGCTTACCCGTCTGATAGTCGAGCGCACCAGTGGGTTCATCACAGAGTAATAATTTGGGATTCTTGGCAACTGCCCGCGCAATTGCGACCCGCTGTTGTTCACCACCGGACAATTGGGCGGGAAAGTTATCCGCTCGGTGCGTCAGCCCCACTAAGGCTAACGTCTCGTCAACGTCGCGGGCATCCTTGGTGATTTGCGATGCCAACTCGACATTTTCACGTGCCGTTAAGTTCGGAACTAGGTTGTAGAATTGAAAAACAAATCCGACTGCTTGCCGCCGATAAGTCGTTAATTGCCGTGAGTTCAGCTGAGCAATATCCACGCCATCCACCAGCACATGACCACTCGTAGGACTATCCATGCCACCTAAAATATTGAGTAACGTGGACTTACCCGCACCACTTGGGCCTAAAATCACGACGACCGTGCCCTGGTCAACTTCAAATGAAATATCACGATTAGCGATGGCCATCTGCTCACCATTTTTAAATTGGCGCGTTGCTTGTTGTACTTCGATGTATGCCATTAATTTAGCCTCCTATATGTAATCGGTTACTATTATCATACCGTATTTTCAAGACTCACGGTTAGTATTTAAGTCAGCGCTTGCATTTTGCGCCGCATTACCCGTACAATGACAGCAACCGGTGACACCATAACTCCAGTGTCGTTGCCGATTATACAAGGAGGCTTACCTATGATTGCCCAAGCCATTGCGACCGTTTTAATGCTAATTGTTTTTATGTTCGGCTTTACTTACTTTCTGAATAGCTTATTTTTCCGGCGCATCGAAAAACACGACCGTGAACAAACTAAAAAACGCGAACATCAAGACCACCACTCGTCTTAATGCTCGCGTCAGTACGTATTTGCTAAAAATAGGCCCACCAGTTAAAGTCAAGGGCAGCCAATTTCGGCCTGTCGGAAAAGGGAGGTTAGTGTAAACTGACTTTGCTTGCACGTCCAGCACTACTTACAGGCAGTTCTACTAATGGCTAAAACATGCTCGCTGTCGCCCCACGCTGCTAGATCAGTGCCTCATTTTCCTCATTCAACTTGTCACAGTCAATGATCAATTGACAAACTTCTTTGTCCGGCGTCAACTTCATCGAATACTTCCGCCCATATTCAATCATCGTGTGATGGGCTTGATGTAATTCTGCCGGTGCCAACACACTCACGATTTTTTGTTCAACTTGTAAGGGCGTCGCGGTCTGAGCGACAAAGTGTAAACGTTTCGAAATGGCTGAGACGTGTGTATCGACAGCAAACGTTGGTTGTTCAAAAACGTCACTCAATACCACGTTGGCAGTTTTGCGGCCGGCACCTGGTAATGCCATGATACCTTTACGATCGGTCGGTACGACATCGGCTAATTCTTCATGGACAATGCGCGCCGTTTTGATGATGTTACGGGCCTTATTATGAAATAATCCGACGCTCTTGATAATTGCTTCCACATCCGCAACATCGGCCGC
The DNA here is from genome assembly GCF_003641145.1 of Lactiplantibacillus paraplantarum. Taxonomy (NCBI): domain Bacteria; kingdom Bacillati; phylum Bacillota; class Bacilli; order Lactobacillales; family Lactobacillaceae; genus Lactiplantibacillus; species Lactiplantibacillus paraplantarum. The sequence continues at coordinate 2,513,446 of NZ_CP032744.1, forward strand.
CATCAAGTCCTTTGGTTCTGGATACTTATCAAACAGCACCGGCGTCACCTTGTTAACCGAGACATCGGTCGCCTGAGCGCTCAGAATTACTGAAATCAAATACTGAAACGGCGTCCGCGAGTCCAGGGAAGGCCCCACTGGTCCGATGTCTGCTTCCATTTGGTGAATTGCCCACACGATCTGATCATCTTTTAGCATTGCGCTTACCGCCTCTTTCTTATCCTGTTTCTAAGTTAATTTTAAGGCTGAGGGGGTGTAATGTCTATTATTAAAAATATCGCGGCCTTATTTCTAATCCAAACTTCAATGACATGAACACAGTACAATTAATTTCTATCAATCATCATCACGATCAGCAAAATAGGCGGCCCGTTGCCGAGCCCAATATTCATGGTCGGCGGTGGAGATTTCTCGTAAGACATGGCAAGGATTGCCGACCGCGACCACGTTATCCGGAATATCATGCGTGACCACGGAACCAGACCCAATCACGACGTTACTACCAATCGTGACACCCGGATTAACGACCACATTGCCGCCAAACCAAACATCGTGTCCAATCGTAATTGGCCAACCATATTCAAGTTGTTCAGCACGAATGGCGGCGTCAATGGGGTGACCCGCCGTATACAAGCCGACCCGCGGTCCCATAAAGACGTTATCGCCAATCGTTATCCGCCCCACATCAACAAAAATCGCATCGTAATTGGCGTAGAAGTGCTTGCCAATCGTCGTGTTGCTCCCATAGTCGGTATGAAATGGCGGTTCGATATAGCCCCCGTCACCAATTTTGTTGAACATTGCCGTTAGCAACCGCTGCCGTTCTTCTGGTTGGGCTTCGGTTGTTTGATTAAATTCTCGTACTAACCGTTTGGCACGATGATTTTCGCGGCCTAATTCTGGATCATCGGCAACGTACAATTCGCCGGCCAACATCCGTTCCTTCTGTGATTTCATGCTTCTAGTTCCTCCCATCAATCGCATTTCGCTTTCATCAGCATAGCACGTCACTGTCACAATCAACGCACATTTTTGAAAGTAATCGCCCCCATTTTAAGTGTAATCGAACTTTTAAGCTTTTTTATACTGCGAAAAAATCATTATCGTTTATAATGAGAGGTATACACACACAATTAAGGGAGTTTTAACCATTGAAAACATTTAAAAGCATTATGAGCTGGGTGGTCCCGATTGCGATTGGCTTGATCATCGCCCTACTGATTCGTCAGTTCTGGTTTACTATGGTCAAAGTCGATGGGACTTCGATGCAACCGAATTTACAAAATAACGAACGCGTTGTGGCTTTTAAGACTAGTAAAATCAAAGCAGGTTCCGTCGTCGTCTTCAACGCCTACGGACTCGATCCGAACCAGACCGACAAAAACGCCGTTTATGTTAAGCGGGTCATTGGGATGCCTGGGGATACGGTCCGCTACACAAGTTCCGGTAAACTTTACGTGAACAACAAATTAGTCAAGCAAACCTATCTCAAAAATAAGTATCAACAGACAACTGGTTCCTTCATGGCTAACAGCCATAGCAAGTTCACGGGTTGGACCCTCAATAGTTTGAGCCATGATCAAGGCTGGGCCAAGTCCGTGACCAACAATACCGTACCGAAGGGCTACTACTTTGTCCTTGGTGATCACCGGAGCGTCTCTAACGATGGCCGTTATTGGGGACTCGTTCCTAAGAGCAAGATGATTGGGGTTGTCAAAGCATGGCCATGGCAGAACCGCAAACAATATATTAATAACTACCAACCTTAAGATTTGAACACCTTATCAGCAAGTCGTTAACTGCGGCTTGCTTTTTTGTTATACAGATGACTCGTTTGTATTTGCAGTGTCCTCACTTATTGCCGATGTAAGGTCATTGGCGTCATTAGGCAGAACCGTCAACAATACAACAATCATTTTCAAAACTAACAAATAAACGAATCAACAAAGTTATGAACAACTTGTTGATTCGTTTATTTGTTAACCAGACTTTTATCCACAGTTAATAACTTAATGCCGTTATCCACAGTATCTACATAAGTCTTCAATTGACTTGATCAGTTTTCTGAACGGATTATCAAATCCGCCTACTTTTGCCGTTGGCGTCGATCCCGGACCCAAAAATACGCACAAATAATCGGGCTTAAAGGAACCAAAATAACTGCCATCAAAATATTCTTAAAGAAGTTGATAAAGCCATCCATGAAGTCACTCTTAGCTTCAACTTGCGGTGTTAATGCGGTTGGAACGGGCTTAGGCTTTGTCCGCTTGGCTGCTACTGACCATGGTCGGCCGGAGTCTTGAATGATTTGCTCATCATCTGGTCGCGTTGCCGGCATTTCCTTGGGTTGCTTACGCCAGACTTGAAACACCCGTGGCCAACGATACTTCACGATTGGAAACAGCACGAGCGCACAAATAATACTGTAAATGACGAACGGATTAAATTCTAACACGATCCGATTGACTTCCTGACGCGCCGTAAAAAACATGATAATGAAGACGGCAATTGCACCGTAAAACCAACTAATTAGTAAATGACTCGTTTTCCACACGTTGTGCCACCTCCCCGGTTGTCGACATACTCAATCGCACCATACTTTTACACTGCAAGCCATCTTCGTAGATTGGGTCTGGATAGTTATCCACAAAGAAGTTGACCCACACCGCAATCATCTCAAAACCAGCGTGTTGATAAATCGCTAGTTGCCGCAACGATGAATTACCAGTACCAATTTGCAGTTCATCACAGGTCGGCGCCGCTTGGCAGACTGCAATCGCAGTTGCCAGCAAAGCCTTAGCAATGCCGCGATGCTGATATTCGGGCGCCACCGCAATATTTTTGACTTCCCACACCCCTGTTTTGAGCGTTGTCAACACGACAACACCCACCACTTGTCCATCTTGTTGATAACCATAACATTGGCCTGTCGATAAGTACGCTGTGACCTGTGCCCAAGATGGATCGGCTAATAACAGTAAATCCCGTGGAATTTGAGCTGCCGCTATCGGTTGGATCTTCATGACCGCCGCCTTTGATGCCGTTGATAGCCGTTACCCCAGCATACATAAGGAATGATGACTGCGATAATTGCTAAAGCATACTCGCGCACCGTTAAGTTCATGGCATTGACCACGACAAGGTATGCCAAAAAGGCCGTCCATAAGACCGGAACAATGCCGCCAATCCAAAAATGGCGACTGGCTGTGAACAAATATTCTTCTAAGATAAAGATAACAATTGCAATAACACCTAAAATTAGTAATTGCATGGGGCCACTTCCTAACTTGTGATTAACGCAGTGACTACTGCTTGTTTAACTGTTGTAGCATATCCACAAAACGTCCGATTGTTAAGTTAGCCACATCTTCATCGGAATAGAAGATGATCATTTGGGACCGTTGTTCTGGGGATAAGTTCGCTTGGGAGCCAAAATAAACTAGGTAAACGTCCGCGCTATGGTCCGTCAAACTCTGACCATAATCTGTATCTAACGTGAAGTTGAAATCTGCGCCTAATTGTTTTTCCATGGCGGCCATGAAAGCTTGCACATCCGCAGTTGCGACCGTCTCTTGGCCGGCCACCGTACTCGTAATAACATTAACTTGCATTTTAAAAACCCCTCGTTTAAATTTTAAACTCAATTTTCACAGTAGCGCACTTTTGTATAAACCGCAAGCCGCTAGTTGTCCACAGTGGATAACTTATTTCGTGGTTTGTAATGCAAACTTATCCCCAGTATAAGCCACTGTAGTTATCGTACTAGTCGTTAAGATTTGCTGAGGTGCCCGCTTTCCAGTCGCTAAGTAATAGATTGCGCGTAGTGGCGCACTATCGACAATGATTAAAGCATTGCCACGGTCCGGTGTTGCAGTCATGACTTGTTGCAGCCCATCCTGATACCGATCCCAGAATTCATTCCCGCTCTCAGCCAATCCATCCGCATCGTGATCATGTAACAACGTCTGCAATTCACTAGGCGTCTGATCTGCGGCAAAAGCGGCGACACTCGGGTAACCCAACTTAGTCGCAAAACCTGACCAAACCGCCGCGCATTCAGTTCCTTCAAAGCCACCATAAAATGGCGCGCGTAACGCGACTAACGTTCGCAACTTAACCGGTTGTGCCCGTGAGCCTAAGATAATGCGCGCAGTCTGAACCGCCCGACTCGCATCACTAGCGAAGGCGGTATCAAACGTTGTCGATGCTAACTGCTGCGCGACCGCTGCTGTTGCCTGTTCGCCAGCCGTCGTTAATGGCGTACCGCTCCAACCCTGGAACCGGTCAAGTTGAGTAAAGTACGTTGCCCCAGCAACGACTAAGTGTAAGGTGATTGATTTCATGGTTAATTCTCCGTTAGTTTTTTTAGATTATTAAACTATTTTAGCATAAAAACCGGGACGGACAAACGGACTCTAAGACTTGTTTAATATGAATTTGAGTAGAATTGTCATTAGAACAACGACTGTTCAAAGGTTATTTTCCACCTTAATTAATAATCCGCAAACAAAAATAGCGGTCTTATGATGAAACTAAATTGGCCCGATAATAATTAACCAAGTGATATTTAACAAAAAAAGATTGCACAGCACTCTGCTGAACAATCTCATTAAAGACGCCCCCCATCGCTGGCGGGCCTTATCAATCAAAATTTATCTGATCACTACCGAATTACCAGTACTGAAATTGGTGCGTGCTTAGCCATATATGCGGCTTGCGAACCGAAGTACTTGCGAACACCGTGCTTGGCCACTGAGCCAATGACTAGTAGGTCGGGCTTCAACGCTGGAATCACCGTCTTTACGATGGTTTCACCAGGGTCACCTTCATCGACGACCGCGTTCACTTCCGCCACCCCGAAATCTCGAGCTAATTTCTGATACTGCTGGACGTGTTCTTCCAAATCCTTGCGTTGGCCATGAACAAAATCTTTGCTCATCGCTTCATACACGTTCATATTATCCTGTTCCAAAATTGAAACGATGGTTAACTTAGCACCGTCACTCTTGGCCCGGTTAATGGCGTACCGAAACGCTAACTGCGCGTCATCCGAATCATCAACCCCGACTAAGATGTGCTTAAATTCCTTAGGACTCATCTCTGACATATGGCTCCACTCCCCATTCTCTGATAATCTGACTACACCCTTATTTTCATCAATTTAGGCGTAATTGTCAATTATGACTGCGGGGCATTTTGTTTCAACACACGCGCCGGATTACCGACCACGATAACGTTATCTGGAAACGAATGCGTTACGACAGCCCCGGCACCAACAATCACGTTGTTACCCAACGTCACTCCGGGTAAGATCACGGCACTGCCACCAATCCAAACATCATTACCAATCGTAATCGGTGCAGTCCGTTCCGCTTCAGTCCGCCGCACAGTTGGGTCTAATGGATGAGCAGGCGTGTACAAGCCAACTTTAGGACCGAATTTGCAATCATTACCGATCGTAATCAGCCCTTCATCACATAACGTGACCCCATGGTTAGCATAAAAATGATTACCGATACGAATGTTGACGCCATAACTAAATTCAAAGGTCGGTTCAACGAAGAACCGGTTACCGGCTGAACGTAGGAGACTTTTCATCTTAGTATTCCGGTCATCATTATCAGCAATCTGATTATATTGCATTAACTTCGTCCGCACGTCTCGCCGACGTTGCTGTAGGATTGGTGATTCTAAGTACAATTCACCATTAATCATCTGTTGATACGCTGGGTCATTATCGATTTCCATGTTTAACTTCCTTTTAAGTATGATACTTTAAGCATACCACACCGTTCAAAATTGCTGTATGATGGTTTAAATAAACCTATTGAAAGTAGTGGTTCCATGCAATACGCAATTTTTGATCTCGATAATACCATCCTTGACTTTGACCGCGCTGAAGCTGCCAACCTCGCGACCGTCTTTCAGCATCATGGCGTCACTGATATTCGCCGTGCAGAAAATGAGTATCAGGCCTATAACGAAACTGTTTGGCAACAAATCGAACAAGGTGCCGATCGTGATAGCTTGTTAGACCAACGATTTCAAGTCTTTCTAGGCACACTGGGCATCACCGTTGACGGTCCTACGGTTCAACAAGAATACGACCAATTATTAGCGCACAGTTACCAAGTAATTCCCGGCGCCCACGAACTTTTGCGCACGCTGACCAATGCTGGGGTGACCTTACTCGTCGGCACTAACGGTATCAAACACACCCAGCTCAGTCGCTTGGCAGGTGCCCATATGACGCCCTATTTTGATCATATCTTCATCTCTGAAAGTATCGGTTATGCCAAGCCGAACCCACACTTTTTCAGCGCTATTCATGACCAATACCCAGACATGACGACCACGAATACCGTCATGATTGGTGATAGCCTGCGTTCAGACATCGCGGGAGCGGCCACCGTCCAGTTACCTAGTATCTGGTACAATCCACGGCATGTGCATAACGACACCACGATTGCCCCAACTTACACTGTGGATAACTTTAAGCAAATGCAAAAACTGTTATTAACAGCTTAAACGCAAAAACAATCAGCAAACTCTGTGCGTAAGCCTAACGTGTCTTAAAAACTGAACTATTTAACATATTAGGTCCTATGCGGAGTAGTTGTATCGACGACGCTTAACTTAATAACCTGCTTACCTTGATTTCCAATCAACAAAAAGACCAATTGCCGAATCAGCAAGAAAAGCAATTGATATCAAACAGTTGTCGTTGCTTGATTCAAGATTCGGTCGTGAAACAATGATAATAGCAGTTCATTTGGGTAAGCTGTCAAAACGTGCCCTTTCTTCTCAGGTGATAAGATTTTCAGATTTAATCCACTTGACGATTGCTATCAATTAACGTGCGAGAAGAATAGCTAAAGGAACGGGCTTAAAAATGAGTTATATTCAAATTTTTATGAAAAGAAGCCGTCGCGCCGGTAATCAACGCTTAGGCTCAAAAAAATCACAAGCAAGGGTACTTTTAATACCTGAGATAATATCAGCATCCATCTAATTTTTTTAAAGATCGTCACCGTTAATGCCTTTTTATCACTGTCTAAAGTATCACTGCTTTGTGCGCCGGCAATCAACTGCTGCATCTCCTTTATTGGACCTAAACTATCCACAAACGCAATTACAAAAGAAATGAAACCAACACACTTCATAATAGAAAAAACCAAAAGCATGTACTGGTAATCAGTATTTAGCACGAGTTCACTAAAGACTAAGACCGGTATCGATGCCAGTAAGAACAGTTGCATTATCAATCGTATTTTTTCCGACCTTGTCTTATTTCTTTTTTTGAGTTTAACTAGACCTAATTTCAATAAGAATTGTTTTTGATGCTGAATTTTTTTATCTATAAAATGTGTTACCAAATAGTACAAGCAACCATAAGCGAAAAGTATGATAACCTGTTTGAATAGCATCGATTGGAAAATCAGCATGAGCAGCTCATTCGAATATGAAGACATTAATTTAAAAAATCCTTTCTGAAGTCACCTAAGTATCTTAGCTTAGATAGCAGTATTTAATGAAAAACGTTGTGTCTAGATTTCTCATTGAAATGAAGCACAACGCTTTTGGTATTAGAAAATAAATGATTATACGCATGAAGAATAACACTATTATGATCCATCAGGTCAGACAAGGGTTATTGCCCATGCACCTACTTTGACAGCGGAGATTATATTCTTAGTTGCTAACAACACAAACCCAAAAGCTACTACGCCGCCGATAACTTCCAATACTTCGCGTCCATTAAATTCAGGCATTTTATGCTGAATGTTTTCAATGCCATCGGAAACAGTCACAAATTCAGGAGCTGTAAGTGGAAAACCTGCGTTATTCCAATAAATTTCGATAATAGTGAAAGCCTCATTGCTTGATCTAGTATAATAGGTAGCTAGAAACTAAGAACACCCGTGGCTAAATATAATAATATGTATTGTGCGTCTGGTTGAAATTCATTAACATAATCTGCAAAGCCTATTGAATGGACACACTGCATCTCATCCGATATAAATCAGGTAATGATCACACTTTTATTTAACCAAAGTAACTTAAAAACATAAGAATTTTCACGCCTCTCTTATTGTGCCTATCGGATATTTCCGTAGCTAAGTGGGCTGATTTGATTGACTAGACTCGTATCAATGCCATTGTCCTCATCAAACCGTATAAACAATCATTAACCTCAATTAAAAAAGCCATGCAGCCCCATTCTTACAGTTACGACACAGTAAGAATCAGGCTTCATGACCCATAACACGTTTCAAATTTAACCACGCGGCGACGATTGGCAGGAACACCTGTCAATTGATGCCCACCGCACGGCCCAATCAAAGTGACACTAGCCACACCTATTCTTACAAGGTCAGCACTAGCTATTTTGGCCCACAAGTGAGCCCCTTTTTACAATTCACTATTCTTCAATCTGAACAAAGTGTGTGTTACCTAGTCCACCGCCAACTTGCATGACACTGCCGCCATGCCGAAGCTTGCCCAAGTTAACGGGGCGGAAATTCAACGGCCGGACGAGCGCCGCGAATTCTTTCTTGGCAGCCACGTCATCGCCCGCATAGAACAAGACCCGTTTTCCCGGCCCATCAACGTGCCCATCCATAAACTCTGGTGGAATCGTATTGAAGGCCTTAATGACCCGGGCATTGTTCGCCGCGCGAGCAATGACTTCACTCCCAGTCAACGGGGCCGTCTTAATTTTCTTAAAGTCGGCCGTAAACTGGTTCGTCACGTCCACCACGATCCGTTGCTGATAATCGGCGACCTGTGCTAATACCGTCGGCGCCTGTTCAAACGGCACCGCAAGAATGACTAACGGTTGTTGTAAGGCTTCAGCAACTTCTACAAAAGCCACATTGGCAGCAAACTCGGCGCGCCGTGTTGCTAAACTAGCCGCACCACTGTGCCGACTTAATTTGATTTGATGATCACCGCGCGCAAAGGTCTTGGCTAATACTGTGCCGACCGTCCCGGCACCAATAATTCCAATTTCCATAACGATCCTCCACCTCATTTTCTAATAATGGTTTGAATTAACCGACTTATCCGGCCCGTTATCACGGACTGTCAGGGGTCGTCTAGACCAAACCAGCTTATCTTAATGATAGCGGAATCATTATGGAATTGCACCTCATACGCGTCAACTACGCTTGAACTTGTTGGTAAGCCGTAATACCAGCTTTTAATCGCGCTAATCCATCCGTCAGGGTAGTCGTTGGACAAGCCACATTCAGTCGCAAGAAGTGGTTGCCATCACCACGGTAAACATCGCCCGCTGATAAAAACAACCCGGTTCGTTGGCGAATAAAAGCAGCCAAAGCCGCACTGTCGGTTGTCACTTGCCGCACATCCAACCATAATAGATACGTCGCTTGGGCTTCCACCAACTTGACTTGCGGCAATTCAGCAGTCAAGTAAGTCTGAACTTGACGCTGATTGGCGGCTAGTTTGGTTCGCAATGCGGCTACCCAGTCATGACCTTCAGTATAGGCCGCAATGCTGGCTGGAATCGCAAACGAATTGGGTTCAGCCAATTCATCATTGTTGATCCCCCGGCTCACTAATGCGCGGACGTGGGCATCGGGGATAATCAACGTTGCCGCGTGTAAGGCCGCCACGTTGAAAGTCTTACTTGGCGAGACACAGCTGATACTGTTATACGCAACTGGCGCAGTCAATGATGAGAATGGCGTGTACGCGTTACCGTTAAGGGTCAAGTCACAATGAATCTCATCGGCAACAACTAGCACATGGTATTTCAAGCACAGCTCGCCGAGACGTTGCAACGTCGCACGCGACCAGACGATACCGATTGGATTCTGCGGATTACACAAAATCATCATCGTTGTTAGCGGATCAGCCAGTTTTTTTGTCAGATCATCCCAATCAATCGCGTATGCCGCATCATGGGCCACTAAGTCGCTACTCAAGGTATGCCGGCCATTGTTTTCAATTGAGTGATAGAAGATATTATAAACCGGAGCCTGAACTAACACGTTATCGCCGGCCGCCGTCATTTTACGAACAATTGATGAAATCGCCGGAACGACGCCGGTGCAGAACATCAGCCACTCAATCTGCGGACGGAAGTTGTGTTCTGTGGCCCACCAGTCTGCCACAGCTTCATAGTATGCCGTGGGAACTTCTTCGTAACCGAAGACGCCAAATTGCGCGCGTTGTGTCAACGCCTGCTTGATAACTGGTGCCGTTTCAAAGTCCATGTCAGCGACCCACATCGGCAACTCATTATCCGCGACGTCCCACTTAACGGCATTCGTGTGGCGCCGATTAAGTACGGTCTCAAAATCAAACGGCATGGGGCGCACGGCTTTCATGGTCAACACTAATCAGGGTCTGATGTGGATCTACTTCGGGATCATCCATGATGATTTCACCAATGGCTTGCGCATGAATCCGACCACTAAGCGGATTTTTAACGCTATCAATCGTTGAAACAACGTCCGCGTCAATGTTACGACAATATTCAAAAGCTAAGTCCGTATTGAGTAACGTACAGTTTTCCAACTTGACGTTATCCATGTAACACAGGCCCTGATCACTCTCAATCGTACAATTGACGAACCGAATATTCTTCGAGTTCCAGCCCAGGTATTCGCCAATGATTTGCGAATCATAAACGGTAACATTTTCACAATTCCATAGCGCATCCTTGGTCATCAGCGTTGCATGATGAATTTCAACGTTCTTAGCACCATCAAAGGCGTAATTACCGACAAGATTAAGCCCATCAACTCGAATATCTTGGCTGTTCATTCCAAAATAATCGCCGGCTGCTTGGACATCCTTCAACGTAATATCCTGGCAGTTCCATAACGTTTCTTCCGCCTCTGAAAAGTGAACGTGCGCTAACTTAATTTGGCTGGCCCGCCGAAATAGCTTAGGTGCCTGTAGCGTACTATTCGTAATCGTAATATCCTTGGTGTACCAGATGCCAGAGCGGGACATCGTCTCAAATAAACCTTGATCCACAGTCACGTGTTGACTGTACCACAAGGGATATTTCCACTTAAAGATTGGCTGGTTCAACGTGACATTGCGACTTTCCTTCAGTGGTGATTCACCATCCGCAAATGTCGTGTTATTAATTTCAAGGTCATGAGCCTTAAAGAGAGCCCGTTCGCCCGTTAAATACTGTTGTGTGATTGTTTTCAATTTAACTTCAATAACTCCTTTATTATGAAACGTGGGTTTGTTCACCCACGATACTCCTAGTGTATTCCCTTAACTGCACTCTAAGTCAACTAACTTGTCCGCCTACTGTCCGGCATACTGATTCCAATTATTAGTTCGCGAACGGTTGAGCGCCATTACGCCCTCTAAATCATGGGGTTGATAGGTTTCTTCTAGGTACTGGATTTCTGATGTCGTTAACTGCAAATCAGCCGCCTCGGCCACGGCATCCAAATGATGTTGCTTAGTCGCACCAACAATTGGCGCCGTCACTCGTTGCTGCAACCAAGCGAGATTAATGGCCGCCATTGAGACATGGTGTTGATGCGCCAATTCTTCAACGCGGTCAATAATCAGTTTATCCAGCTCGCTAGTTGCTTGATATTTCGTCTCAGCAAACGCATCCTGCTTGCGACGAGTCGTCTCGGTCCCAAAAGGATGTGCCAAACGACCACTGGCTAACGGACTATACGGTGTCGTTGCCAAACCGTTCTCATGGGCAAAACTGAACAATTCCCGTTCGTCCTCTCGATAAATCAAATTATAATGACTCTGAATTGAGACAAACTGCGGATAGTCGTTGCGTGCAGCAAGCGCGTTAATCTGTGCAATTTGCCAAGCATAGGCGTTAGAAATTCCAATATAGCGCACTTTGCCAGCCTGAACGGCGTCGTTTAATCCCGCCATAATCTCAGCCATCGGCGTTAACCAGTCCCAGATATGATAAATATATAAATCAACATAGTCTGTCTGTAGATTCTGGAGACTCTGATCGAGAGACCGCAAGACGTGTTCACGACCACTGACATGAGCTTCGATCTCTTGGGTCGTCCGATTCGTGAACTTGGTCGCTAACACCACTTGATCACGCTGAAATTGCTTTAACCCTTGTCCTAAGACGCGTTCACTCGCACCTGCTTGATAGACTGGCGCCGTATCAAAAAAGTTGATCCCCAGTGCCACTGCGCGCTGAAGGACTTGGTCCGCCTGTGTTTGGCCGACCGCCCATGAGCGCTGATTAACATCCGTGCCAGTGCCCGCACCAAACCCCATGCAGCCAAGTGCGACTGACGAGACTTTCAAATCGGATGTTCCTAATTGCCGATATTGCATTACATCACAACTCCCTTCATTACCTCATTACAACCCTTATTAAACCGCGATTCGTTGAAAGAGTACAATACCTAGTTCAAATAATTAATTATAACCATTTCGTATAGATAACTCCTATTCAGTCATTTTAGGAATCAATACCAGTAATTAGTTACCGCGCATTATTTTCAACCCGCCTGACAACAGACAACTGTGGCGGCCGTATTTTAGGTGCTGGTCCAAACACGGACAAACACTACAGATCATGACCATGCCAGGACCTGCTGGAGTGTAGCAATCAACTTTAGTAGCGATTAACTTTAAGTAAGCCATCGATGAAACGATTTTGTAGGCGCCATCACGATTTGGCTCGCCCACCCCGCTCAAATTCAATTTGCAAATACAAAACCGACCGCACTGGAAGTTAGACCTTTTCCAGAACAGTCGGTTATCATTAACTGATTAAACAGTCGTAGTATCGTCAATGACAACACTACGACAATGCTTATTTCAGTTTTACCTTAATTTTTAACTTTTTAGGTGCTTGGCGGCGTGCTAACATGAATTGCCAGCCAACTTTAAACAAGGTACTAATAACGGTCATCACGACCATTAACGATAATTTTCGACGCATTCAGCATCACCTCGATTAATTTAATTCGAGCATACCACACTTTAATCCGTATGCGCCGAATTTTGCAACTGAATCATATCGTAATAATACCCACGTTGTTGGAGTAGTTCATCGTTAGATCCACGTTCAACGATTTGCCCCTGATTTAAGACCAGGATCAAATCAGCATTTTGAATCGTGGACAAGCGGTGGGCAATCGCAATCGTCGTGCGGTTCTCCTGAATCCGATCCAAACCAGTCTGAATCATCTCTTCCGTCTCAGTATCGACGTTCGCCGTGGCTTCGTCCAAGATTAAAATCTTAGGATCAGTCACAATCGTCCGGGCGAATGAAATCAATTGCCGTTGCCCTGAAGAATAACTAGCTCCGCGCTCAATGACGCGTGACTGATAATTCTCAGGTAAATCGTTGATGAAGTCATCAGCCTTTACAAACCGTGCCGCTGCTTGCACTTGCTCATCCGAAATCTGATCGTTAAACATCCGAATATTGGAATTAATATCACCATAAAACATAAACGGTTCTTGCAAGACCAACCCCATCTTCTGTCGCAATTCCTCAGCCGGATACTCACGAATGTCGCGATCATCAATTAAGACTTCTCCTGACTGAAACTCGTAAAAGCGCATCAAAACATTAATCGTCGACGTTTTGCCACTCCCCGTCTGACCAACTAGTGCCACCGTTTGGCCCGGTTCAGCCACAAACGAGACGTCTTTTAAGACCGGATGCTGGCCGTCATAGGCAAAGGTGACGTGCCGAAATTCAATCTTACCGCGCGTAATCTTAGCTGTAGGATCGGCGTGTTGGGTCGGCGCAATCGTTGGGTCATCCATGACCCGGAGGACCCGTGACCCGGCGACGACGCCATCTTGAAAGTCTGACAAATTATCCATCATCGATGTCATCGGATTATAGAAGTTATTCAGGTACGTGATGAACGCGTAAACAACCCCGGCAGCGACATAGCCATTCAATCCCCGAACCCCGAAGATTCCCAGAACCATGACCGTCCCTAACGCATAAAATAGATCGATCAGTGGGCTTAATAATAATGAGTTCGTCCGGATCATCGCTTGGCGGGTCTTAAAATAGGCATCATTGGTATGATCGAACTCTCCGTTGATCCGATGTTCTTGTCGAAATTGCTGAATGACACTAATCCCGGTAATTGCCTCGCTCAACTTGGTATTCAACTCACTGAGCCGTTCCCGCATTCGCCGGTAAACCCGTGAGCTATACCGTTGATAATACCAAATCGTTACAGCCAAAAAAGGCATGAAAACCAATAACCACAAGGCAATCTGCACATCGGTGAGATACATCGCGACAAACGACGAAATCACCGCAAAAAAGGCGGTAAATAATGTATTAAACAACGCCCAAAAATTGGAAAACGACATCGTATCGTTAGTCAGGCGTGACAAAATTGAGCCACCAGGGACTTGATCAAAGTAACGCATGCCCATCCGATGCAACTTGGCGAACATTTGTCGGCGGACATTTTCAAGCATATATTCTGCCCCCATCGTACTACTGAAGTTCTGTACGAACTGCATCAACGCGCGCACAACCATGCCGAAGAAATACAGGCCCGCAAAGTACCACATGACCGGTACCGTGGCGTGACCTGTTTTGAGATAATGATCAATAAAGGTCTGTAATACACGCGGTAGATAGATATTAACCACACTAATCAGACCGGAAAAAACGATAGCCGCAATAAAAAACCATTTGAACGGTTTCGCATACGGCAATAGTCGCCGAATAACCGTGAGTTGTTCCTTAACAGGCATGGAACGTGCCCATACCGATTGACGTGCTGCCATTATTGCACCGCCCCTTCCACTTTAGTTTCGAGTTGTTGCCGTTTGAACATCTTCTGATACCACCCGTGTTGCGTCATTAATTGCGCGTGGGTCCCTCGTTCAACAACGTGACCGGCATCCAACACAATGATTTCATCAGCATTCATCACCGAACTTAACCGGTGGGCCGCGATAATCGTCGTTTTGTCCGCCCGCTCGGCCTTTAGATTAGCTAAAATTTCCGCCTCAGTTTCGGCATCAACCGCGGATAAGGCATCATCTAAGATCAGCAATTCAGGATTGATGAGTAAGGCCCGCGCAATGGCTAGTCGTTGGCGTTGCCCTCCAGATAGCGAGATACCTTCCTCACCAACTTGGGTATCGTATCCAGCGGGCATGCTGGCAATCTGACCACTCAAATCACTCTTGGCGGCGACCGCTTCCACAACGGCTTGACTCACAGTCGGATCGGCAAAACGAATATTTTCGCGAATCGTATTCGAGAACAGAAAACTATCTTGGGGCACATATCCAAGGGCTGGTAAGTAACTATCAAGCGCATACTGCTTAATATCATGACCACCATAAGTAATCTGGCCCTCGTACTGATCAAATTCACGCAAAATCAGTTTCATAATCGTTGATTTACCTGCACCAACCCGGCCGACGATTCCGAGCGTCTGACCAGCCTTTAAGCTAAAGGTGACGTCACTCAGGCTGGTTCCTGCATCGTTGGGATAATTGAACTGCTTGATTTGATACTGAATATCACCATGCGGGCGCTGTTCAATGCCCCGTTTGGCATCAATAATGGCACTTTGCTGATTCAATAATTCCATGACCCGATCATACGAGGCGTTCCCCCGTTCCATCGTGTTGAATAACATCCCGACCGCAAACATCGGCCAGACCATCATCCCCAAATAAGTGACGAACGAGACCAAGTTACCGATTGTGATGACACCGTGGGTCACGTACAAACCGCCCAAAATAATTGTGGCGCCGTAAGATAACGCAATAATCATGGTAATCGCGGGATCAAATAGCGAGTCGAGTACGTTGACATGCCGATTGATCTTAATCGTCTGATCAATCTGTTGATTAAAATCAGCAACGTCAGCCTTTTCCTGACCTAGCGCTTTGATCACTTTGATGCCACTGATACTCTCCTGCGCCTTATTATTCAGTCGCGAAAAGGCGGCTTGGGAAGCACGAAACGCGACGTGAATTTTTTTACCCAAATACCGTGACACGACCGCTAATAATGGGAAAGGTACTACCGCAATCAGCGTCAGTCGCCAGTCGATTAGTGTCATCATCGCAATCAACGTTGTCCCACCAGTAATAATGGAATCCGCAAATTGGAGAATGCCACCACCAGCGACCCGCTCAACCGCCGTGAGGTCATTGGTCGCATGGGCCATCAAGTCCCCGGTACGGTATCGCTGATAAAACGTCGCATCCATCTTCATGAAATGCCAAAAGAGCCGTTCCCGCAGTGTTCGTTCGAGGCCGGCCGCGCCACCCCAGATGGCATTCCGCCATAAATAACGTGCCAGGTACTGACCAACGGCGGCCACACCAATAATAACTAAATAGACCGTCAGCGTGTGCGCCGTCAAGTTGTGCTGATTGATCCCATCAACGACGTCCCCAATAATCCGGGGCGGCACAATGCCGATAATGGCGGTCAAAACTAGTCCAAGCACCCCCGCGAGGTACAACTTCCATTCACGCCGAAAATACCAGCCTAATTTCAAAAATATACTCACAGCGCACCTCCAATAATTTAATTAAAATTTAATTAGACAACTTTTTATAATACCATACCTCGCGCAAACCCCTTAATGATAAGTTCCATCCTGAATGCAAAGTGATTGCACCAGATTAAAAATAAGCTTAAACTAGTGACGTTAGCGGGGCGGTCATTGCGATCGTCCCTTTCAATCGTAAAAATTCAGATTGCTGATTTTTTACCACCGACTATTGGGCTTGGTGAGCTGTCCAAAATACGCCAATTACTTTATTAAGGAGTGTTTGTTGTGTCCCAACCAAGTACCGTTACTTTAAAAACCAAACTGGCAATTTTATCCGTCGGTTTACTCTCATTTGTCGGCATCCTCGTGGAAACGTCGATGAATGTGACCTTTCCCACACTGATTAAAACGATGGGGGTTTCACTGGATACCGTCCAGTGGCTAACGACCGGCTACCTATTACTGACAACCATTGTCATGAGTACCACGGCCTATGTGCTAAAGCGGTTTAACCCCAAACCCTTATTCTTATTTGCTGCTCTCATCTGTCTGCTTGGGGGCATCCTTTGTTGGTTAGCACCGAACTTCCCCGTATTATTGACGGGGCGCCTTCTACAAGCCGTAGCCACGGGGATTTCGATTCCATTGATGTTCCAGTTGATTTTTACTTACGTCCCTCGCAATCAGCTTGGGACTTATACCGGTTTAGCTAGTGTCATTGTGTCCCTAGCCCCGGCTCTTGGACCAACTTATGGTGGCGTCCTAACTAGCATCTGGTCATGGCGGGCGATTTTCGTTGGTATCGTTCCGTTGCTGGCATTACTCGCAATTTTAGGGGCATTCAACATTTCAGGGAAGGCCTTAGGTGTTGGCGATAAAAAATTCGACTATCTGGGTGCAATCCTGTTAGCCATCACCTTCACTAGTCTGCTGTTCACGTTTAATAACGCGGGAACTCACGGCTGGCTGTCGGTGAACTTCGGCCTGTGGTGTCTGTGGAGCATCGTGATGATTGGTGCAATGGTGACGTACGCCATCAAGGGGCGTCGCCAACTGATTGATTATTCAATTCTCAAATTGCCAATCTTGCGACTTCGGCTATTTAATTACTTTGGTTTACAATTCATTAATATCGGGTTGTCGTTCGTTCTGCCACTTTTCGCCCAAACCGTCCTTGGGGCTTCGGCCATGACGGCAGGGCTCATGATGCTGCCCGGCGCAATCGTCGGCGCCATCACTGGGCCAATCGCCGGTCGAATTTACGATAAACAAGGCCCAACGACCTTATTAACATTTAGTGCCATCATGGCGAGCGCCGCCTTACTATTATTCTGGCTGACAACCGATTACTTCACAGTCATCATCATGGCTGTCATTTACGCGCTACTACGCGTCGGCTTTAATACTGGTTTTGGGACTGCGATTTCGGATGGTAGCACCCGCGTCCCTCTGCCTCAAAAATCCGATCAAAACTCGATGTTCAGTATGATGCAACAGTACGCCGGTTCAATCGGGACCAGTATTATGTCCGCTGTAATTGCCGGCTATGAAATTCATCACCCGACCGTAACTGGAACAATTATGGGAAGCAAGTTGGATTTCTTGCTATTATTCGTGTTGGCGATCGCCATTTTGATTAGTGTTCTGCATGTTAAACGACTTGAAGCGGGGCAAAACTAGGATTGACTGATAGCATCGTTAGTCTTGAAAGTGGATTGATTGCTGCATTTTTGGAGATTAATCATTTGAATGCTTTAAATCTACATCGAAAAAGCTCAGATCCGCTTTGACCTGGGCCTTTTTGCGTACTCTAGCGTCAATAAACGCACTATTAAGCAGATTACTATCTCAATGCTTTCTAAAATAGAGTTTCCATATTATGATGGCATAATTGAAAACTAGTGACATTACAAAATAAATAATGGAAATACCAAAAACATTAATACAGTATTCTGTAAACCCATATTTGTATTGTGTGAGAAGATCATATCCACCATGTAAAACAAAAAATAAATAACTGATATTCCAAAAACAATCATGCTTTGTTTGAAACTTGATTTAAAAACAGCCATCATATCCTACTCCCACCTGTTGAAACCGGTTTCGTTTTGTCTTATTATACATACGCAATTCAAAAATGTACACTGCCGGAATAAGAATGAAATTCAATGAATTACACCAGCCAAGCTAACATTCACAAATTTACAGTATCTTTGGTCATTATTTTATTGAGCAGTATCCTAATATCTACTACCATAACTTTGAAAATTTCTGCCAATACAACATCATCGTCACAACAAGCCATAGATTGTATCGCTCAAGAATTAGCAGATGTATCAAATAGCATTCAGTATGATCCCCAGACTGGATTAGCAACAAACTTAGATGTGAACGCTTTAGTATCAAAATACGGTTCCAATAACCAGAACCAATTGCAGCATATCAACGAGATAATGAAATATGAATGCAAGCGAAATTTGCAATTCAACCAGGGCAAGCTAAATAGTATTCAAACTAAAAGTTTTTGGTCCTGTATGAAAAATCAATTGTTGGACATGATTGGCTATCAAACTTTCCAAGCATTACTACGTGGAGGCATTCAAGGATTGATCCAAAGAAAGGCGTGGAAGGCGGCAGCTAAATTATTAATCAGATACCTTGGAGATGGCATCGGAGTCGGGTTTATCGCCGCACAATTAGCCTGGTACGCGATTAGATGTGCCTAGTTATTCATTAGTTGCGCTCACTTGTAGAAAAAAGTAATGTCTTCGAATTATGATATCAGTAAAGCTAAAATTTAAACCTTTTCAAGAAAAAACCGCGCCCCCAAGACGCGGTTTTTCGTCTTGGAAGCGCGATAATATGATTACCAGTAATTACTTACCAGCTTTCATCTGAATTTCAGCCTCGGCTGGAACTTGCATATCGTGTTGCTTGAGGAAGACCATGGAAGCCCATAGTAATCCCAACGACACAATCGTAATTCCTGCTAAGACAACGATTGATGACCAGAAGATACCACTACCCCAACCACCAGTTAAGGCTTGCCGGAACGCTTGAATCGAGTACGTTAATGGCAAGTATGGGTGAATAACGTTGAAGAACTTGTTGGTAATTTCCATCGGGAAGGTCCCACCAGAACCACCAAGTTGTAGCATCAAGATAACCATTGCGACGAACCGTCCTGGGTTATCGAATAGCATCGATAAGAACATGACTAGGAACATTGACGCTAAGGCAATCATGATTGCCGTCAAGTAGTATTCAGGTACACTGATTGGTTTCAAACCAGCAACTAATAACACCGTCGCTTCGATAACCGCCATCGCAATTGCCACGGGACCACCAACGGCAACTTTACTCCAGAACCATTGTGTTGGCGTACCGTCGTCATCCGCAATCCGTCGAATTGGATAAGCGAAGTTGAAGACGATTGCCCCAACATACAAGGCCAGTGACAAGACGTAAGGTGCTAACGCATGACCATAATTTGGCACGTGCGTGTAGTCCTTATAAGATGTCTTAGTTGGCGCCGCCATCATTTTCGCATTCGCGTTCTTTAATGGTGTTGCGTTAACTTGATCCGCACCTTCTTGTAAGGAAGTAGCGAGTGTCTTATTCCCGTTCTTGATCTGCTTTGTCCCAGATAGGAGTTTGGCAGAGTTGTTGTCAAGCTGGGTGGCCCCGTCATTTAGTTGACTGACACCACTCGTTAATTGACCAGTACTACCTTGTAAGGTTTGTAAACCACTGTTTAGTTGCCCGGCACCGGTGTCAAGTTGTTGGACACCACTGACTAGGACTGGTACTTGACCGTTTAACGTTACTAAACCATTTGTAACCTTACTTGAACCAACATATAACTGTTGGACACCACTTACGAGAACTGGTACTTGACCATTCAATGTTACTAAGCCATTTGTAACTTTACTTGAACCAGCAAAGAGTTGTTGAACGCCACTAGCCAGAACTGGTACTTGACCGTTGAGCTGAACTAACCCATTTGTAACCTGACCTGAGCCACCGGTTAACATGCTAATTGCAGAAACTAGCGTTGGCACCTGCACGTTCAATGCTTGATTACCAGCGGCAACTTGATTTGCCCCGCTGTTCAATGTACTAGAGCTTTTATTTAGTTCCGCGGTTCCATTATTTAGCTGAGCAATAGCACCCACTAAAGTTGGAACCTGACCATTTAACGCGGTTAGTCCACCTTGGATTTTGCCTGCACCGCTATTGAGATCGGCTGACTTACTATTGAGCGCAGTCGTTCCTTCCGAAATCTGTCCTAAACCAGAAGACAAGTCTGAGGTCTTACTTGATAAGTTTGAAATCCCAGAGGTTAGCCCTGGTACCGCCTCATCCAATCGAGTTAGCCCAGTAGTCAGTTGACTTGTTCCAGACTGAACCTGCTCAAGACTATCGGTTAATTTTTCAGAACCAGCTTGAAGCTTTGGAATTTGGGCCGCTAATTGATTAACAGAATCAATATACGTATTCACACCACTTTGCAACTTACCAAAGCTTTGTGCCAAACTAGCATCGACTGTCGTTACCTTAGAAACTGTCCCAAGTGTTGTCTGAACTTGCTTCATCTTGGCATTCAAGTCCGTAGCAGCTTGTTGCTTTGCAGCACTATCCGAGTTACTTTTTCCAACACCGGATAGTGTGTCTTCAAGCGCTTTAACTTGAGCATCCGTTAAATGTTGTGCACTTTTAATACTCTCAATTTTAGTATTAATTTCAGCACTTACATTGCTAGTATCCGTGGATGCCGTTAAAGTAGCTACATCACTATTAATTGCACTATTTAAAGCAGAAATATTTGCCGCGTTAGCATTGCTCTTTAAACTTGCGATAAGTGTATCAACATCTTCCAATGTTGACGTCATCGCAGTCATTCCAGACTGTAACGTTGCAATCTGCTCTTTTTCACTATCAGATGTCGCCACGCTATACAAATCTGAGAGTCCAGTCGTTACTGTACTGCTACCGCTATGAATCCCTTTTAACGCATTGTTGACATTTGTTGCTCCAGATAGCAACTGAGTTGATTGTGCTTCTAAACCACTTGTTGATTCTTTTAATTGATTTGCACCTTGACTAAGCATACCAGCACCATTAGAAGCGGTCTTTAGTTTGCCGTCAATCTTATTAACAGCACCAGTATAATCTGAAACACCAGTCTTCAATGTTGAGGAACCGTCTTTCAGCAGCGGCACAGCCTTTGACAATTCTCCTGTTTTACTATTCAATTTGCTTAACCCTTGCGAGACAGTGTAAACACCGCCAGTATATTTTACAATTCCTACTTGCAAGGCCTTAGAACCGTCTGCTAACTTAACAACACCATTTGATAATGTACCAGTCTTACCATTCAATGTCGTCAGACCACTACTTACTTTTGCTGATCCAGTTGCCAATTGACTGACACCACTAGCCAGCGCCCCAGTCTTACCATTCAGCGTCCCAAGACCATTAGTAACCTGACCAGAACCATCTGATAACTGACTGACACCACTAGCCAATGCCCCAGTCTTACCATTCAACGTACCAAGTCCACTAGTAACTTGCCCAGAACCATCTGATAACTGACTGAC
This sequence comes from Lactiplantibacillus paraplantarum, assembly GCF_003641145.1. NCBI lineage: Bacteria > Bacillati > Bacillota > Bacilli > Lactobacillales > Lactobacillaceae > Lactiplantibacillus > Lactiplantibacillus paraplantarum. The sequence continues at coordinate 2,535,548 of NZ_CP032744.1, forward strand.
ACCACTGGCTAATGCCCCGGTCTTACTATTCAATGTATCCAGACCGGTCTTCAACGCACTACCACCATCAGCAAGCTTAGCAATCCCAGCAGGTAACTGCTGCACTTTCGTATTCAACTCAGTCGTCCCGTTCTTCAACGTATGAACGCCCGTCGTATACGTCGTCAAGCCATCCTGCAGTTCAACGCCACCATCTTTAAGCTTGGTAGCCCCATCGGCAGCTTTTTGATAACCCTTACCGGCAGTCCGAATCTGCTTGAAGATTGCTAATGCGTAAGCCTTGGTGACTTGCGCCCGAATGCTCTTATTGACTTGCGAAACACCAGTGTCGGTAATGACCTTAGCAATATAGTTCAACGATTCGTTGGTCTCATAATGCAAGTTCATCTTTTTGGGCTTCGTATCCGTCATCGTCGTGGCATTTTTCGAGAAATTACTTGGAATCGTAACGACCGTATAATATTTCCGGTCTTTCAATCCCTGTTTGGCTTTTTTAGCCGACACAAAGTGCCAATCTAAATCGTTATTTTTCTTTAAATTCGTCACGACTTGCTTACCAACTGCAAACTTTTCGCCTTGATAGTTCACTGACTTATCTTCATTAACGACAGCTACTGGTAAGTTTTGCGTATCCCCATATGGATCCCACACCGACTTCAAGAAGAAGATGCTGTATAAAAACGGGATCAAAATCATGACTGAAACTGAAATCCATAGTATTTTGCTATGACGAATTGACCGCCATTCGTCGCGTATCATTTTCACAACCTGAAACCTTCCTTCAAATAATTAAACTGTGTGCTGCTCGAGTGAAAACACCGTCGCGAGCGTCCCCTGAATCATTGCTTGCGTACTAGCCGCTTGACCATCACGATGACCATTGTTGAGCCACTGCACAATACTGGTCACAACACCACTGACTAAGTAAGCTGTTAAATCCGGGTGCTGTGACTGTCGAATCATCGCAAAGACCCGGTCGTCCGCACCCGTTTGCGCGACCGTGACAAAACAGTCGTTGATCACTTGTTGTGAACGTGTATTATCGCCCTCATTATTAGTGACTAATAAATGCCGTAACACCTGCGTGTGCGTCCCAATAAATGTCGACATGATTGCCGAGCCGACTGTATCCGTCCGTTCAGCTGCTAGTAATTCGTCAAGTGTATGCATCACCATCTGCCTGAGTAAATCAAACTTATCGGTATAGTACCGATAAAAACTACTGCGATGTATAAATGCTTGTTTACAAATCTGCTCAACCGTAATCTGTGAGATTGAACGTTGCTCCAACAATTGGTACATCGCTCGCTGTAAATCCAGCTCCGTACGAATTGAAATTACCATCACCCCGTTTTTTAATTCTTATATTCGAATGGAAGAATATAGTTGCCATAAAAACACCGCTGCATCCCCGTGCAACGATCGCTGGTATTCATTCAGTTAGTGCAAGTACGGCTTCAATTCCAGATCAGCCTTGAGCGTATGAATTAAATGCTCCACTTGCGTTAGTGGCGCGTCGAACGTCACCCGGTAATAGTTCCGAGTCCCCTGATGTTCAACAGCGACAAAGTGACGTTCCCTTAACGTCTTCAATTGATGCGAGACAGCCGGTTGCGAAATGTGCATCCGTTCAGTCAACTCACCCACGGTCATTCCCTGCGCATGTTGCGAGAGTTCAATCATGATTTGTTGACGCCGTTCATCCGCTAAGACTTCAAAGATCGGAATTGTTTCCCGAAATTCTTGCAGTGCTTCCTCACTACTGACCATGCTGGCAGCCTCCTATATTCTTATATTCTAATGTTCGAATGTATCAATGATAAAGCTTTTTGTATTCGTTTGCAACAACTAAAACGGCTATGTCGACAAACGCGACAAATCATTAAATATGTCGCATTTTTAGTCAAAAAAAACGTCTGACCACGCAGTCAGACGTTTCCAAGGGTAATTAGTACTAGCAATCAAAACGATTGATAGCAACGCCCGGTTGGGAGCCGGGGCCGTTGTATGGAAAATCACAGGTGTTTGGGAAGGCCCCATGATCTAAGACATCGCGCTACTTGTTAATAATGACAGAAACATCAGCAAATTAACGGCGGTTAAGTAACTCGAATAACTACAGTATAATCGCTCAGCCTAACTTTGCTAGTCCTAGTTTAAAAATTTTGTCGTAAAACGGAACATTTAGCATAAACTGTTGCATCGATTATCGGCAATCCCAAAGAGTGACAGCTGTCATACGAAGCTTTATCACTGTCCTGACGCTTAATTCAGCGCTCTCTTCACATATTTGTAACCATACTTAACCAACTCACGCTCAACTTGCTTACTAGTCGTCGTCGATTGAGAATAGCGACTCGCACTCGTATTCTGACTACTGTTGACTTTATCAGCCCCGGCGATCTGCATCGCTGAATCCGCTTTGCCGCGACCAGTCGCATAGTCAAAGCTAACGCCGGGTTCAACATTCCAAATGTAGACATTAAAATTGACGCTACCGTCAGTTGAAATTGCTTGTGACCAGTAACCCCGAGGCATTAACTCATTGCCCCGAAAGACCGTCGTCACCCGATAAATAACTTTCTTGCCTTGCTCTAACGCCGTACGTACTTGCTCTTCATAAATCTGCATCGTCTTCTGATTCGAGTAGGCCGTCTGCGTTGCCAGGTTCTTCGGGTTATCCAAGCTACCATCTTCACCGGCTCGATATTTACCGTCAGACGTCAGGTTAAAGGATAACGTGTACGCAATCAAATGCCCCCGATTTTGCGGATAGACCCGCTTACCGTTGACCGTGATTGGTTGGTTATGCCAGCCAGTTGGACTCCAAGTTTGTGCCGTTCGTCCTTCAGACCGTCCCAAATTAGCCTTACTCAAATAAGCCGTGTCCGTGGTTGTGCGATTCAGTGAATCTAAATTACCATAATCGATCTTCGAATTTTTCCACTGACTCGCCGCCAACGTACTCTTACCACTATTGACCTTAATCGCTGCCGCACTACCCGATTGATAAGTCATCTTAGCCAGTTGCTGATACGTCTGTTGCGTATTACCAGTCGTGCTGGTCGTTTGACTACTGGATTCGGACTGCTGACTAGTCGTTGAACTCGTCGTATCCGTACCAGATGTTAACAAGCTACAGCCGCCCAATAATAAGCTCAAGCTTAAGAGACCCGCTATGCCAACGCGTCGCATTAATTTCACCATGATTCTCTTCCACCCCGTCTTTTTTAAGTACAGTTCTATCATACCGTACTTTCACGAGGGGAACAAACGTTTTCTTTTAATCTTTTTGTGGGTGCCAGTCAGACCTTAGAATGCCATACTTAACCGAATCATAATACTGGCCTTGCCAGTAGCGGACTTGTGGAATCCGGGCCTCCTGTTTTAAGCCTACCGCTTCAGCTAAGTGCATCATTCGTGTATTCCCCGACCAAGTTGTTAACCCAATGTGCGGTAAGGTCGTCTCTTCTTGGAATAAGTGAGTCAACCATTTAGTCAACGCAATCCGACCAATATGTTCACCCCAATGCGCCTGATCATAAATGATAATGCCCACCTCTAACCAACGCTTTAGTGGCCCATCCACAAAGTGCCAATTAACACTGCCGACAATCCCGCCATCCCGTGTGATGACCCAGTTACGCGGTTGAATCAACCAATCACGGGGGCCAATAATCGTCTCAAAGTCCGTTTGAGTCGGTAGTTGGTCATGAAAATACGGTCCATTCCAGCGCGTCCACTCCGCATCTGGATTACTGAAACCTAGTTGCCATAACGTCGTTAATTCTGCGCGCTGAAGCGGTCGAATTGTAATTGTTGCCGTCATTTGATCACACCCTCTCAATTCATAGGTCTACTATATCGAAAACCCGCCCTAACAACAATCAAATTCGTGGACATATAAACTTACATTAACCGGCCCCTTTTCCAGCGGACCGAAGCTAGCCGTCCTTGACTTTAGCTCACCTGGGGACAACGACAGCCAAAAAACCATCATTCTGGCTGAAAGAATGGTGGTCATAAGTCTTAAGCGTGTGTTGCAAGCTGTCGCAACAAATTTAGTATAGTTGCTGAAACGCGTTTCAAGTCAAGCACTAAGTTGGCGCCAGGTTGCTTTGGTCAGTAAGTACCGCATGACGTGGATCACTTCACCTTTATCACTGGTAAACGTGTGCAGTTCTCCAGCCGCTTGCATGCCCATCTTAGCCATCACCCGGCCAGAATTAGGGTTGGCACTCGCATAGTGGGCCTCGATGGTCTCATAGTTCAGCGTTTCGAACCCATAATGCATCAAGCAATTGCCGGCTTCCGCAACGTAGCCGTGCCCCCACGCAGCTGGGCTTAAAGCGTACGTCAATTCACCGGTCGCACCACTACCATGAAACTCATAAAATCCAATCAGTTGATGATCACGTCGGCGTTCAATGCCAAAAACAGTGGTCGTGTCTGCCAAAAAGTGCGTCGTAAACAGTTGCTCGAACGCTTCCGGACTCTGAACCCGTCGGTAACGTAAATAAGCGACAACCTGCGGATCAAAAATCATGTCCGCTAACGCATCATGATCCGCCGTTGTCATTGGTCGTAATATCAACCGTTCCGTTTCAAACTGAGTCAAATTGCCATCTCCAAATTATTATTGATTCGTTAATTATAATAATCTACTGACAAATGTAAATTATTTCGTTCCACTCTCAATGATTTGGCAAGGTCACCTGTGCCAGCATCGCAGTTCCTACCGCTTCAAACCGATCGTCGGCAATCTGATTCACGTACGTAAATATGCCAGTGCTACATTGCAACAATAACCACTGTATCACTAATGGTGGTATTTGTAAGTCTGTCCCATAACCAGCCCCAAAAGCTTGAATCAACGTTGAAGATTGTTGAAGATCCTCAAAAAAGAATTTAAAACAGTCCTCGAGGACATAACCACGGCGAGCCCGTTCAAAATCAATCAGGACTAGCTGACCATGATGGTAGCGAAAATTACGAGTGCCCATGTCTCCATGCAGTGTCACGACTGGTTGCTGTGCTAATGCGGTTCTAATCATCATCCGGTGGTCGAGAAAGTATTGTAATGCGGACACCAGCTTACCATAATAGGGACTAGTCTTTAACCGTTCGACCCGCGCCACCATCCCATCAAAATCCAGAACAGGCATTAAATCTGGGGTTGTCGGAAGCTGAACTGTATGATGAAATTGAGCGACGACCTGACCCATTTGGTAAACGAGCATCGGAGTCAAAGCTGTTTGTACAGGGGTTAGTTGCCAATCCCGCAACACCAATACCCACTCGTGACTTGCTAATTGAAAACTGGCTAAGACCCGGTTCATTAGTTGCGCTGTCACTTGCTGCTCAGTTCTAAATTTACGTTCGCGGTCCGGACCAAAAACCTTAACAAAAATCACAGTGCCGTAGTAGCGACTATAACCGGTATACATCTGATTGAATGAGACATGCGTAATCTGGATCAAATCTGCTTGCAGCATCGTTGATAACGTTTTGTGTAGCGCTTTCATTTCAGTCTCCTAAATCTTGATTTCACAAATTTTAACCATAATAAAAGGGCCGGTAACCAACCGTCCCTTATCTGATCGACTTGCAAACCCCAAGCTTGCCATTGTGTATGTGCCTCGTCATGGACCCAGCCCATCCCGAGAGGTATAAATGATTGTCAAACGTTATGATTCAGCTAACTGAGCTACTTATCACTATCAATAATTGCTTATTAACAATGTCCTGACAAAGTAAATCGATCCGGCTCCCAACCTAAATCCGCTGACAAAGCGTATGTATTAATCCCATAACTCTGTTTTTAGTATAGCGAGCCAGCATTGCGTTTAGATAACACGAAGATTACAAAAATGTTACAACTGGTCTAAACCAACTAAAAGTTAGCTTGGTATTGCTTAATCGTCCCTGACTACGGACACCCAGTTTATCTTTAACGAACAAAGTCGCCCACTATGACCTTAACAGTCGGTCTTTATTGAGCTAAAAGCCGTTGATTGACATGTGCTTGAATAACTTGTCGCCGGGAACCGGTCAAGAAATAAATCGTTATGCCAACAAAAATAATGACGGTAGCACCGATTGTTTGCCATTCGAACGCATCCGGCTTAACCATCGTCTGGCTACCCGATGCCATCATGCTCAAAATATCAATGGCGGCATGGATCACCATCGGCAGCAAGATACTACCTGAGTACAGGTACGTCGAGGCTAAAAACCAGCCTAGCGTCGCTGCAAAAATGATTTGCTCAACCGTGGCTGACAAAGGTTGGCCCGCAAAAACGTTTGTAATATGCCACATTCCAAATAGGCCACCGCTTAGCCACACTGCCCAGTCGAGTTGGTGACGCCGATGCTGAAAAGCTTGTAATAACAAGGTCAAAACGGCAAAACGATACAACCATTCCTCCGCGATCCCCGGTTCTAAACCACTCAAAAACATTTTCCAAGTTGCTGACCGTAGCTGGAAGTCCCAATGTGTGAACGTCGTCGCCCACGAACTACCCGCACTAAAGGCATTCCATAGACTAAAAGCCGTCCCCACCACGATCAGCCCAACCACTAAACTGGTTTGAGTCTGACGATTAAACCGCCACGATGGGCCCATCAATCCCCATCCCCGCAGTAAGACCCCAACGGCAATCACAAAGCCCAGGGCGCCTAAAATACCAGTATCACTGACCATCTCAAACACTGATGGTGCTTGCAGATTCGGTAAAATCAGAAAAGTCTGCTGCGCACTGACGACGCCACTAAAAATAGCCGTAATTAGGACCACAATCCGGCCAATCACAGATTCGATCGGTTTAGTGACCACCACTGCCACCGGCACGAATGCGACCATTAAATAAGCCATCCCCACAGCAATCAGTCCCTGTTCGTCTAACCATGACAGCTGACTTAACCAAGCCACAAGGTTCGCCAGCAAAATCGGCAAGAGTGTGAACTGCAGTACTGTTTGGACGTAATAATTAACATGTCGCAAGCGCCGCCACTGTGCTTGGTCCTCCTCGGCAGCTGGCCACCAAGCTAACAGTCCCCATATCAGCAACTGCATACCACCAACGGGGAAGAACACACCACCATCAAACGTAAATAGTTGAATAAAGGCCGCGCCAAATAACACGATAAGCTGCCCCATGTACCAGCGTCGTAATAATTGTTCGGTTTCCGGCGTCATAAAAAAATCCCCCAATCTGATATGCATTAATCATACCAGATTGGGGGACGCTCACACGTGATTTTGTTTATATTTATATGGTTCAGCGACGCATTGTACTAGTTAATTTGTCATGAATCATGATTAAAACGTGCCAAACAGTTAAGGTCAAAAGCAGCCAGCTTAGGCCCGCTGGAAACAGTTCGAGGTAGCGTAAACTTGCTTAGTTAGTTCGTCCTACGCCGACTTCCAGGCATTTCTGCCAATTGCTGGAACGCGGTGGACACAGATTTAAGCCGAAGACCACGTCTTAAATACTGGTCTTCCACGCCCAATGCAATATTGTCGAAACGTGTTCGGGTCAGACTGAGACTTCCGGTTAGCTACGCTATGCCGCCAAGCGGAAATTCACCGCTTAACGCCCTAGCTAGGCTAATCCTCAGTCTCACCCCGTCTGAACCTCACACTCTGGAACCGCTGAGCATTGGCCGAAACGCCTTCCAGTCGGGATGGTATTCGAATGGCTGACATAGACGTACCCAATTTTTTGATGAACTAGTCGTTGCTTTTCACGATCAGTAATTTTGTCATTCAACTGTCAGACTGATAATGCTATTGTGATAGTTTGTCTGATTCTAAATCACAATACTAGTATTAAAAAATAGTCAATGATAACTTAGTGTTTAATTGAAGTTCCAATATCGGAATATACAACGAGCAATTGTATCAAGTTCGGTGGCCATTCATCCGCCATTCGAGTGGTTTTCTGAAACGTGTTCGGTGCCACTGAAACCTGTGCTTGCTACGCCAATGGACTAATGCCAAGACCATTAATCCGTTGGTCAGGCAATGCTCGGCTTCAACCCGTGGCCCCTCACAGGCTTTTAGACCGGAGGGGCTGGGTGACAATGCTCAGTAGCCAAATTATTCTTAGCTGGAAGCGAACTGCTTCCGGCTTAGAATAAGACTCGTATTTGAGATGACGCGGGTTGGGCGTTAGCTCAAATCGACGTCGGCTGCGTTCCAGCAATTGGCACCCAGCCCCGGAGGTCGGCATAGGACGCACACGTGCTGACGAACAACAAACCACCTAACCAGCACGCTTTAATCATGATTCATCCCAAACAGTAACTAGCACAACGCGTGGTTCAGCGACTAACTAGTAAAGATCTTGCACCCGGCCCTGTGTTGCTTCATGGGCCAAGTATTCATCATAAGTCGTATCACCACGATCAACCACGCCTTTTGCACTCACTTCGACAATGTGGTCGGCAATCGTTTGAATAAATTCATGGTCATGAGAAGTAAAGACGATGGCGCCTTTAAAATCAATCAAACTATCATTCAGTGCGGTAATGGATTCCAAGTCCAAATGGTTGGTCGGATCATCTAATAATAAGACGTTAGCCCGACTAAGCATCATCTTTGATAACATTCCCCGTACTTTTTCACCACCAGATAGCACATTCACTGGTCGTTCAACATCGCTACCAGAGAACAACATTTTACCCAGGAAACCTCGCAAGAAAGTATTGTCACTTTCTTCTTTCGATGCAAACTGGCGTAACCAATCAATAATTGGCAATTCACTACCCGCGTATTTTTCATTAATATCTTTAGGCAAATAAGTCCGCGAAGTCGTTTGTCCCCAGGTCACCGTACCACTATCTGGCGCCATCGACCCAGCAATAATTTGCATCAGCGTTGTCGTTGCCAAATCGTTACGGCTGATCAACGCCGTTTTTTCATTGGGACGCAGCGTAAAGCTAATGTTATCAAGAATCTTAACGCCTTCAATCGACTTGGAAACGTTCTCGACCTTCACAAGGTCATTACCGATTTCACGGTCTGGCGTGAACTTAATGAACGGATATTTACGTGATGATGGTTTGATATCATCCAACGTAATTTTCTCCAATTGTTTCTTCCGTGAGGTGGCTTGCTTAGATTTCGAAGCATTGGCACTAAATCGCGCCACGAATTCTTGCAACTCTTTGATTTGGTCAGCTTTCTTGGCATTGGCATTCGCTTGCAACTTGGCCGCTAACTGGCTAGATTCCATCCAAAAATCATAATTCCCAACAAATAGTGTAATCTTGCCAAAGTCAACATCACACATGTGGGTACAAACTTGATTTAGAAAATGCCGGTCATGAGAAACGACAATGACTGTCTTTTCGTAACCAGCCAAAAAGTCTTCCAACCAGCTAATTGATTGGACGTCCAACCCGTTCGTCGGTTCATCCAGTAATAGTACATCAGGGCTACCAAAGAGCGCTTGGCCTAATAAGACTTTCACTTTTTGGGGTTCCGTTAATTCACTCATTTTCATGTGTTGCATTGATTCGTCGATACCTAAATTTTGTAACAACTGGTCCGCTTCCGACTCCGCGTTCCAGCCATCCATTTCGGCAAATTCGCCTTCTAATTCAGCGGCCCGAATCCCATCTTCATCGCTAAAATCAGGCTTGGCATACAGCGCATCTTTTTCAGTCATGATTTCATACAACTTTTCGTGACCACGAATAACAGTTGCTAACACTTCTTCATCTTCGAAAGCAAAGTGATTTTGATTCAAGCTAGACATCCGCTCGTTAGGCCCCATCGAGACCGTCCCGGACGTTGGCTGTAACTTACCCTCCAAGATTTTTAAGAACGTCGACTTACCAGCACCATTGGCTCCGATAACGCCGTAACAGTTTCCCGGCGTGAATTTTAAATTGACATCTTCATAAAGCTTACGTGTTGAAAACTGCATACTAACATTATTTACGGTGAGCATTGCATTACCTCTTCTTTTTTAAGTGAAATTGTCCGATAGAAAAGAGGTCGGAATTAAGCAAACCTTCCAGACCTCTGCGTCGTTAATTATATAAGTTCAATTCTAGCATGCTTTTAACCAGTTTGGCAATCAAAACCATAGCTCGCTTTCTGAAAACGGTTCATCATTTTCATAAGCAAGCTACCATCACCGCTACTTTCATTAATACCAATACGAACTAACGATGCGCTTAACTAATCAGCCCGTTGTACCAGCCCTATGTCTCACTCGTGCCAGCCCCAACCCATCAGTTATGCCAAAACATGTTGCTCAATATAAGCTAAAACGCCATTATCAGCATTGGTCCCAGTTATCGCCGTTGCGTTAGCTTGTACGTTAGCCGGGGCATTTTGCATCGCGACCGCATGCGTTGCATAGTGAAACATCTCAAGATCATTAGTACCATCACCAAAGACTAGCATCTCATCGGCACTAATTCCTAACTGTTCCCCCAATTGCTTAAGTGCACGCCCTTTATGCATGCCTGGTTGAATCAAGTCCATACTTCCCTGACCGCCCGAAGCGGGAACCGCGATTCCCGCTAATTTAGGTGTCAGTTCATATACTAATTGGTCGGTCATCGCTGGTGGACAGATAATATCAAACTTAACGACCGGATCAGTAATCATAGTCAAATCCGCACACGTCTCTAATTGATAGTAATAGTCCCGCATATTAGCAACAAATTGTGGATTGGCATGCGTTAATACATGGACTTTATGTGTACCACACAGTGCGATTTGTAATTCAGGATACGGTGCTAACGCCGCTAGTACTTGTCGCGTCGCTGCGGGGCTAAACGTTGTCGCGGTCAACCCCACTGCACGTTGCCACAACTCTGCACCATTGCCACCAATCAACCACATTTCGGGATAGTCTGTAAACGTTGTCGCTAATTCAATCGCCTGGTGACCACTTGCAATCACGAACTGAATGCCGCGCCGTGCTAGCGCTGCATAATCCTTTGCAAAGCGGACTTGATCATATTCACCATGATTATCTAAGAAGGTCCCATCCATATCTGCTGCAATCAATTTAATTGTCATTACTAATCATCCATTTCATGTAAGCCTTTACTACCCCTAGCCTACCGATAATTCTACTAAAGTACAAGCCTTTTATGACACCACTTAAAAGGCACCACCACCAGATCCGCCACCGAAACCGCCGGAACTACCACCTGAGAAGCCGCCGGAACTACCGGATGAAGAACTGGCGCTACCTGAAGCATCCAACGCACCGCTGAAACTATCGTTGATTGCCCCAGACAAATCAAAGTCGAGGCCGCCATTCGCATAAAAGAGCGGGTAATAGACAAGCATCCCAGTTGCCAGGGCTTCCGTACCAAAGTCGATTGCCAACTGCTTGGTGACTTGATCAGCCAGTCCAAACGCTGCAGCATAAGGTAGAATTTGCTCCCATAAAATCAAATCACCGACTTGGGCCGTATTAAAGTGCCCAATATCCTTAAGCATGCGGCGTAGTCCATTGATCTGATTACGTAATTCCAAGCCTTCGTCAGTATTGATGGCAATCCGCCGCCGTTGAATCAACCAGCCGATCCAGAAAACCACCGCGGCCACCACCGCTGGAACCGCCATCAGGATCACAGCCTTCGAACTAACTAATAGACCAGCACCCGTGGCAATGACGCCCATAATACTTACGATATTCGCCGCCATCAGCCATTGATTACGCAGCCGGTAATTAGCTTCATCTTGATAGACTGCGACATCTTGGTCAACCTCGGTCTGCCACTTGCTGAACCATTTACCTAGCCGCCCTGCTTTATCACGCTTGCCATATTTTTTAAGGTCAGTTAACAGAAACTGCCCATCGACAGCCACCTTATCAAAGCAGTGCGCCAAAAATGAATTAGTCACTGGTTTCAGCTGAGTTAACCGCACATCTGGCTTTCGTTTACCAGCAACCGTCTCAATAGTTAATTCTTGATTCGCAGCTGCCCGCAAAATTTCGGCCGTTAAAGCATCCGTATTCGGCGACTTCTGCGCCCATAACGATTCTGCGACTGCCGGCGCTACTGGTGGTACATCAAACGAATGGTTAATGGGAATCGGCTGTTGATGTCGCTTGGCCGGATGCCGTGCTAACCACCAAGCATAGCCAATCATGACCAGCAACCAAACAACTACGGCAACCCCAAACAACCCGCGACGCAATAATTGATTGTGACGTCGCTTTTCATTGGCCGCCTGCGCTAACTTAGCTTCTTGTTTTTGGACCGTTGCCTTCCGTTTTACCGTACTCGTACGCGTATTCGTAGCTGTGACCGTCGTTGGAAACAGTAAGTGACTTTCCACAAACTGGTTCGCCGGATTATGCCCCAACGTCATTGTGACCCGTCCAGCTGCCCGATCAACCTTCGTCTGGCCACTCAACGGACCGTGCGTCCAAGCTTGTAATGCGCTCACATTTTTAGCTGGTAGTTGAATCACAATTTTTACGTTGTCTAACGCAACATCCCAACCACTACCGATGACTTTCCAATTAAGCTCGGCCGTATCGGCGTAGTTAGTCACAACACCTTGCAGTCGATACCGATAAACAACCCTTAATTCATCATCATCTTGAACTTGTCGATAAAGCTTGACGCGCATTCGATCAGCATTTTGCGTTAATTGATACGTATTGTTTGCCTCAGTGTTGCCTGCCGTTGCAATCGTCGTTGGGCCACTGTTAAGTTGCGTTGTGACGCTTTCTAACTGAGCCCCCCGAATCCCCTTCAAATCTTGAACATTAAATACCCCGTGATAATCATCATCAAATTGATAGGTCATTGCTTGCGTCACATTGGCGCTACCATCACGTTGAATGTCCACATTTACTCGGTATTGATCGATATCATAATCGGCCGCCGCTTGCATTGATAAGCTAAACCACAAGCAAAATCCCGCTAAGAGCCCAAGCACGCTCAGCCAACTCAATCGTCGTTTCTTTTGCATCTCATCGTCTCCCCCTCCAATAATCGTTAGCCCTAGTTTATCATACTCACTCAGTCGTTGGGCGCGAGATACTGCCACCGCTTTTTTAGGCAATGGCACCTTTTTGTTGTAGCATAGAAGATGACACGAAAGGGGTTTTAGCCATGCCACAAACCACGTTGCCGACCCACATTCAAGTGCGGGGCGCACACGTTAATAACTTAAAAGACTTAAATATCGATATTCCACTTAACGAATTCGTTGCAATTACCGGTCGTAGTGGGTCTGGTAAATCATCGCTCGCAATGGGCGTCCTGTATGCGGAGGGAGCTCGGCGTTACTTAAACGCACTGTCCACCTTTACCCGCCGACGAATCAATCAGGTCGGCAAGGCTAGCGTTGATTCAGTGCAATACTTACCATCCGCCCTCGCGCTCCGGCAACGACCACAAGTACCAGGTGTCCGTTCGACCGTCGGCACGATGTCGGAAAGCCTGAACATCTTACGACTGGCCTTTTCGCGACTCAGTTCGGCAGTTTGCCCCAATGGTCACCGTATGTCGCCAACACTCGATGTGGCTGAAAACGACGGGTACGTGACTTGTCCGACTTGTGGCGTTGAATTCAGAGCACCCGGCGCAGAAGATTTTGCTTTTAACTCTGCCGGGGCCTGCCCAACTTGTGGTGGCTTAGGCCAGGTCCGCCAAATTGACCCAACGCTCATTATCGCCGACGAAGACCAGACGATTGAACAAGGTGCTGTCGCATCTTGGCACCTTCCTGGTCGTAACTTTATGCCCATCGTCGCGCGTGAGATTGGTATTCCTATTGACATTCCGTATAAAGACCTTAGTGCAGCTGATAAGCAGCGCGTACTACACGGCCCAAAACAAACCGTCGCCATTAACATTCCGAGTTCTAAGGGCAAGATCTTTCACATGGATAACGCGGTTTATGAGAATGCCTTTGCCGCCGTTGAAGATAGCATGGCAACAACTAAAAATGAACGGGCCATTACTCGGCTGAATCGCTTTTATAAATTTGATACTTGTCCAGACTGCCACGGGTCGCGCTTCAATCCGCAATTGCTTAACTACGAATTGAATGGCCAAAATATTGCAACGGTTAGCGATATGACCGTCGCTAACTTACATGACTTTGCGGCCACGATTGTCCCGTGGCTCCCTACTAAAATGCACCATCTTGGGCAATCACTAGTCGATGAACTGTTATTCAGTCTGCAGCCCATGGAAGAACTTGGTCTCGATTACCTCACGCTCAGTCGTCCCGGTGCGACCCTGTCAACCGGTGAATTACAACGCATTCAACTTGGACGCACCTTGCGAAGTGCCACGACTGGTGTGCTATACGTTTTAGATGAACCTTCCGTGGGACTGCACCCCGCTAACGTGGCGGGCTTAATTAAAGCTTTCCGCGGACTAGTCGCTCAGGGTAATTCCGTCGTCGTGGTTGACCACGACACTAGCATTATCAGTGCAGCCGACGATGTGATTGAAATTGGCCCGGGGGCTGGCAAACACGGTGGTACCGTTGTTGGCCAAGGAACTGTCGCGGCAATCAAGCAGGATAAAAACTCCTTGATTGCCCCATTTCTCACCGGTACTGCCCCGCTGCGTGAGCGTCCCGTGCTGACAGACGATGCGCTCTGGCAAAAAGGCGCCCTCGCCATTGAAGTCGCCCATCATTTTAATATTCAAGATATTACGGCACACATCCCCAAGAACCGTTTCACGACCGTCACGGGTATGAGTGGTGCTGGTAAAACGACTCTCATACTGGATAGTTTGATTCCGGCACTGCAAGCCACAGCCAAAAAGCGACCGCTACCAACTCACGTTAAGACCTTCGACAACGGCCACATTCGGCATGTCGTTACCGTCGATTCGGTCCCCGTCGGCAAGAATGTACGGTCAACGGTCGCCACTTATACTAATATTCTCGACCACCTACGCCAATTATTCGCCGCCACCCCAGTAGCACAAGCACACGGTTGGACCGCTAGCCAATTTTCATACAATGTCGCTGCGGGAGCTTGCCCAACTTGTGGTGGTACGGGCCAAATCTCATTAGATGTGCAATACTTGCCAGACATCACCGAAGTCTGCCCACAATGTCACGGCAAACGCTACAATCAGCAGACCCTGACCGTTAAATGGCATGGTTATTCGATTGCGGATATTTTAGATCTCGCGGTTGACGAAGCACTACCGATTTTTAAAGATCAAGCCGCCATCGCTAATACGCTCCAGATTTTGCATGATATGGGGCTAGGCTACTTGTTGTTAGGCGAAAGTACACCGGCACTCTCTGGTGGTGAAGCTCAGCGCTTGAAACTCACCTCCCGCATCGGCAAACGCCAAACGGGAACGCTCTTTGTATTCGATGAACCCTCAGTCGGTTTACACCCGCTCGACATTCAACAACTCGTCAAAGTCTTCGACCAGCTGATTCAGCAGGGCGCAACGGTTATTGCTATCGAACACGACCTCGACGTTATCGCCAACGCCGATTACGTTATTGACATGGGACCAGCTGGCGGTATCAACGGTGGTAACATTGTCGCCACTGGTACCCCACAGGTTGTTAGCGAAAATCCGGCTAGCGTGACGGGCAAGTACTTGAAGGCGCATTTGGCGCTGTTTCGCAGTTAACTAATGCACTTCGAACTCACCTAATCCATCACAACGGTCTTAGTTGAACATTTAATCAAAAGCGTGTCCAACACCAAGCCAGTTAACTACTGACTTAGTGTTGGACACGCTTTTTTTACTAAGCTGATGTTAGGAAGATAGAATGCAACGAACCACGTTCTACCCGAGTTACCACATCAATAAAATTTGGCACTATCTCTAAATACTTTGACCTGAACATTAACGGACTAATCATTTAAAGAAACATGCTTATATTTCAAACGCTACTCAAAAAGCATTTTAGAATACTATTTCCTTAATGAGCAGTCTCACCCTTCGCCTATATCCATACATCAATTTTGTGTATTTTTTAAATATTTTTATTCAAAGGCATGCTATCACCCTGATGCACCATCACTGCCCAAATCAACGCCAGCGCACTCATACCAATCACTAGTGAACACGCCGCCGTTGCACCAACTAAGTTATATAGTAAGACGATACCAACGCTACCAACTGGTGCGGCCAACGTCACAATCGAACTGATGGTTCCAAAGACCGTGCCCGTTAAGTGTGGATCAATTTGTGGCATCATAATGGCGAACATCTTCGGATCTAGTTTGCCGCTCATAAACCCAACCGCAAACATGCCCCCAAGAATTAGGAGCAGCCGTGGCAATGCCAATAAGATCAGATACGTTACCATTGGTGCTAAAATCGCCGCTAGCAACAATTGAAACAATGAGAACCGATCAAACCAAGTATTTTTAGTGATGCCACCTAACACACTTCCAGCAACAAAAACCACGTTGACCATTAAAATCGCTGCTGAATAACTCACGTGCATGCGGGGAGCCAAATCAATAAACATCAAGTTCAATATTGCATCACTGCTCATCGTCGCCACGTTTAAAATCATCAGAATTCCCAGATAACTCACCGCTCCCATCCCAGTCGTTGTCATCATCACCCGTTGAATCACGAGCCAGACCCGATCATGTCGTGGTTGAACAGCCACTTTGGGTGTCGTGCGGATTGCTGAACGCCCCACCAATAAACAAACCGCCGCTAAAATAAAGGTCAGCGCGTTAACGACTCCGGCTAGCGCGTAATTCTGCCACCATGCAATAATTAGTACGCCTAACGTCTGCCCTAATGGTTCAATGATCGTACTGACACTCGTATTAATTCCCATCACTTGTTGGCGATCATCAGGCGCAACTCGGTCTTGAATAACGATTGTCAAGATGTTGCCACCGTAGCGCCCCAGCAAATCTGAAATGAAGTTGATCGCCACGACCGTATAAAAGATACTGGCAGTTCGTCGATTGATAATTAGGGCCAACACAAGATATAGCCCTGCCTGAATGAACTTGGTGCTAATCAGCCAGTTAGTCTTCCGACGTGTCTGGTCGGCTAATCGGCCTGTCAAGCCCCCGAATACGTAAGGAACGACCGTCACAATTGAAACTATCGAAACAAACCAATGTGGATCATGAAAATCTTTAGCATACGTCAGTAAAATGATATTGAACAAGCTCACACCCAACATTGTAAAGAAGTTCGCACTAGCAATCGTTTGAAGTGTCCGATTCTTTAAAAGAACACGCATTAACCCATCTCCCATCAAGATAATGACCTTAGCTTACCCTCAAATACCGTGATACAATTAGTAAGTAGGTTGCATATATGCCACATTAAGGAGAATGCGATGACAACAATCGGAGAAACCATTCATCAGATTCGGTTAACGAAGGGCTTGACCCAAAAAGAAGTGTACAGCGGCATTATCTCACGTTCATTTGCCTCGCGCTTTGAAAGCGGCGCCAACGATATTGGCGCTAGCAAGCTCTTTGCAATTCTGGATAACTTGGCCATTTCAGCTGATGAGTTACGATTCATACACCAGAATTATCAGCCATCGTCGTACGACCAAGCCTTTTGGACCATTCGTCACGCTTACGAAACACAGAATTTCCCCGCCCTAGCAGCCTGGATTCGCAACCATCAACACAGTCCTCACGCCTACGAACAACTTATTGCCAGCTACGCCAGTATTTTGTTGCTATCCTATGACCATCGTTCAATCGGCGTCACAACCGCAACTCAGCCTGCTTTTGACCATCTTCGTCAAGCCAAGACTTGGACCTTGCAGGAACTAAAATTGGTACCCGTCTTGATTCCAATCATTACTACCGTCGACGGCTTAGCCGCATTAGCGCCACTAACGACTCATATGGAGGTGAATTGTGCCCGTTATCAAACGGCTTGGGGTGATCCCTTTCACGTTAGCAATGACTTACTTGATTTTTATGGCTCTTTATTCCAAGGAGAATTGAACTTTCATGATTTTCAATCGGCCAAAAAACTGCAAACAAAGTTCGCTGCCATCGACAGTCATCAGTTAAATTGGGATGGCCGTTTGAGCCAGCAATTCTGGTTGGGCATCTGGGCCCTCTACTTTGGCGACTGGCAAACCGGCAATCAATTACTTGACGAAGTTGTCGCCTTAGAAGCACATCATCACCCGCGAATTGATAATACGTTATTTGCAATTCGTAACGTTCGCACTAAGCAAGCCCAAACTTATCGACAATCAAGCTCTCATCATGTTAATTAACGCGGCAGTCTTTAAGGTCAAAAACAAATAACTGTAATCACTAGGAAGGTATTATTTAGTTTTCAAATTGTGAAAGTCTAATCGTAAGTAAACACAACCAATAACCCAAAGTTACAACAAAGACAGTAGCCATAATCATATGATCACCAATCCAACAGTATGCTTGACTTATTTTTATTCACAAAATTCTTTTACAGACTCATTGGGAAACTCAAACAAGCACTATGTATAAAAAATGACATTGAAAAGTTTCAATGTCATTTTTGCTTAGTATTTAATTAAACTGACTTTGTCTGATTCAAATGCGGCAATGCCAAGAAGATCACTAACCCGACGACGAACAAAATGCTCAATGAAACGGCACCAATCGTCGATTTACCCGTCATTTGAGTCACGATTCCAACTAGAACGGGGCCCATCACGGCTGAAAACTTACCGAGAATGTTGTAAAAGCCAAAGAACTCACTCCCACTAGTCTTAGGAATCAAGCGACCAAAATACGACCGACTGAGTGCTTGAATCCCACCCTGACTAGTCCCGACTAGTATGGCTAAGATCCAAAAATCCGTCGTACTGTTCAATCGTAAGGCATACAAACAAATCCCTAAATAAATGATGATTCCAAGTAAGATTCCCGTCCGAGTCGACGTTTTATTCGCTAACCATCCGTACAGTAGCGAGAACGGAAACGCGACTAGCTGGACGACCAACAACACAATCATTAGCGTGGTGGTCGTAATCCCCATATCCATGCCAATCGAAGTCGCCATTGTAAAAATGGTATCAACCCCATCAATGTAGAAGAAATACGCTACTAAAAACCAGGCCGCAGCACGATAATTACGAATATGCTTCAAAGTCGACCATACCCGTTGAAAACTTGAACGCCCCGGATGTGTACTAGGTGCCAATGCGTACTTTTGGTGAACATTTTTCAACAAAGGAACATAGAAGATAATCCACCACGCGGCAGCTAAGACAAAGCTCCACCGTGCGACCCCGTAACTCGATAATTGGCCAAAACCACTAGTTAATTGCAAGACCAAGAATAAGATAAATGCCAAGACACCACCGAGGTAACCAAACCCATAACCATATGACGACAAACGGTCCATCTGGTCATCAGGCGCCACGTCCGTCAAAAAACTATCATAGAATAAATTACCACCAGAATAGCCGATAATCGATAAAATATAAATACCTAACAGCCACTTCCAAGCACTGGTCGGCGCAACACTCAGGCCAAGTGTCATCACCATTCCGAGTGCCGCAAAAATATTAAGCATTCGTTTTTTAGCATGCGGATAATCTGCTAGTGCACCTAAGACCGGTGCCAAAATTGAAACTAGTAAGGTGCCAATACTATTGGCATAACCCCAGTAAGCCGTTGCATTGGCTGATGTCACGCCGTTACTCTGAGCAACCGCCTTAAAGTAAACGGGGAGCACTGCCGTTGTAACAATAATCCCGTAGCCCGAGTTGGCCCAATCATAAAAGATCCAACTCCACTGCTGTTTGTTAAATTTCATTAAGTTACTTTGCGGGAACCTCTGATCGTAATCGGAGGCGGAATAATCACTAACCATATGATGAGTGATACTTCAGTCCGCCCGCTTTTCCTTTCTCTCTTTTTATCTAGGCCTTAAAAATCTCATCGAGGCATTGTCCTGGCATGGGCTCATCGAAGTTTAATCCGAGTAGTCGAGCAAAGGTTGGTGCTTCATCGACTAAATTGGCAGTTTCAATTGTTCCACCAGCTTTGACCGCTGGCCCATTGAATAACAGCGTTGTCTGGTAGTCAGGCTTAGTCGGATCATAACCATGGACACCATGATAGCGGTCCGGTTGACCGAGTGTTGCTGGATGAACAGGCTCAACCACTGCTGGCCGCCGACTTTCATCAGTAAAGTAATAGCCTTCCTTCGCTTCAACCATCAGCGCACAAGTTGGATCAGCACCACGTAAAGCAGCTGCATCACCGGTAATAATGGCTTCAACGCCTTCCACTTGACTGATCAAAGTCTTTAGTTCATCTAACTGATCAAATCCTGGACGAGTATAAATATACGTGGACCCATCCGCCGTCTTCGCCATCACAGACCAGTCCTCTTCAAACGTCTGATCTTGGCGCGGCGTTAACCACCCCTGTTGAGCAAATAACGTATTTAAGTGAATCATATGATCAACATTGATTTGATAATGATCACCTAAAATGACAAAGTTGGTATCTGCAAACGTCCCCGCGGCTTTAGTCGCATCAATCAACTGGCCCACGTGGCGGTCTAACCGACGTAAAGCCGCCATCGCCTCATTGGACCGCACACCATAGCGATGACGCATACTATCCATATCAACTAAGTGAATCATCGTTAAGTTCGGCTTTTTATGGGTCAAGGTATCCACCGCACAAGCCGTAATAAATTCATCTAATTGCGGCTGCTTAATGCCGTTGCGTAAGTGACCGTATTTATGATTCATTTCTAGTAAGAACAACGGCGAGCTCGCTTTCAATGAGACCAAAACTTGATTCGTCCAAATGCGGTTAGGAAAAATCTCGGCAAGGTTATATGTAATCTTGCTGCCAGCCGTCACTGGCCATAAAAAGGCCGCCGTTGTTAGTTTTTGTTTGCGTGCCAAATCATATAATGTCGGCACTTGGACATCCTTTTGGTACCAGTACCAATCTGGTGATCGCCGAGTCGGCTGTAACTTAGTATTGTTGACAATCCCGTGTACGCTTGGATACTGCCCCGTAATAATCGTGGTATGCGATGGGTAAGTCAGCGTTGGGTAGATACCCGTCACTGACTTGACCCAAGTACCACCGGTCATTAAACCATTCAGTACGGGTAATTCTGCTTGGTGTTCCCGTAAATCCCGGAACCCTAGAGCATCTAAGGAAATAATGACTAGGTGTTGATTCATTGCCATCTCAATCGCTCCCTATTAATAAGCTTATTCGTATTATTATACCGCAGATAATTAATCGGTGTCAGGATCGTTGACAAAAAGCGGCAATCAGTGGACCGCTTGTCAGTCCACTGATTGCCCCATTGATTATGTCAAAAAGTACCCGCTAATAACGATTGTTCTTGTAACCATCGTAGTGCGAGCTGCGGCCAGATTGCCGCTTGTTCATTCAAGTACTTAGCTTTACCAGGCTTTTGCGTCACATGGTCGGCCAGCGCTAAACCGTGAATTCCACTACCAAACAAATGATACGCGGTTGCAACGTGACACTGTAGCAATGCCTGCACATATATTAACGAATTTACGGGTGGTACTAATTCATCCGTCACCGTTTGCCAGACAAATGCGGGCTTGCTAGCTGCCGTCACTAACCGCTGCGCAGCCCACAAATGGTCATCGGTTGTAATTCGCTGCCGTTCCGCGGCGGTCGTGGGAAACCCAGCTGTCAGATCAATCACCGGATAACCGAGGATAACCGCAGCATGCTGGCCCTTATAATGATTTAAGCGATAACGTGCTCGTAATACAGGTTGGGTTGCAACGCCATTATAAGTTGCAACTACGTGTCCACCAGCCGAAAAGCCTGCAAGAATAATTCGTTGACAATCAACATGGTGCGCGGACGCTTGGGTGGTGACCCAATCAATCGTTGCGGCTAATTGTTGTAACGCTCCTGGATAGACCAGCTGATTTCCGGCAACTAATTGATAATTTAAGATGACCGTATGCATCCCAGCAGCCATCATCCGGGTGGCAATCGGCGCTTCTTCCCGACCAGAATGATAAGTAAAGCCGCCGCCCGGACAGATAATCATGACAGGATAATCAACCGCCGTCTCAAAGTCACTGATCTGATCTAACCAATAGGCAGTCACCTGAAACGGCTGTCCCGCGGTATTTAGTGTACGTTGTTCAACTTGCATATAGTCTCCTCCTACTCCCGTATTGCCGATTTGATTTCGCTTTCATTATAGAAGGTTGCCTGAGCGCTTGTCAATTTTTATTCGAACAAATATTAATATTTGTTCGTTCTTTTAGCTCTTAGCAGTCATAATTTGTTATAATTAAATTAATCACATGATGGTCGGAGGCATTCAAATGGGTAGTCAAACATTCAACGAAATCTATCACATTTTAAGAGAACGTATTCTAGCAGGTAAATATAGCGTTAAAATGCGTCTTCCCATTGAAGACGCATTAATAGCAGAATTTGATAGTAGCCGCTATGCGGTTCGTAAAGCCATTGCTAAGCTCGCAAAAGAAGGTCTGGTTTATAGTGTTAAGGGCCGCGGCGTAGTCCTACTGGAACATTCACCACAAACGCAGCAATTCAACCTGGCCTTAAATAATCTCAACGGCCTACAAAGTCTCAACGCAGAGCGACACCTTGATTATCAGACCGAGGTCGTTGCTTTTCACCAACAAATTGTGGATCAAGCCCTTAGTGAGCACACTGCCTTTGAGGTCGGTATTCCAGTATATGCCATCCAACGCGTCCGAATCGTTGATGGTATTCGTGCCGTTCTCGACATCAACTATTTCAATGCGCAACGTACACCTACGCTGACTGCGGCAATTGCTAAACGCTCGATCTATCAACATTTCAAAAAAAACGGGCTCAAAATTGCGGTTGTTAAAAGAATGCTTCGTGTCGAAACCGCAACCGAACTTGATCAAGCGCAACTAGCACTCGATGACAATAACTGTATCGGTAACATGATTAGCATCGCGTTCAATGATGAAGGTCGTCAATTCGAATACACTGAATCACACTTCATCCCTAACAAATTCAACTTCAACGAATTAATTCGTAACTAAACATTACTAACCCCAATTAACTGGATGATCATTAGTGTCATTCAGTTTTTTAGCCCATGCCTACCTAACTTTAGGCCGATGAACTTAGTTGATGAGACTCACCCGTAAATAGGTTTCAACATAATCATGATATATATTCGAATAAATATTGACTAATGTGCTGAAGTCTTTATAATGATTATTATAAAGACTAATGGGGGTTAGTATTTATACCACGTTTACCTAGTGGCGCATTTGGGGTCAAGGAATTAGGTCGGTCATGGAGTAGATAGAATTGAGCGTCACTAGACCAATTTGGTTTAGTGACTTTTTTAGTGCAAAAAAACTGTCGATTTGCTAGGTTATCCTCGTCAAATCAACAGTTTTTCAAATATTATTCTAGTTATTAATTCTGCCGTTTCCGTCGACTGACAGCCGTTGCACCTAATACCAAAGTGCTGGCTAATGCGATGCCTGCTAAGCTAATCATTTGATCAGCACCTTCACTAGTCTGTGGTAGCGACTGGCCTTGAGCAACCGCCAACGCCGCAGCAACCTTAGTCCGTAAGGCTTGTAGTTGTGCAACTAATGCCGTATTGTGATGAGCCTTAGCTCGTACGATTGCTTGATCAATTAAGTTAAGCAGACTGGCCTCATCCTTAATCTGATTACCGACAACTGCTTCCTTTTGAACTTCTTCAAACGCTGTTTCTAATTCAGTCACTGTTTCGTCCGTAACCCAGTCCGCTGTAATTTCATTTTTGACTTCTTCTTCAATTTGATCAACAACTTCATCCGGAGTCACACCAGCTTCAATTTCATCTTCAATGGCATCTTCAAATTCTTCTTCGGCCTCTTCAGCTTCGGCTTCATCTTCAATGTCATCAAAATCGGGCATTTCAATATCAATGCTTGGATGGACTGGCTTTTCATATTCCGATTCATCTTCGTCATCACCGGCACTTGGCATTTCGACGACATCAATGATTGGGTGAACCGGCTTTTCATATTCCGGTTCATCTTCGTCGTCACCATCACTTGGCATTTCGACATCAATGCTTGGGTGAACTGGCTTTTCATATTCCGGTTCATCTTCGTCGTCACCGTCGCTTGGCATTTCAATATCAATGCTTGGGTGAACTGGCTTTTCATATTCCGGTTCATCTTCGTCGTCGCCATCACCATCACCTGGCATTTCGACATCGATCGTTGGTGGTACTGGCTTATCGTAATCTGGCTCTGGTTCTTCGCCATTGCCGTTGTCACCGGGTTCTTCGCCATTGCCGTTGTCACCGGGTTCTTCGCCGTTGCCGTTGTCGCCGGGTTCTTCGCCGTTGCCGTTGTCACCAGGTTCTGGATCATTTTCGTTATCGACATTATCCTGCAAATCCCAACGGTGCGTTTCTGCTCGCACATTGACTTTATTGGCAATTAAGTTGCCATCTATATTTTGGTTTGCATCAATTTCTGCCGCGGGGGCTAAAATACTCCCTTGGAACGGACGCTCCACGCTAATTACACCACTAGCCAATCTGTCAGTCGCAGTTGAATCGTAAAAGTTCCAAAGTAAATGGTTATCACCAAAATCTTCAGTTTCCTTATTGTTACGTTCCGTCCCATCATCATAGATGATTTTAATTTGTGAATTAACCTGGTAAGTTGCTGCTCCAGCTGTATCAACGTTAATAATCACCGTATTACCATCAGCATCCGCTGATAGTCCTTTGATAGTCAAAGGTGTACTCGTATTTAAGACATCTGCTGACAAATTGATTACAATATGACCATTCGCATCAGGCTGCATATCAGTCACATCAATGACCCGTTGATTCATATCTTCAAAACTATCACTAGTATAAGTTACATCAGCTGGCTGTTCGCTGAGACTTGTACTCAACTTTTCCAACTTAGCGAATTCTTCATCGAAATCAATATAAACATTACCAGCTTTATCTTGATAAACTTCTGATGCTAATAAATGATCAATATAGACACCGTTGACCATTGGCCGATTAGGATTCGAAACATCGATATCGATATTCTCACCAAAAATAACTTTGTTACTCCGCGTTTCACCAGCTGAAACAAAAGAACTACCGGCAATATTACTAATATTTTGAATATAAGAAATATCTTTATCCAATAATTCTTCAATAATGTTGGTCCCAAAGTTAACATTGCCGACCAAGTTCTGAACAGCGACATTACCGTTAGTATGTGCATGTAATTCCGCTTCACGGGCAAAAATATGGAATTGAGACGAAATACCGAGCATATTATGTAAATCAGGGTAATCATCCGTCACGTTACCACCATCGGCAACGGCATCATTAGTTTGCGTTACCGCTTGTGTCAGCGCCATCGCAGCCGTTTGCGGGCTAGCTACTTTATTAGTCGTAGTCGCAGCTGTTTTAGCTACTGCGGCGGATGTGCTAACCGTAGTCGCTTGAGCTGTCACCTTATTGGTGTTTTTCTGCTCAGTCGAAGCATCTACAGTTGCTGATGTAGTGGCTGATTGATCACTAGCTGTGTCAGTCACCGTATTGGCAGTGGTCTTGGAACCATTATCATCACTCGTAGTGGCAGTTGACTTTGTACTTTCGCTAGTTGTTACGGTCGAATTAGCCTCATTCGACTGGCTCGTAGTACTTGCATTCTTAGCTGAATTTGAGTCAGCATCGGCCGTCACTGTCGAATTAGCGACTGAACTCGCCGTGGAACTCCCCGTATCATCAGCATCCAAAGCCGACTGATTTTGGCTAGCCGTATCCGTACTAGCCTGTGAGGACCGCTTAGTTGTTGAAGACTTTAATGTCTGCGTTTTAGCTGTAACTGATTTAGTTGTCGTTGAACTCGTTGAAGTTGAGTCGGTTGTTGCTTCAGCCGCCCCATCATCGGCCTTGGCCGCGAGTGTTGTTGTCCCTAACGTTAAAATTACCGCACAAGCAAACGCCCACCGCCGACCAATTTTATACATTTTAAAATGCGTCCGTTTACGTTCCATCGTTAATCCCACCTAAACATAGTTTATTAACTTTCCTTTAATTCAACTCTATTTTCACGCTTTTACAAAGAACATTCAACCGTTTATATAATTTATTTTATATAGCTATATAAACAATAAAGCCCTCATAACAGTTGTATTGACAATCACTGTGGTGACTGACAATTCAGCAAAGTAAGTTTTTACTATTGATCCGATAAGCCTGGATGCAACTAATGCTAAATGATTTGTTTCAGTGTTTACACTTTCATCTTAATAGACGCAACTTAATACCATAATTTGCCCTAACACTATTGATACCATCAAAAAAACCGGCATCACTGAAATTCACTTTCAGTAATGCCAGCCCAGTATGCTCAACTCATCAACCACATCTACTTTTAAACAATTATGCGCTGACGATTAATTTTAAAGTAACTACTTAATAATTGCCTGACTTCTAACAAAAAACTGGCCTTATTTAACCAGCCCTCAATACTTTAATTAGCCACGTACTGGCCAACTATGTTCAGCCCCTTTAGAACTTTGCGTCCGTGTGGTGATTTAGTATCAATAACTGCGGTTAATTCTTGTCCAGCAAGATTACCATGATGCTTACCACCAGCCCATGCTGCAACCCCCGTTACATCATAAACGACACCATCAACCGCAACGTATGCGGGTTGACCATTTTGACCATTATATTTGGCTAATTCAGTTTGATTAAACGTCGTTGTATCCATTACGAATCACTCCTTCACAATTTACCGTCATAATAAACTGGACTGCCAAGTAAAAGCAAGTGATTCGTTCGTAAACCGAACAATTAGTCCGACCTTGCGACAATTAATCATTGCCGAAATAATTATACCCCCACAATTATTTCAGTAACATCGGCCTAACCTTTGACCGTCATAACTTTAATTTACCGGGTATTTTGCAATGACTACTAAATATGCGTTACTACCCAGTATAATTTTACCCGTAATAGCAGTTGTGCTTATAAGTCTGCCAAAACTTAGCCGCTGACCAATTACTGCTACTCTAAACTACTTATCTTAATACCTTACAACATCAGCGACGTCATACCTACCAGTATGACGACCTTGTGAACCAGCACTGATCTAAAATCAGTACTGCCCCTAACTGCGTTATTACAACGCACACCTCAGCCACTACTATCCAATAAATGGACTGCGTCGAAGCGTGACGCCTAGACACACCCCGTATCTAGAAACGTCGATTGCTTATTGTCAAAGAAATTAATCTAGTTGAGGAGGGCCAATCGCTGCCACCCGATGATTACCAGCCATACTTGTTGTAATCCCTGCAATAACCGTCCCCATTGGATCGACTTGATTACTGGCCGCCAATAGCTGTTCACGAAGCCGAATAATTGCATGTCTGATTGTCAATGTAACTGCTGCTTTTGATAGTTGCCGACGTTGCGCCAGTATCGACATGACTTCGACCAGCATCTGACCACCAACGACTTGGTCACCCGCTTTAACTTTAAACTTAAATGTAGGCGATTCCAAAACACTAGTTAGTTGCCCAATTCGTAACCAACCGACTAGCCCATTGGTCGCTCGAAATCCAATTAACCGTTGATTGGCCGCCACTGCTGTAATAACCCCAGCAAAGGGGGCGACGATTTGATCCGTTGCCGGTAAAATTTGCTTCTTAAAACCTAATAACCCGTATAAGTGAACCGTATTAGCAAGGGTTGTCACACTAATAATTTGACGTTTAACCGGTGCAACGACGGGAATTAATGAGCTAATTGTTACTGGCACACTTCTCACTTCCTTAATATTTGAATTACCAACTATCCGTATTTAAATAACCTTAACAAACGTAATGCACAAAACTTGTCTTTTATCCTATGTAAATCAATTAGTTTAAGTCGTTGATCGTTATTCTTACACCATAAACCATACCATAACTAAACTAGAATACCAGCATAATTAACGGTTTTAACCAAGGTTTACATTTGTTTGCGTTGATTTGTAAACTCAATTAACGAACGATGCTACTAATTAGCGGTATTATTGATTATTTAATGTATCAATAGTAAGTTATCAAATATTTTGGATTGGACATTCAGCTTGGTGGACAAAGCCAACTTACGCTTGAACCCCGGCGAGCACGGCTATAATTAGTTACAAAAATAAGCTATCAGAATTTAATCTGCTAGCTCATCTAGTTAATACTATTGTATCTTTTTCAATACTAAAGACTCAGTTATTCAACGGTTACACGCATGCGACCATGCCGTTTTGAAAAGTAGAGGTTTTGATCGACTCGATTGTAGAAATCAACCGGACTACCATCAGCTTGATGTAGCGTGGAAACACCAACGGAAATCGAAACACTAATTTCTTGATCTTCGTATTTAATAACAAGGTGGTTGACCGCTTCAAAGATCTGCCGAACAATTACTTGCGTACTAGCCAAATCATATCCAGGAAATAACACGTTAAATTCTTCCCCACCTGTCCGATAAAGCTTGACCTTCTCATCATTCGCTTCCAAAACAGTCTTGACCGTTGCAGAAACTTCCTGCAAGACTCGGTCGCCAGCTAGGTGCCCATACGTATCATTGACCTGCTTAAAGTGATCGATATCAAACATCATCATCGAAAGGTTGAGGTTATTCTTAGCACTGTCATCGAACAAATACTTAATATGTTCCGTATAAGCTGCAAAATTCTCCGTTTCAGTTAACGCATCATGGCTAGCAAACTGTGCCAGCCGCAACTTGATTTCACTATCCTGCGTCAGCATATTAACGTATGCATACAGTAGACCAGCGAAAATCATCAGGTAGCCGTACTCTTGTAAGGTATTATCCCAATCCAGTGAATATTTGATTTTGATTAATCCCCATAAAAGGCCACCATAAAAAGCTACCGCACCATAGTAGTATAGCCAGGGATGCTTATGCTTGGGTACCCACAGCCGCAAATAGTTCATACTCCAGAAAAAGAGGACGAAAACCACGGCATAACTCCATGACTCCCAAAAAAAGATGGAACGATCAAAAATCATGTACACTATGACCACTGGTAATAATGAATAATACGGCATTCGGATATTCAAGAAAAACGAGCAAAACACCACGGCAATCAAGTGAAAGTTGACAAACTCCCAACTATCCGATTGGCCAACGACCGACAGTTGCATGACAAATACGAAGACCAACATGTAAATCACACCATGCCAAGCATTGACCGTATCATCATCAATATTAATATGTCGAGCGTGAAACCAAGTCGTAATCCAATTAAAGAGGACCCAGTAGAGTGTCAACACTCCTAGTATGAAGAAAATGCTCGTTACGAACGGCGAGATTCGCCAATTAGACCATGTCATCGTAAGAATCCTTTCTTAGCAGCCGCCATTCACTAACTGACGGCCATCGTCGACTAACCGCGGCTTCCCATAATAATAGCCCTGATGCCATTCAACACCTTGCTTTTCTGCCATCTTTTGATCACCCTGGTCTTCGACACCTTCCAGAATAAACTCTAAATGGTAGGCGCGGGCAACGTCTCGCCAAAAAGCTAATTCCCGTGGGATGCAATCTGCTTGCCCACTCATCCGCAAGTTCTGCATCGCAAACTTGATTTGATCAACAAATGGTAGCGCGTGTTGAATGTTCTGAAACGTATTCGAACCCGTGCCGACATCATCAATACTCAATTTGATGTCATGCTGATGAAAAAAGAGACTATATTTTTGAATCTCAGCTAGTGATGGACTCTCCGTTAGCTCAATTGTTAGTGCAGCGGGATTCAAACGCTTCTTCAAGTAAATAATTGTGCCTAACATGAAGTCATCTTCAGCTTGTTGACGATTTAAATTAAGCGCTAAGACTTGATTAGTTGCCTTAGTCTGCAACTGACTAGCAAGTTGTTCTAAGAGCTCGGCCTGTTTGTCTAATGACAATTCAGTAAATGATTGAGGAACGGCCCAGCGACCATTCATCTCTTTACGTAGTAATAATTCATAACCAAAAACAGCTTTTTGGCTATGATCAACTTGGGGTTGAACAAAAAAACGATACATTCATAAAGCCTCGCTTTTAATGATTTCTTTATGTCAATATAAATTAACGACTCCTGTAAAGTATAACCGCTTTTAACTAAAATATCGAGACATAGTTACATACTTTAATCAAAAAAATTATTTTTCATTATATGTAAACGTTATATTAATCGCAACAAAAAAGACGTTGTGTTAAAGTGAACCCCTAAGGTTGGACACCAAATCTAACCTTGGGGGTTTTACTATGTCAAAATTTAATTTAGAACTTCGAATAAAGGTCGTTACTGAATACTTATCTGGTAAAGGTTCACCGTCTCTAGCTAAGAAGTATCGCATTAGCAATCATGCAATCATTCTGGGTTGGGTTCATCGATTTGAGCGGCGAGGTATTGAAGGTCTAAAAGACCGGTCAATGTCCCAAGAATATTCTAGTCAGTTCAAAGTCGATGTATTAAACTGGAGGAAACGAAATCAAGCTTCGCTTCCAGTGACTGCCTTACACTTTGACTTGTCGTCGCCAAGTACGATTTGGCAGTGGGAAAAACACTTCCAGGAATCTGGAATAGCGGGACTTGAGTGCAAACGAGGGAATCCTAAGACCATGGCCAAACACAAGCAGAACAACCCCAAACCTGAAAAACCACAGACTCCAGCCGCAGAATTGAAGCAGCTAAAACAAGAGAATCAAATGTTAAAAATAGAAAATGAATTCTTAAAAAAACTCGATGCCTTAGCACGAAAGAAGTCAAAACACACGAACTCATCGAACTAGTAGACGAGTTAAGGCAGAATTTTCAAGTTTCCATCAAACTAGTTCTTAAGGCTGTTCGTATTCCTCGCAGCACGTATTATTATGCTAAGGAGCATCGTGGTCGTAACTTAGATGATTCACAAATTATTCAGGCAATTGATGAGATTCGTCAACAAGATCCAAAATATACTCGGAAATACGGGTACCGACGAATAACC
Source organism: Lactiplantibacillus paraplantarum (assembly GCF_003641145.1). Lineage (NCBI taxonomy): Bacteria > Bacillati > Bacillota > Bacilli > Lactobacillales > Lactobacillaceae > Lactiplantibacillus > Lactiplantibacillus paraplantarum. The sequence goes on from NZ_CP032744.1 coordinate 2,566,528, forward strand.
GGTGCTTTACATGACGCTTATGGCTTTAAAATCAATCATAAGCGGGTCTTACGGATTATGCGGGAACAAGACTGGCTATGTGGCGCCTTTAATCGGCAGAAACGAAAGTATAATTCTTACAAGGGAACTGTTGGCGTCATCGCCCCAAATCGACTTAAGCGACGATTCAAAACAGATCGGCCTTACCAGAAGTTAGTCACCGACGTCAGTGAATTTCGATATGGGAACCAAAGCCAAAATGAACGGGTTTATTTAGAACCAGTCCTCGACCTCTTCAATGGAGAGGTTCTGGCTTTCAATATCAGTGACCACCCGACCGTTGAATTCGCTTTAAAGCCTTTGAAAGAAGCCCTAAATCAAATACCGGTGTTAGATTATCGGACGACTGTCCATACTGACCAAGGGTTTCAGTATCAGCATCGCCACTGGCAAAACACGCTTAAAGAGCACCATGTATTTCAGAGTATGTCGCGTAAAGCCACTTGTCTCGACAACGCCGCCATGGAGTCGTTTTTTCACATTATGAAAGTCGAGGTTATGGATGAACATTTTGAGACCAAAACAGCGCTTATCGAAGCTATGAACGAATGGATAGACTTCTACAATCATCGGCGCATCAAAACAAAACTGGACGGCAAGTCCCCGATAAAATACCGGGAACTTACCGTCCAGAAAGCAGCTTAATAAAGTTGTCCAATTTTAAGGGTTCACTTTATGTTCACTACGTCACAACGTCTTTTTTTGAAATTCGATCTTATTTAACCAACTTATCCCAGATGATAACTTTTCCATTTACCAATGACTTAGGAACGTCAATAATCCGTTGATTAGAACTCCCCCGAAATTGTAAGGAAAGATCCATCTTATCTTGTAAAAACCGTCCGTCCACTAAAATATCAATTAACGATAACATTTTAAGTTTATCTTCAGAATCTTGCTGCAGCTCATCCCACGTGTAACCTGACCATGACCAAATATCTTTCGTGTGACCAAATTCTGCACGCACCCGTTCGCAGATTCGAATTCCTACCTGGGTATTCAGAAAGGGTTCACCGCCGAGCAACGTTAACCCTTGCACATATTCCTGACTGAGATCCGCAATAATCTGGTCTTCTAGCTCTTGCGAATAAGGCTGTCCATAATGAAAATTTTGAGCAGCCACATTGTAACAACCGGGACAATGAAACGGGCAGCCACTTAAGTACAGGCTACACCGGACCCCCTCACCATCAACAAAGTTAAATGCCTTATAATCAGCAACGTATTGTTCACTTAAGTCCTTTGCCAACCATTCTTTGGGCATCGGATTGTTTGGTTCTTTCGTAACGCGCGGCATTCTTAATCATCTCCGGAGACATATTTTTAGCACGGGACGCGATTTCCACGTGGCGGCCGTGAACCATTGGCCGCTGTTGTGGATTTCCTAAATAACCACACGTCCGTTTAACAACATCACAATATTTAGGGTCATGATTGCCACATTCAGGGCAGACAAAACCGCGAGCAGTCGCTTTGAACTCACCCTTAAAACCACACTTAAAGCACTGGTCAATCGACGTATTTGTTCCTAAATAACCGACATGATCATAAGCCCAATCCCAGACAGCCTCTAAAGCTTTCGGGTTCTGTGTCAGGTTAGGATATTCACAATAATGAATAAAACCACCCGATGCATATTGAGGGAACCGTTCTTCAAGCGTCAATTTATCAAATGGTGTCGGATGCTTACGAACATCGTAATGAAAACTATTCGTGTAGTATTCCTTGTCAGTAATATCTGCAATCCGGCCAAACTTAGCAATGTCATCACGACAGAACGTGTCAGTCAATGATTCGGCTGGCGTCGAATATAGGCTATAGTGATAGCCACTCTCAGCTGCCCACTGCGCACATTTGTCACGCAAAGCTTTCACCACAGTCTCAGCAAACGCCAAGGCGTGCTCGTCTTGTTCCCAATCAGGGCCGAAAAAGGTCGCACAGACTTCGTAAATACCTATATACCCTAGTGAAATGGTCGCCCGTTGATTTTTAAAGAGCTCATCCACGTTGCCCCCCGCCGGTAGTCGTTTACCAAAAGCACCGTACATGTACAACAATGGCGCATTTTCTGGCTTGGCTTCCTTGGTTCGTTCAATTCGGTAAGCTAACGCTTCATGGCAAGTAGTCATGCGTTCTTCAAAGATTTCCCAAAATAGTTGTTGATCGCCATGTGCCGCCAACGCAATCCGCGGTAAGTTGACCGTCACGACACCGAGGTTCATGCGACCAGAATTTACTTCAACCCCGTCTTCGTCACGCCACCCTTGTAGGAAGGATCGACAGCCCATTGGGGTTTTAAAACTCCCTGTTAGTTCCTTGATTTTGTCATACATCAAAAGATCGGGATACATCCGCTTCGTTGAACATTCAATTGCCAATTCCTTAATGTCATAATTGGAATCATCAGGACTCAAGTTCAAGCCCCGCTTCATCGTAAAAATCAACTTAGGAAAAATAGCAGTGCGATGCTCCTTACCCAGCCCTTTGATTCGGATTTGGAGAATGGCCTTTTGAATTTCGCGTTCAATCCAACTAGTCCCGAGACCGAAGTTGACCGTCGTAAAAGGCGTTTGGCCTTGTGATGAATACAAGGTATTAATCTCATATTCTAACGCTTGCATCGCATCATAAATATCTTTTTTGGTTTTAGCCTGCGCGTAAGCTTCGCGTTGATCTGCTGCCACCCACTTTTCAGCATCAGCCATATGTTTTTGATAATTGATTGCCGCGTAAGGCGCTAGTAATTGATCGACCCGATTGGCAGAACAGCCACCATACTGTAAAGAAGCCACATTGGCAATAATCTGTGCCATTTGTGCCGTGGCTGTTTGAATTGACCGTGGCGAAGCAACTTCCGCATTGCCAATCTTATAACCATTCTTGAACATACCGTCAAAGTCAATCAGACAACAGTTGGTCTCAGGAGTTACTGGCGAATAATCCAGGTCGTGCCAATGAATATCACCACGCAGGTGCGCCTTAGCAACGACATCTGGTAACATCTTTAACCCCATCGCCCGACTGGCAGCCCCAGCCTCTAAGTCCCGCTGTGTATTAAAAATGGTACTATCCTTATTTGCATTTTCATGCACTACGCTAGCATCGCGCTCAAATAACTTTTTAATTCGTCCTTGAACATTCGTTGCTGCTGCGAAACGTTGCTGTTCAGTATCAAAATAATCCTGATAAGCTTTAGCCGCTGTCGTTAGCCCCTGAGCATTCAAAATCTGCATCAACGTTGTCCGCAATTCCCGCGTATCAATACCAGTTGCCTGTTGATAATGCGCAACCAGCGCTTCCTTGACAACTCGTACTTCATCTTCAGTTGCCAATAACTGTTGTAAGACAAAGTCAATTTTATACGGATGAAACTTTGTTTGAGCGCCACCCCGCTTGGTAACAGTCAGTGACCGTAATTGGTCTAATATATCGTTAGTTGTCGTTGTCAGCATTTTAATTCCCCACTTTTCAAAGTCATTGATCGAATACAATTGATAGTACGTTCTGTTTGAATCAATACTATATATAGTAGCTCATTTTTCTCAAGTTGCCCATGGTCTAATTTAACTGACATGTTCAGTTGTGTACACCAAATCGCTTTGATCATCCGTTTAGAACGCCATGCGAATATTTTTAAATTATTTTTTATATCATTATATTAGTAAAATAAGAATATTTAATCAATCTCATTAACTACCTGATTAACATTGACATACCTTGCTTTCACAGTTTTTCATCGCGCTCAAACCGTATTTTAATTCGTTAAAAATTAAGCTGAACACAACCAAATTGTTGCAGACTAATTAACTTATGACTATTTAGTTTAACTCCTCCAACGTATTCGCTATAATAATATTAAGTCCTCATTGAGGGATGTGGGCATCGGAGGAGAGAATAATTATGCAAAAAATACGGGGAATGATTGGAGGACTGTTGCTGGTCGGGCTGCTAGCTGGTTGCCATTCTACAACCAGTGATACATCATCAACAACAGTTCAACCAACGCCGTCCAAAATTAGTGCTGTCCGATCAGTAACGACCCACGATTTTTTAGGCCGCTGGGTCAGCACTAATCCAGCAACAAGTTTATATTTGAATGCTAATCATCAAATTGCTTGGTTTCAAAAGGGCTCCGCATCGATTCATCGCCATGCAAATCTGGCCTTAAATGATACTAAAGCAACATTTACAATTGATCACGATGTTGTTAAGTTGACCCTGAACAACGCTAATAGTTTGACCCTGGACTATCAAGGAACCAGCATCACACTAATCAAGGACCCTAACTGGCAGCCCAATCACAGTACCATCCCCACAACAACTAATGAAGCATTAAAATCGGGGACCTTAACACCAACATTTAAATTATCCTATTAGTGGGAAAGCGAGCGAGACAAAGGTGATTTGTTTGCGAGCATTAACATAAATTCGCCGATTATTCCTGGATTTGAAATAATTGCCGGATTTGGCTTAAGCGAAGCAAGCCATCATTTGGCGCACGTCTCGACAATATTGATAGAAAAATTACGCTCAGTTTATTGAGAAACGTTTTCTCAATAAACTGAGCGTAATTAGTTTCGTTCCCAACTCTTTTTATCACTAACGGTCCAGCAAACAGCTTGCTTCTATGGATAACGCTCCCTATAATTAAATTAATAGAATACTAGCCTAAGGTGGTGTACTAGTTAATACGAACCATGACAAACTAGCACACCACCTATAACTATAATGGAGGAATATTAAATGATTCGACCTATTGTGCATGACCCTGCCGCCTTGAGTATCCCCGCCGACTTAGCGACGCCAGCAGATGCTCAAGTCGTAACTGATTTACTTGATACCCTTGCCGCTCACACCGATAATTGTGTTGGAATGGCCGCTAACATGATTGGCGTTAACAAACAAATTATTGTTGTCCAATTGGGACCCTTTGCCATTGCGATGATCAATCCGAAAATTATTGATCAACATGGTGCCTATGACACTAAAGAAGGTTGTCTATCCTTACCAGGTGAACGCCCAACTAGTCGGTATCATCAAATAACGGTAAAGTACAAGGATCAGCATTTCAAACCCCAGCAGCAACGATTCAATGACTTTACGGCTCAAATCATTCAACATGAATTAGATCATTGTGCGGGAAAATTAATTTAACTCAACCACTCATCTGATGACTATTATCGAGATGAATCTTGTTCAGTTTGCTGAACGAATTGATATTTATGAAAGATAGGACTGGTATCATGACAACTTTAGCTTATAACGGCGAATCGGCTATCCCGGCATTCGCCCAACAACGTCAGCACCAAGCACACCATGCACTTGGTACTGACATTGATTTAACCCTCTTTGGTAGTGACAGCGACCAGTATCTGCAGACGGCTTGCCAACTTATTGACCAGTACGAGGACCGCTTAACTGTCAATCGTACCGCCTCGGAAGTTATGGCAATCAACCACGCTGCTGGTCAACACCCAGTTCAAGTGAGTGCCGCCACCTATACGCTCGTTCATCAAGCTGTTGAGCTCAGTCGGCAGAACTTTGGCTTCAACGCACTCATTGGACCGCTAGTTAAGCTATGGCACATTGGCTTTGATAACGCTCATGTGCCTGAACAACCTGCCATTAACGACCGTTTAACCCTGATTGACCCCAATCAAGTCAGCTGCAACGATACCGACTTTAGTGTCTATCTCAAAGTTACAGGGATGGAGCTTGATCTCGGTGCGATAGCTAAGGGTTACATTGCTGATCGCATCCAAGACTATTGGGAAGCATTCGGACAACGGGCCGGTATGATCAATCTCGGCGGCAATCTACTAATGGTCGGTACTTCCCCCTTACACGCTGATGGTCAATGGCGCGTTGGCATCCAAGATCCCACTACTGATCGTGGCAACGCCATTGCCAGTGTCACCATTGGGCCTTGCTCGGCTGTTACTAGTGGCATTTACGAACGACACCTTGAATTTAATGGACAGTCCTATCACCATATTTTGGATTCTAAGACGGGATACCCACGACAGAACGATCTTGAAAGTGTCACTGTTTTTTCAAAGACTTCTATTGATGGTGAAATTGAAACCACCCGACTCTTCTTTGCGGGTCAACCAATTCCGGGCTGGGCGGCCAACCGTCCTGATATTTACGGTGCTATCTTTGTTACTAAACAACGTGAGATTCAGGTCGTTGGCCTTCCCACTGAACGGGTCACCTTACTTGATAAACGATTTACTTTAATTTAAATCTCAAAAAAATAAGCTAGTCACTTCAAGAAAGATCTTTCTTAAAGCGACTAGCTTATTTCAGCGGTACATACACTATGTGCTTGTTATTATTTTAGAATGAATCATGATTAACACATGCCAAACGGTTAAGATCAAAAGCAGCCAGCTTAGGCCCGCTGGAAACAGGTCGAGTTAGCGTAAACCTGCCTAATTAACTGCGTCCTATGCCGACCTCCAGGCATTTCTGCCAATTGCCGGAACGTGGTGGGCACAGATTTGAGCCGAAGCCCACGTCTCAAACACTGGCCTTCCACTAACCAAGCACAAGACGCTTGCTAAGTGGAATTTCACCACTGGGCATTGGCAGAAACGCCTTCCAGTCGGGACAGTGTTAGAATGGCTGACATGGATGTACCTAGATTTTGATGGACTGATCGTTATTTTTCTTAAACAGTAATTTTGTTATTTAACTGTCAGACTGATAACACTTTTGTGGTAGTTGACCCGTGTTTAAAAACAGTCAATATCGATTTGATGTTTAATTGAAGTTCCAGTATCAGAATATCCAACGACCATTTGTACCAAGTTATGTGGCCGTTCATCAGCCATTCGAGCGGCTTACCGACTGGGGGGGCTGGGTGACAATGCTCAGTAGCCAAATTATTCTTAGCTGGAAGCGAATTTCTTCCGGCTTAGAATAAGACTCGTATTTGAGATGACGTGGGTTGGGCGTTAGCTCAAATCGACGTCGGCTACGTTCCAGCAATTGGCACCCAGCCCCAGAGGTCGGCATAGGACGCACATGTGCTGACGAATAGTAATCCAACTAACGGGCACGTTTTAATCATGATTCATGCCAAATTAACTAGTACAATGCGTATACACGATATTAATCTTTGCCACTCTGCAAAAATGCTAAAACGTGCCCTGAGTTTACTTGTTTGTTCGTCAACAAGGATTCATTCTAATCCGTTGGTAACTCTGCCTCTAACCGGTCAATAATCGCTCGCACGTCGTCAGTCGTCTTAGTTTGCATTAATTCGTTACGCAATTCAGCTGCGTGTCGCATCCCACGAACGTAGATCTTGAAAAAGCGTTGTAGTGGCGCAAAGTGGCCCTGCAAGCCTAAGCCAATGAATTGATCATATAAATCAACCTGATAACGTAGCAACTCCAGCATGTCGCGAGTTGAATGATCCTGTGGGGTCGCCTCAAAAGCATAGGGATTTTGGAAAATACCGCGTCCAATCATGATACCATCAACACCAGGATGGGCTTGGGCCAACTTCACTCCAGCTTGGTAGTCCAAGATATCCCCATTAATTTGCAATAGTGTCGTTGGTGCTAACGTGTCACGCATCTGAACTAAATTATCAATTAATTCATAGTGAGCCGGCACTTTGCTCATTTCCTTCTTAGTCCGCACATGAACGGTCAGCACTGGCACCTGTTGTTGTAGCAAAAACGGAATCCAAGTCTCATATTCATGCACGTCATCAAAACCTAAGCGCGTCTTAACACTGACAGGAAGATCAGCTTGTCGAGCACCTTCAATCACTTCTTTGGCCCGATCAAAATGTCGAATTAAATCACTCCCACTGTGATTCTTGATGACGGCCATATCCGGACAGCCCATATTGAGATCAATCGCTTGATAACCTTGACGTTTTACCTCATACGCAGCTTTGGTAAAATCCTCACCACTATTACCCCAAAGTTGGACGATGGGGCGTGGCTTTTCAGTCTCATCAATGTATAATCGGCCTCGTGTCGTAAACTTAGCTTTCGGGTGGGTAATGCTCAACGCATTCGTAAATTCAGTATAAAAAACATCTGGTGCTGTGGCGCGCATCACAACGCGGCGAAAAACGGACCCCGTCACAGCTTCCATAGGCGCCAAACTGAAAAACGGTCGCTGTTCTGCCTGTGCTTTGGCCGCAATCCGTTGCCAATATGCCGACTGCGTCATAGTTAGTCATTCCCTTCTAAATAGATAATCACTTAACCATAATAGCGATGTTCCACGTTGAAGTGCAAGTATTTTGGTGGTCCACCTCAGGCTATTGGTAAAATATTAGCCAAAATAAAAGTCCGGCCGCGGCCGGACTGATTAAAATAGCTCAAATAATTAATTTTAATGAATTAAAAACAGTGCCCACATCAATAATCCGATTACGAGTACTAGGTTTAAAAATTCCATCCGCAAATCAGTCAATTTCAGTGAGCTGAATGAGATACCGGCAGTCGTATCCATGTATCGGAAGAAAATCCCACTTAAAACTAAACCAACCAATAATACAAATAGAACCATCATTCCCGTCATCATCATCACAAACTCAACTCCTTATTTGATAAAATTCTACGGCTTTTCAAAACCATGTTTATAGTAGTCCAGTGACCACTTTCAAGCAAGGATTTCCGGCCGAAAAGCCGGCGTTCTTAGCATTTTTTTATTAACTAAACGAGTCCGCTCATTACACTCAAAAAGTCCTTTCAGGAATCATTAAAATTCCGAAAGAACTTTTTAATTATGAACGATAAGTTACTTACTCAGTTTCGACGACCAAACTGAGTAGTCATGATTTCAGCCCACCATCATCGCTTATTTAACTCTAGTACCGTGCACACACACTTTAACGTTAATCAGTCGTCTGATGACGTTGCCGTTGCCTGCTTAATCCTAACAAACTAGTAGCCGTTAACAATATCAAGCCCATTACCGTCAGCGCATGGTTCGTCTGTTCACCAGTTTGTGGTAAGGTAGCTGGTTTGGCTGAAACGCGCGGCTGCGCTCGCTTAGTAGCCGGTTTGGCCACTACCGGGCTAACTGTCGTTCTTAAGGCCGGAATTGCTTGGCGTGACTTAGTAACCACTCGATATGGTGTTGATGTTGTAGTTGGCTTGACTGGTTTCATCGACTGGTTGCCCACTGCTCCTCGATGTGTCGCTTGGTTAGCGTCCGCAGACGTGTCAGTGGCACGATCAGCCACTGGTTGTTCACTCACTGGTTTTTCAGCCGCCGCTGTCAATGCCGCCAAAGTCTGGGCCCGCGCCGTCGCTAACTGCTCTTGGGCCTGAGCTAAATCCCGTTGGGCCGCCGCTAGCTTAGTCTTAGCAGCAGTAACCCGCTGAACCTTAGTCATATAACTGGCTTTAGCTTGATCAACAGCCGCTTGTGGCCGAATGATATCATAGTCAACTTGTGCAATTTGATAATCACGCGTCGAACCACTGACTTCCATCTTCGCATTAACTAACTCTTCCTTAGCCGCACTAACACGCGTATTGATTTTATCAAGAGTGGACTGCGCTGTTTGTAACGTTTGCTGGGCAGCTTTTAACTTAGTCTGCGTGGTTTGTAACGTCACCTTATTAGTGCCGCTATTATCCTTATCAAAGTTACTTTGGGCCGTCTGCACAGCGGTTGCTAACCGCGTCACTTCGGCTTGCGACTTAGTAACCGCAGTTTGTGCGGTGGTCTGTCCTGATAATTGTTCAGTCAATTCTTTTTGTGCCTGAACTTGGCGTACCATTGCGGCTTGTTTAAGGGCCCCCATGTGTGCCTGAATCTTTTGGTTCTTTGCTAAGATTTTATTGGTTGCATCTAAATTTGCTTGCGCTGCTGGCAACGCATCCGTTACTGTAGTTAATGCCGTACTAGCCGTTGTTAACGCTTGGGCTGCTAGTGTCACTCGGTTGTCTGCAGCCTTAACTACCGGACTGTTTTCAACCTGACTTGCAAGATTACCCACTGGCGCCACTTGCCTTACTTGCTTGGTTTGCGTCGTACCAACGGCGGCGTGCACCGCGATTGCTTGACCCAAGACTCCTCCAGTTAACATCGTAATCCCCATCATTACTCTAAGAATGTGTTTAGAATCTTTTCAAGAGTATTCGCAGGAAGGCTAAGCTAATCATCATCTTACTGGTGTTCAGCTTTCGCTCACAATTGCGCCAGAGGCGCCGATATTTTCCTAGCCAGCTAAAACTGCGTTCGATAACCCAGCGTTGCGGGGTCACTTGACCGTGCCTAAGGTCACTCTGTTTAGCAATAATGACTTCAGCGTTAATCATTGCCTGAACTGATTGAGCAAAGTTGTTACCAGTATAACCACCATCGGCCATTACTCGTTGAACCAGGTCAAACTGTGATTTGTTTAACGCCAGTAGCGCATTGGCGCCATCACGCTCAGAAACATTGGCGGTTGTCACATGGACTGCCATCGGCAGCCCATTGATATCTACAGCAAGATGGCGCTTAATCCCACTCACCTTTTTACCACCATCGTAGCCGCTACTTTCAGCAGGATCGGTATTCTTGACACTTTGAGCATCTAGAATGATGAACGATGTATAAACTGAACGCTTCTGAGCCAACCGATGTTGGCTGACAATTTTTTTAAAACCTTATCCAGAGGAGTGATACCAGTAGGAGATGGCGTTTTAGTCCAAAGTAACCAGTAATAATAGACGGTTTCCCATTTAGGAAAATCGCTGGGTAAATCACGCCAAACGCACCCATTTTTCAAGGTATAAAGCAGGGCACAAAAGATATCATATAAATCAACCTTTCTTGGCTTAGTCCGCTTACGTATGCCTTCTAGATCTGTCCGGATTAGTTCAAATTGTTCACGAGAGATGTCGCTACTATAATGGTGTGCAAAGCTTTTCATGGATTAAAAACTCCTGTTTTTGATTTAATTTAACTAAAATCAAATCGAATGTCAAAGTATCCAAACACGTTCTAAGCGCTTTTGACATGCTCAACCAATCCCCTTTTACAAAGTATTGTCCAGTCCATGACCAGCGTCCTGATCAAAAATAACAGCCACTGGAACCCTTTCATTTTGCCGGATTCGGTACCAAAAGCAAGTAAAATTAGCTATTCCACTTCTTCATAATTACCAACCATTCGCCAATTTCTAATTACAACACTAACATTATTATATCTTCCCAAAATTAGTCAGTGTCACGGTACTAGCTCCCATCTATGATCGAGTCACGACTCATAATCATTCGCACTAGCAACTGTTCATCGACACCACAATTTTATTAACGACCCATTCCCATTAAAAAATATAATTAATATTTTGATTACCGTAATTGCCCCATAATATTCATACTAATTTATACCATTGCTTAATTAGGCTGTCCTCCTAATCGGTGTTAAAATAGAATCTAACCTAAAGAAAAGTGTGACTGCCATGACCATTAATGACCTCCAAGCATTTGTGATGGTGTACGATTTACGCCACATTTCTAACGCTGCCGTCGAACTCCATTTATCACAATCAGAATTATCCAAACGAATGCGCGCCCTCGAGAATGAACTTAATATCAAATTACTAGATACACACAACAAACGTCGCTTACAAATCACACCAGCTGGTGAAACGTTTTATCATCACGCGCATAAAATGATTACTGATTACGAGACCATGATGCACGATTTAGCACCGAACCGACCAACCATGTTTGCCAACCTGATCATTGGTGCCATTCCAATTTCAGGTCAATATAATATCGCCAAAAAAATTGCTGCCTTTGACAATCAACATCCCGATACCGCAATCAAAATTATCGAAGATGAAGGCGATCAAATCGTTAAGCGCTTGCTGAACGGTGAACTGCAGGCGGCCATTATTCGTGACACCCAGACGACCCAACTGCAACCCACCGAATTTCAAAAACAACCACTACTCGCAGATGAACTAAAAATCATTCTGCCGCGTGATCACCCCTTAGCTGCCCAACCTGTCATTCGGATACAGGATTTGGCCAGTCAAAAAATCGCTACTTTACCGCCAGGCTCTGGTGTTTACGAGCCTATTAATGCGCTTTTTGCACGTCAAGGAATGACCCCACAATTTTTCTTTGAAAGCACGCATATCGAAACGCTTTTAGGTATTCTCAACCAAAATAACGTGACCTTTTTATTTAAACAGTCGGTCCTTCCATTCATGACGGAACACGTGGTGATGCGCTCGCTAGCCATCCCGTTCATCAGTCAACTGAACTTTGTTTATCCCCAGCGTGCGGGTAATCAATTACTGACCGACTTGATCGACTACTTAACCGTTCAGACTAACTAACAATCCTAAAAAAGCTCCTTTCCAACTGACCGATGGCCGTTTGAAAAGGAGTTTTTTTAACAATACTTTGCTTATGCCAACCCAACTAAATGGAACCAGAACATTTCAACTAACGCGACGACAAAGACAACCGCTGTCAGTGGAATTCCTAAGCGCATCACGTCTTTTTGTGTGTAACCACCACCAGTATCGGGGTCACTCCCAACTAAGACAGCTAGGTTATGGAACGGTAAAATATAATGTAAGTTCGTTACTGAGAAGACTAATAACGAGACGGCCAATGGTGAAATTCCCATGTGGGCTGTCGCTGCCACGAAGGCCGGAATCGTAATCCCCATTACCGCAATAACTGAACCCATGAACATGTGGATAATCATAGCAAAGACGGTAATCACAATCGCTAATAAGTAAATATTGGTTGGTAAATTGCTTGGAATCAAGGTCTTAGCAATCCAGTTATTCATACCAGTTACACCACCGACATTCCCAATCGCAATCGCCGAAGTCAAGAACACTAGCACGTTTACGGGCACGCCTTCCCACGACTTGGCTGTTAAGATACCACCCACGACTGGAAGACTCATCATCAGCGCAACGATTAACGTTAACCAACCAACATCTAAGCCAGTGATACCACTCGTTAACCAAAGTGCAATCGCAATGATCAACCAAATAATCGTCCGAACTTCCTTCCCCGTCATACCACCTAATTGCGCTTGTTGTTGCTTTAAAGCTTCAACGTCAATATGAACTTCTTGACTAGGTTTGAAGAGGAATAAGAAAAGAAACATCGTTAAGACGGCCGCAATAATCATTGGGACACCCATGTAAATGAAGTAAGAAACAAAGTTGACACTCTGACCAGAAGCTTGCACGGCCAACGGGTTCAGTGATGTATCACCAGTATAGAATACCCCGGATAGCGGACAAGACGCTGCAAACACTGCTAGCCCTAATTTAGCCAAATCGCGTTTCGGCATCTTCGCCGTTTCCGCGACCACCGTAATAACGGACATGATCATGAAAGCCCGTGGCCATGGATGAGGAATCAATAGCGCTAAGATAAAAGTCAGCGCAAAAATTGAAATCACAATCCCTTTCCAACTACGCACAAACTTAATAATGAATGCGTACGCGATTCGTTGACCCAGTCCAGATTCATTAACCGCACCGGCAATCAAGTACGCCCCAATCACAAGCCACATAATCGAACCGGTCCATGCCGACGAGAAGACCTGGGATGGCGTCGCCACATTCATAATAATAAGTAACATTAAGTAAATCCCACCAACGAACGCGGGTTGCGCAATTTGGGTGGCCCACCAGACGACCGTCATCAAACTAAGCGCCAAATCCATCTGACCCTTAGCCGATAAGCCGGCAATCGGTAGGAAGTAAATAATAGCACACACAGCGATTCCGCTGAAAAAGCCAATCGTTTTCTTGTTCACGAGGTAAATGCTCCCTTCATTTTGACAGCAAAAAAGCCCCCCGACCAGCACACTTCCGTTGGTCTGGCGGCTCCTTGCACTATTAGAAATTTAATTTTTTGAAATTATAAGTTAAACAGCATCATGAATCAAATCAAGCTGCGCGGCTTATTTCAAATATTTCTCCCAGTCATCAACTTTCATGAATTGGGCCCGTTCGAATTGATCCTTCATATCGAATGGGACGGTCCCATCAATCACTAGTTTAGAACTCATGCCACGGAAACGGATCGACTTCGGATCATATTGTGGCCGTTCAGATGGATCCAATGGATGATTCCGCATCCCAGATAAGACCATCAAGTCTTCATCTGCTTGGAAACGCGTATTCATCGTCCAAATCACATCGTTCATATCGAAAATATCAACATCCTCATCAACTAAAATAACGGTCTTTAATTCCTTAAAAGCTGAAAATGCTAACAAAGCCGCTTGCCGTTGAATACCTTCATCCGCTTCATTCTCTTTATGAATTTGCATGATGGTCATTAACTTCCCACCACCAGCCGGCGGATTATAGACGTTGAGCACTTTACCAGGAATGGCCCGATCAACTAATTGCAAAATACTTGCTTCAGTTGGAATTCCAGCCATGCTGACGTGTTCTTCGGAAGGTCCGATAACACTTTGCATAATGGCATTTTCCCGGTGCGTCACCGCCGTCACCTTAATCACTTGCAAGGCCGGATTAGCATCACCATCATACCCTGGAAATTCAGGCATCGCTTTACCCGTATGCGTATTGATGTCTTCTTGAATGCGTTCGTTAGGCATGATGTAGCCTTCCAACGTGTATTCAGAACGTGCAATCGCTTGTTCATCAACGGTCACCCCGTCAACTAATTGAACAGCTTGGTTCCGAATCGCACCAGCAACACCTAATTCGTTATAGCCGAATGGCGTGGTCGGTGGCTCGAAAGTCGCACCAATCGTAATCGCCGGATCTAAACCAATATTAATGGTAATTGGCATTGGTTTGTTAGCTTTTTCATATTCCTCAGCAAAAGCACCGATATGCCGACCACCAGGCATAATATAAATGCCTAGTTTGTCCTTATCTTCAAGAACCATCCGGTGAATCGTAACGTCGCTCTTAGACTTGTCCATACTTGAGCCAAGTACAACACCGACTGTAATGTAAGGGCCAGCATCTTGGGGCGTATTCGTTGGGGCAGCAACTAACTTTCGAATATCAAAACCTTCATCAGTCGCCTTATAAATAACATCGTGAGCAGGTGCATCCGCTTCAGTGACCGTTTCTGGTTCAACTGGGTGTGAAACTGCTTCATTCAAATATTGACCTAACGTTTGGTAATCATGATGGAACATCTTACCAACGCGTCGGCGACTAGCCATTAATCCGGTTAAAACGCGGGTGTCAGGAAAGCCTTTAACGTTATTGAACATCATTGCAGGGCCTTCTTGGGTTGGCCGTTGAACGGTCCCACCAGCACCAATATACCGATAAACACCAGAAAGTTCCGCATCTGGATCAACTTCTACGTCAGTTTCATGATAGTTCTTTGGATCATCCTTGATCTCATCAAGTACCCGGCGTAAATCCCATGGTTGTTCTGCCATTTCATTCATCTCCCTTAAAGTTTACAAGACTATCATACGGCCAGTCGTAAGCGGGTTCAATTCGGATTCAGCGGATGTGTTATTCATGAATGGAATAATAAAAATTCAACTGATTATCGATGATTAATGGCAAACATCGTCAAACTAATCAGCAGCCTTTAATAAAGTTCATCTACTGACGTAATAACTGCAAAAACAACTGTATTTTTTCCAATTATTAATCAGATAATTGATTCTCAAAAATACGCTATGTTATGAGAAATACTGATAGACTAGTCAAAAAGATTAGACGCTAAATCAATGTACATTAAGCAATAGCAAAAATCCCACTTGAACAACCAGCCATTAACGACCGTTGTCCAAATGGGACCTGCTTTATTAACTATCTACATCAGGTGCGTAATGTGTTCAACTACAAAAACCTGTGGTCAAATTCCATCTATCAAAACTTAATGATGACGCGCTTCAATTGGCGAGCAATAGCATACACAGTCAAAATAATTGTAATTAACCATCCGGTAGTTGCTAGGGCCTTAATTATAGCGATAAATCGCTGCATACCGTTTCCACCTTTAAAACAAATTAAATTGCTAATCAATTGTCTGGGCATCTAAACGATGACTCAATGATAATAATTCGCTAACTAATAAATTTTCAGTTGGCGTTAATCGTATACATTGTGTAAAAATCGTATAAGTTAAATAGTCCGTAAGTTGCCTAATCAGACCACTATCTAATTGACTTGTCATTGATAACTGGTGCTGAGCATCCTGTAATGCCATTCGCATACCTTGATACGTAACAGTTGGCGTTAGCTCCTGATACAGAGCTTGAATAATTCCTTGTGCTTCACTTTTCACGTTACGCACCTTCTTTTCAGAAAACTAATCACTACTAGTATAAGCTCTTTTTACAGAAAGTTTAAGGTTATTTTAATTAAACCTAAATCATTTATAATTTGCTAGCAGTACGAACTCGGTTTTAAGCTACCAAAATCTGATCTTCTGAAAATTCATTCTTGCTAATCTCTTTCTTTACTTACCTGTATCAGTGACACTCACCACCTATTCTTTCAAAAACCATTATTTCGTTCAAACTTCATTTAAGAAATCTTTTTCAAAATAAGTTCAGACCTCAAACGTAAGCATCATATCAATAGTGCAAAACTTTCCCCCATACTCTCGACAGATACTAACTAGCACTGATATAATCTGAAAACCATTAATTAATTTATCTTAACTTGATAATTATTACCGCTAAGTCCTACAAAAGCACCATTTTTCGCTTCATCACTCTCCGAATGTGCTATTAACCATTTATCTGTAGCGAGTAATACCTGCTTTTGACCAGTCGCAGCAGTCGCTAAAGACGAATTAACACCCTTCAGCAATGCAACTAAGCACCGATAGCCTCGCAAACTAGTCTGACAAGGAGCATAATGTAAAGTTGTTCCATATAAAACAATCATCGTTCCAGCAGGTACAAAAAAGGCTTTCGTATTAGCTGTCGCATACTGATTATTGTGAATTTCCCTAACATCGCCTAAGAACAAAACAACGTCTTCAGTAAACCAATTTAGCTCTGGTGTTTGATGCCATTCTAAACAATTCATTCGATCGGTATGACCGTTACAATATCCCACTTGAACTGGAAGACCGCCAAAAACATCTTTTTGGATTGTGTGAGCGATTGCTAATTGTTCTAGTGCTTCATCTGATGCTACATAAACGTTGCCCTGTTTCGGTATTGGCCTAGTATTCAATGTCTTAGCCGCTGAACTAGTATTAATGGTTGTAACGATCTGCGCATATTGTGTAAATTCTGCATCAGTAATCTGATAAAGATGATACTCTAAATTCATTTTTCGAATTGTTTCGTACATATTAATGACTCCTAACTATATTAAAACTCATTTGTGAATCACTCGCCCTAAAAAGCATTCCCAAGTAATTGCGATACTTTAATTGCAAGCCAGCCAAGCGGATTGGTTACTGCTGAATTCATACTGATAATCTGTGAGGTTCCAGTTGGAACAGTTGCTCCTGTCATATGTGCTGCCGCAGTGTAAAATCCCGCCACATCAGTACCAATATATAAGATAAATACCATCATGATAGTACCCGCAATTAACATCCGTAGTAGGTCTTTCTTCAGGTACGCCGCCATCATTGGCAAAATAAAGATAATTGACGATAAATCAACCATTGGCAAAACACGATTTCCTGGGAGAATCACTGCTAGCAATAGTGTTATTGGAATCAATAACAGACCCGTCGCCATCACGGATGGATCACCAGCCATCAAGGCAACATCCATCCCAATAAAGATTTCCCGATCTGGGTACTTCGACTTGAGTACTTTTTCGACTGCTCCACGAATGATTTTCAAACCCTCCATTAATATATCGACCATTTTAGGTAATAGGAGCATTGACGCGCTGACCTTCACAGCTAGGTCCATAACTTTTGGTGCTGAAAATCCAGCCAGTGCGCCAATCAATATGCCAAGGATGAAGCCAATAACTAATGGTTCTCCTAACACGCCAAAGCGTTTATTGATTTGTTTTGGACTTAACTTTACCCTATTCAATCCAGGAATATGGTCAACAATCCCGTTAACTAATAACGCCAGTAAAACCCACGGACTATTAGTGAGATGTGGAAACGATAGTCCAGACATTCCAAATTGCTTTTGAATTGTCGGAGCAGTCCAATCTGCCACTTTCAACATTAAAATAAATAGCAGCAACATAATCACAAAAGCAATAACAAAACTTCCCGATGCAACATACATTACCGTACCGACAACTAAAAAAATCCAGTAATTAAAAATATCAATATCCATGGTCTTCGTAAACTTGACAACAAACAATAAGACATTTACTAATAAAAAAGTAAACACGGCTAATGGCATCAATGCTGAACTCCAGCCAATCTGAGACGCATTTGCCCAACCAGTATCTAATACAGTCAAATGAACCCCAAATCGCTTAACCATTGCATTAGTTGCTGGCCCCAGATTATTGAGTAATAAATCAATCACCATGTTTAGCCCCGTAAACCCAACACCAACCAATAAAGCGGCTTCAAATGCCTTACCAATCTTCACCCGAAATAAAAGACCCACAATAAAGAAAATAATCGGCATCAGAACTGACGCGCCTAATGAAATGACTGACTTTAAAATACTCATTTCGTTACCCCCACTGATTGACAAACTTGTTCGATTGCCTGCTGCCAATTCTTCAAAATTACTTGTCGTCTATCCTCATTAATTGTTCGCCGATATTCATGATATCTCAGTACTTTATTAAGCTGTAGGTTCCCATAAACCATCATTGACCGACCGGCACAATATGCTACTCCAAAAGCACTTAATTCTTCAATATCAGGAACATCAACAACCAAATTCGACATATCACTTTGAAATTGCATTAAATAAGCATTAGCCGTCACACCACCGTCTACTTTGAGTACATGCGTCTTAATAGCTAATTTTTTGTCAATTGCATTTAAAATATCATTGATTTGAAAAGCAATTGAATCAAGCGCAGCTCGGACGACTTCTGGCCGCCCAGTTGTTCGGGTCATACCAGTCAACGTTGCTTTGGCACGTGTATTCCAATATGGTGCACCTAGACCAGAAAATGCCGGTACTAAGCAAGTATGATCCTCCGGTATTGCCTGACGAGCAAGGGCCTCTGCTTGATTGGCTGAATCAATTAATTTTAAGTCATTGACTAACCACTGGACAACAGCACCCGCATAGTTGATATTTCCCTCCGCAACATATGTCATCTGACCATTAATTTTCCAACCAATAGAAGTCACAACATCCGATGACTGAACTGGCTTATCACCTATATTCATCATCACAGATGATCCAGTGCCAATAGTAGCCTTAACATCACCGATATTTTCGCATCCTTGTCCGTAAAGCGCCGCCTGTGAATCGCCTAACATACAATGAATTGGCAGTGCTTTAGGGAAAATACCTTCAAAATCAGTTTTCCCAAATAAAGTATTCGACTGTTCAATCGTTGCTAAAGCTTCCAGTGGAACACCAAATGCATGACACAAACTCGAATCCCATGCAACCTTATTAATATCTAACAATTGAGTTCGAGATGCATTGGATGGTTCAGTCTTAAAAGCATGACCATGGGTTAATCGGTACAATAGCCACGTGTCCATCGTTCCCATACAGAGATTGTGATTTATCGCGGCAGTTTGTACCTCTGGAACGTTTTTTAACATCCAAGACAACTTGGCCGCCGTAAAATAAGGTGACAAAGTTAATCCAGTCTTCGCCTTCACCTCATGTGCAATCCCCTTTTTTTGTAGCAACTCAACAATATCAACGGCCCGTCCATCCTGCCACACAATGGCTTTAGTCAAGGACTTTCCCGTATCCTTCGCCCATGCAGCGGCAGTTTCTCGTTGTACCGAAAGTCCAATACCACTAATTTCCTTTACTGGAACACCGGCATTTTGAACTAAGTCATTCATTAACAAAATAACATTTTGATAGATTTCATCTAAATCATGGCTGATCCAACCATCTTTATTAATTATTTGCGCGTGGCTACGCGACTGTTTATAAACAATATTGCCTAAATCGTCGAACAATAATACTTTAGTCCCTTGTGTGCTTTGATCAATTCCAATTACATAATTACTCATCATTTTCACCAACTTATTAATTTTGGGTTATAAACAAAGACAGCCACCAGCCGAAGCCCAGCAGCTGTCTTCAAATTTCAATTCAACACGGTCGGTATGTCAGTTGTCCAAACACTTAATGACTCGAGTTGTAATATTTTGCGCATCAATTCCATAATGTTCGAAAACTTCAGCTTGTGAGCCAGCAATCGCTGGCTCGTCTGGGAAACCGACAATATCAATCTTTGTATCACCCCGAATTGCCAGTGTTTCAGCAACTGCTGAACCTAAGCCTCCATAAACAGTATGTTCCTCAATAGTGGTTACTAAACCTACTTGGTCGGCAATTTGATTAAGCAAAGCAGTATCTAACGGTTTGACACTGACCAAATCAACCACTTTAGCGTGAATACCCTGCTTAGCTAATTTATTTGCAGCCTCCACTGCAATTTGAACAGTTTCACCAGCAGCAACTAAAGCGACATCATTACCATTATCTACAACAATATTGGCTTTACCGGGGCCACGAAAAGCCTGATTAGTATCATCATAAATATCTGGTAATGCTTGTTTCCCAATTCTGACATAGGCCGGATGATCCGATTTAGCCAAATATTGCATCAAACCACGCGTTTGCCACTGATCAGCGGGCATATAGACCTGCAGATTTGGCAACGCTCGTGTAATAGCTAAGTCTTGTAACGAATGATGTGTATTTCCCAAAACACTGTACGAGTTTCCACCGGAAATACCAATCAACTTTACATTGGTATCAGAATAAGTGACATCAACTTTAACTTGTTCAATGCTTCGCATCGTTAGGAACGCAGCTGGTGAAAAAACGAATGGTCGTTTTCCACTATGTGCTAGTCCAGCACCAACAGTCACCGAATTTTGTTCTGCAATCCCCATTTCAACTAACTGGTCTGGTAGCTGTGACGCAAATGGCATTAGTGAGGCCGAACCACGAGAGTCACTGGTTAACGCCAAGATATTATGATCATGTTTAGCCGCAGTGATTAACTCCTCACAAATTATAGAACCTACCTTTGCACTTTTAGTCATTTTGTAACCTCCCAATTAATTCATCAAGTTCATCCAACCCTTGTTGATACTGTTCTGCAGTCGGAACTTTATGGTGCCATTCAGCACGATTCTCAGCAAAACTAATACCACGACCCTTAACGGTATCTGCTAAAATTAACTTTGGACGTAAAGGTGTATTGGGGGTCTCCAGTGCCTTAACAAGTTGTGCCATATCATTCCCGTCAATCTCAATAACATCAAAACCAAATGCACGATACTTATCAACTAGTGGTTCACTATTCATGACTTTTTCAGTTGGGCCACTGATTTGCAAGCGATTATGATCAATAATCGCTGTCAGATTATCCAACTGAAAACTACCTGCGGCCATCGCGGCTTCCCAGACAGATCCTTCAGCTTGTTCACCGTCTCCCATCAATGTATATACGTGATAATCCTTGTGGTCTAACTTCGCCGCTTTGGCAATGCCAACACTTAGGCCTAATCCATGACCTAACGAACCAGTATTCAACTCAATACCATTAACGTGATTGGTTGGATGACCAATATAAGGTGAATCAAATTGTGAATAAGTTTGTAAGTCACTCTTTGGAAAATAACCCCGATCTGCTAAAACGTTATATAACACCTCAACAGCATGGCCTTTGGACTGAACATAGCGATCACGGTCATCGTTAGCAAATGTCGTTTGCGTCTGATTCATAGCCGCATAATATAACGCAACCAGAATGTCGGTACATGATAAATCCGAACCCGTATGTCCCGTCTTAGCTTGATAAATCATTTGCCAAGTTGAACGCCGGATTTGCGCTGCTTTTAACTTTAATTCGTCAATTCTCAAATTAATCTCCCCTATTCCTTACTTAACGATTGAATCAATATCACCACGTAAATATGCTTGCACATCGTCTTCAATTGGATCATAGAAATCAGGTGTTACCCCTAGATACTTACATGCCTCATACAAGACAGGAACCACATCGGCACGTACTGCGGCCATATGATGAATATATGGTCCATATACAAGTTTTGTTTCAAAGCGATTGAGATTAGCGAATTGTAACCAAAGATAAGTACCTTGTTCATAAGGCCCCTCACATGACTTAGCATTACCTAGTAATAAGTTATATTGACCATTATCTCCGTCAAAACGACACAACGTATATTCGCCATCTTTTGCTTGAAGTGCAACAGAACCAGGGAAATCAAAGACAAAGTGTGATTTTGGTAACGATGGTTTATTCTTGGCCGTGGAGAACGGGAAAACACCCAAATGTTGCAATAATTCACCGTTTGGATTTTCTGGATGACGACAGTTAACATCAGCAAAAATCGCCTTCTCATCACCCATCGTTGCAGCTTCAACTAATAATTCGGAGATAACACCGTGAATATCAGTTTCACAAGTTACGGGAGTTCCTTCATCTTGAAGTAACGATTCCGAAGCGTATGGTAAAATGCCAATCTCATCTTGCAAGGCCGTCCAGCATTGGATAGCACCAGCATTACATCCATATTCAGTCATCTTGTGTGATAAGGCGACTTTTAACGCGGCTACCATATTCAAATCTTTATCAGTAATATCGACATCTGCAACTTGCTTTAACGTTGCAACCGTTACGTCAATTTCTGACGAATGACTTGCTTGTAGCGTATGAATTTCTTCAACAAGTTCCGTCAACGGAATTGGTGATAATGAAATGTTGAACTTTTCAAGCAGTTCTCCTTCATTTACCATTGTTGACCAAAAATCAAATGGCCGTGGTCCAACTTGTAAGATTCGCGTATTCTTGAAAGTTTTTACAATATTACATACTTTAATGAAATCTGTTACACCGCGTTCAAATTCAGGATCGTCAATATCAACATTGACTAAGTAAGTAAATGGAATTTGGAAACGACGTAATACTTTTCCAATAGCAAACAATCCACATTGCGTGTCTCGAAGACGAGAGCCATCAGCAGCTGGTGCTTCATCTTTAGGACCCCAGAGTAATACTGGAACATCTAATTGTTTGGCTAACCGTGCACATTCATATTCAGTACCAAAATTTTCATTTGCTAAAAATAAGCCATCAATTTTTTCAGCTTTAAATTTAGTTGCAATTTTCTCCATACCAGCGTCATCATATAATAGACCATCATCGTTTACTTCTTTAATATCAACATAGTTAACATGCATGGCATCCAACTTATCACGCGTTAAATTTGCGTATTCAATAGCTGCATCTGCCGAAAAAATATTACGTCGGGTCGGTGCAAAACCTAATTTAATTGATTGAGTCATAAAAATACCTCCTGATTTTTTGTTATCGCTTACATGATGCATTCTAAAATATCAGCTAAATCTCCTCAATAGTTTTTGTAAAAATAGCATTAGTTTAGTATAATTTTAGTTATCACAGGAGATGAATTTATGGGAATTAAAATCAGTGACATTGCACAACTTGCTGGCGTATCTAAATCAGCCGTTTCATTAGCACTTAATGAAAAGCCAGGAATAAGTATAAGCACTAGAAAAAAAATCATTAAAATTGCTCATCAACAAGGCTATACACCACTGCGTAAAAAGCGTCAGGATATTCAAAACAATCTAGGAGCTGTAGCCTTTCTAGTTGTGACAACAACCGGTGTTGTAAAGAGTAATTATCGAACGCTGCCTTTTTTTAACTCACTCATTTCATGCTTATCTGCTGAGATCAGTGCAGTTAACGGTAGTTTAAAAACTATTACTATTACACAGACTGAATTAAGCCAGCAACTCTCCTCTATTAGGGAAACAGCAGATAGTTTTCTAGTACTGGGTACTGATCTCACAAAGAAAAGTGCTGCACTAATTAATCAACGTCTTAAACATGTCGTTTTCCTTGATACATATTTTGAAGACATTAATGCTGACTTTGTTACCATGGATAACTACCAAGGTGCCCGATTAGCAGGAGAGTATATCTTGCGAAAGGGGTATCGTCAGATTGGTTATTTTGCATCTGACAAAATCATGTCAAATTTTTCAGAACGGCGCCGCGGTTTTCGGGCAATTCTAAAAGAAGCCGGTGTCACTATTTCTAACGATAATTTTTATTTCATCTCGCCAACTGAAACTAATCCCAATGGCCTTAATATGACAAGATTTATTAATAAGTTACCTAAGGCAATTTTTTGTGAAGACGATTACATCGCCCTTCGGCTACTTAAGGTTGCTCGCCAAGCTAAAATTACTATCCCTGACCAACTAGCAATCATGGGTTTTGATGATATTTACGAGAGCACTTTGGTTTCCCCAGAACTGTCAACCATTCATGTGCCTATTGAACAAATTGCTCATGAGGCGCTAAAGCAATTAATCGATCACTATTTACATCCCCAACGGCTGCCCTTAAAAATTCTTGTCGCAACTAAACTTGTCGAAAGGCAATCATTATAAAAACGAGGGGCAACTAAACTAATTAATTAGTTTAGTTGCCCCTCGTTTTTATTTACTCAGTCGCATCTCGGTTTTAGTCGTACGATCAATGTGATTAAACCACTTCCAACTGTAATTGCCGCGATTCAACCCACTTCGCCGCCACTAGTACGCGGTACAGTACGATTGAAATAATGGCTGGCATCAGGACGCCCGTCAGCAAGTAGACCACAAACTGGTTAAAGTTAGTCGAAGCTAACGAAATCGGCGCAATCAGTGAATTCAAACCTAAGCCTGCTAACTTGTAGCTCGTTGAAAAGTGGAAAACCATTGTCGCAACTGGCGCAGAAACAATGGCCGCAACCATTGGTGGAATCGCTAACCGTGGATTCACCAGCAAGTTCGGAAATTGGACTTTAGGTGTAATAATCCCCTGTGCAATATTAGCGCCCAAGTTGTTCTGTCGAAAAGACATAATCGTAAAGCCCACGAACTGGGCGGTCGTTCCAATCAAGGCTGCGCCAGACGACACTGGATCCAACATCACAGCAACGGCCAGTGCCGCCGAAGAGGCTGGCGTCATCAGGAATAAGGCCCAAGCGAGCGAGACCGCCATTGACCCCATCAACGGGTTAACTTTCATCGAGGTCGCAATGAATTTACTCAACCAGACAAGCGCTGGTGTCGTCACTGCTGCTAATCCCAAACCAACCACCGCACCAACAAAGGTAGCTGCTAACGGCACTAACATCATATCAAGCGGTGTCTTACCCGTTAAATAATTACCGACCAGCACTGCTACCAGCCCAGCCGCAACTGCTGAAATCGGTTGTCCAGTGGTAAAAACAGAACTCTGGGCCGCCTGAGCTAATGTATGTCCAGTAGCCGTTACACCGTTAGTAGCTGATTGTGAGAAATACACCGCGTTAGCACCAATCGTGGATGAAATCATGGCACTAAACGTGACCAACGTATTACTATTAAGCATCGTCGCAATGGCGACCCCAAAGGCTGGTCCTAGTAAGACTTGCGCAATCGCCCCTATTTGATACAACGCCGTCCAGTGAACAAAATTAGCAAGTGATTGCAATAACAATCCAATTCCCAAACAAACCAAAATTGCATTAGAAACACCGGCTGAAACTTTATAAACGTAATCCATGGTACTCATCTTATGTGTCGCGGTATCCGCGGTAGTCTTAGTTTCCATATGTATGCCTCCATTTAAATTAATAAGAATATGATTAGAAAAATATGAGAATAGCTACATTTAACCATGAGTTATGAAAATTGTCAACGTTATTTTCAGCATTGTTCTAATAACGACATCATAAAAAGAATGACCAGCAAGCTTTGGTACAGCTGCTGGTCATTCTCATTCAGGTTAAAACATTCAAATTATTGACACAAGTGATCAATCCAGGCGAATAATTCCCCTAAATCGTAATCGCCACTATGTGGAATGTCCCATGGTAACGCAAAGTCAACATCATAGCCCTGATTTTTGAGCATCGTTGCTAGAATGATTGGAATCGCAAAACTCGTATCCCGGTCAGCCG
Source organism: Lactiplantibacillus paraplantarum (assembly GCF_003641145.1). NCBI lineage: Bacteria > Bacillati > Bacillota > Bacilli > Lactobacillales > Lactobacillaceae > Lactiplantibacillus > Lactiplantibacillus paraplantarum. The sequence goes on from NZ_CP032744.1 coordinate 2,592,627, forward strand.
CGCCATGACGAATCCGCCAATGTTTAGCAACTTGTGCCTGTTGTGTTAATAAGTAGCTGATTGGATTAACCGCTTTGACAAGATCATCATCAGCCAGTTGAGCCGTAACCGTACTTCGTGCCTGTGACAATGCTGTAAAGTGCTTGCCTAGCACCAGCGCATCACCAAATAAATTATTTTCTGGACTATCCAAATCCAATTGATCAAATGCTGGTACGGCTTTCATCCGTGTTAACGATTTCAGATAGGCTGTCAAATCTAGTTCAGTCACTTGACCATCCGTGACGGTAAAACCCGCATACTTATGAATATCAGTTCCTTGGTCCAGCGCATTTTGTGCCGAAGCCATCAATAAGTGGCGGACGACTTCACGAAAAGGGCCAGTACCAGCCGCTGTCACGGTCAACGTCGTTCCGTCAGTCGCTTTTAACCCCAAGTGATTCAAATAATCCCTAAACTGACGTTTTAAAGTCGCTGAAAGTGCCTGCGCTTCAGAATCCAACACACCACTAACTGGTTCAAATTGCGGACGCCCGTTCACAGCAGTTCCCGCTACCGGTTGATATCGGTGCCAGTCATTGATACCGTTAAATTGCCACTCATAGGCCATGTCTGCGTGTTCCAGATTATGAATCGGGCAGTAAGCCGACACTGCAAAGATATCATCAGTCGTTGGTGCCGCACCAAGCGCGGTTAACGCCGTTTCAAAATAGGCGCTGTTTCCACTAGTCCCCGCTAAAGCGGAAGTGGCACCCCCAGCACTCGTTCCATTCGTGATAATCCGATCCGTATCACCTGGCAGCCGATTCTGGTTATACTTAACGTAGCGGATAGCCGCCTTCATATCTACAATAAAGGCCGGTGCCTGTCCGACCCGTTGACCTGACTCATCAAGCGTGGTACGCCCTCGAATCCCGGCGGCCACCACCACATAGCCTCGTTTTAGCGCCTGCTGAATCGTAGTCGCATTCGTTGGCCATGCCGTTCGCTGTGGATCATCCGCCGGACCAGGCATGTAGCCACCAACCGTATTGGGCATCAAGATTGGTGCAGTCGTTCTTTGATAACCATTAACTGAACCATCATGCAAATAAGCTGCTGGCACAAATACATTTAACACCTGAATACTTGCCACCGGATGCTGAACATACTGAATCTCTCGGGCCGCATAGTAATGAACCGCTTGGCCTGCAACTTGGACTTGTTCAGGAACCAACCAGTCAGGATCAAAGATTAAGCGATCATACATCTCTCTACCTCCGTTTCTATCTAACCGTTACTTTACCCCTATTATCAAGTTTAAAGCAACTCCCTTTAAATAATCTATTATTAATTGCGAATAATGATGCTAAGGCGATCGATGACCTTTCAATAGCATGTGTGCCTATTGAATAGCGCCATTAATTGATTCTGTGTTCCATTCAAATCACTTAGTACTCACTTGGGGACAAACTGATTCGCACGAGTGGCGGCAAATTGCAAAATAGTCACCCCAACAATCATCATCGCACCAATCAGTCCGACCCAATTAAAGTGAACGTGTAAAAAGAAGACACTTAAAATAGTGGCTGCTAATGGTTCAATCGCCCCCAAAACACTCGCGGTCGTTGGTAAGATAAATTCGAGGCTTTGCAGAAAAAATAAGTAGGCTAGCATCATCCCAAAAATCACTACAAAACTGACTTGCCCCCATGCAGCCCAAGTTAGCTGTGGTGAATAACGCCAAGCTCCCGTTCCAATCAGCACTAGGAACCCACCAATTAACATCGACCACCCAACAATAGGCGTGGCGCCATACCTCGTTAGTAACTTGGTCGGCATCAACGTGTAAATCGTCGCCCCAACTGCAGCCAGCAAACCCCAAATAATTGCAATTACTGGTAAAGCTAGCGAATGAGTCCGGCCTTCCGTAACGATTAGAATCGTCCCAATAATCGCCGAGATTACAGAAATGACGTCTACCTTACTGGGGAGCTGCCAAGTGGTGGCGGTAATGAAAATAATGATCATGACCGGTGACAAAAATTGCAGAATCGCTGCCATCGCCGCATTTCCCGTACTAATGGCCATAAAATAAGTCAGCTGAACACCAGCCATCCCAAACAGACTAAACACAATCAGCCGTACCGTTGCCTGCCAGTCGTGAAACACCGCCATTACGGGTAACCGACGACCAAGTCCATATAATATTAATAGCCCCCCTGATACTAGCATCCGCACCGCAACTAGCCACAGTGGTGAGATGACCGTCGTATCAAATAAATGCTGCGCCACCGTTCCCGAACTCCCCCACAAAAAAGGGCCTACACTGGCTAACAATAACCCCACCGTTTTCTTTTGCATTCAATCCACCTCCAAAAGTCACTAGTCTTAGTCTAACAAGCACACCTTAACTTTCCAATGGCCTTTTCAAAACTGGCTTGGATGTCTTACTTAACAAACTAACACTGATGCAACTTTGATGACCATATAATTAATTTCATAATTGACACCGCTAAAGTGGTAGGCTAATCTTATAGCGGGGTATGGAGGTGTCAAATGAAACATCAAAAATTAATTTATTGGTTAGTTGGGATCTTTGCTGTCGTCTTCATTGGTGGCGCATTGATTATTCCAACACCAACCATTAAGCAACAGGTTGTCAGTATTGGCAACGCCATTACGGGGAATACTAAAACTAAGGGTGCCACCCACGCCGTCTCGGATAGTGCCCTTGGCGAAAAATATCAATTATCAACTAGTGAAATTCACGCACTACGCAAACTTAAAGTAACCGGTATTGGTGATTCAATCATGGTCCGAACTACAGCTGATTTAAAACAAATTTTCGGACACTTTAACGTGAACGCAAAGGTCGGTCGCCAAGTGTCTGAAGCACCAGCTATAATTAGCCAATTAAAAGCCGATAACGCCATTCAAAAAAACGTGCTAATTAACCTAGGGACAAACGGTCCAACAAGTGCCGCCGAAATCAATGGAATCATTGATCAGATTGGCAGCAACCACCAGATTTACTGGGTCAACACTCGCGTTCCTGGTAAGAACTGGCAAGATCCTAATAATCAATTAATTGCCGCAGCCACTAAGAAGTACAGTAACGTCCATCTAGTTGATTGGTTGTATGTCGCCCAAGACAACGATAACTGGTTTGTCAAAGATAATTTACATCCCAACAGTCTCGGTGAACGTGAATATACCGCAACGGTCGGTCAGACAATGGCTAAAACAGCAACGCCATAATTTTAGTGTTGATTATCACATTAATTACAAACAAAAATGAGCTTTGACAACGGTATAATGCCGTCGTCAAAGCTCATTTGCATATATGTTACTGCATGTCGATAATCATCTGGTCGCCCCATACCTCTAATTGTTGAAGCTGGTGCTGGAAATGAGTTCCAGCAGCTGTCAATTGAAACTGGTAGTCCGCCGTCGCTACAACTAACCCTAATTCAGTCAATCGGGCAAGAACATTTAATAATTTAAGCGTGCTTAGTCCCCGAATTTGTTGCCGCAAATTCATGATAGCCATCGGTGCTACCGTTAAATTTGTCAAAACCAACGCATCCCAACGATCATTGAGCACGCTCAAACCAACTTTGGTTCCAATATTTAGATCACGCATCACCATCAGTCACAACTTCCTTACCTTAAATTAGAAATGATGAGCTTATTTTAAGGTAGTCATTAGTGGAATGCGAGTAATTTGTCTGAGCGATTCGCCAATTACTCGCAGTCATTCTCGAACATCCGGATACGTCTGACAAAAATCAACGACCGCTCCCCGTAAATTAGCTTCATCGGTAAAATGACAAGCCACAACATCTGGTTTTATAGAAGCAATTTTTACAGTTGCCCGCAATTTTTCAATTTCAGCATTGATTGCTGGGAGTAGGTGCGGATTATTCGAGACCGCCCCGCCCATCACGATCAATTCCGGGTCAAAGCTGTATTGTAAGTTGTAGATGGCGCGTGCTAAAGCCCGAACCATAACTTGAACTTCGGCTTGCGCATCGGCGTCACCCTTGGCAGCCAGTTCGAACACGGCTTGCCCGTCTAGCTCAGGTTGAGCTGAATGGCTCGCGTTGTACCGCTTCGCAACAGCTACCGCGGTGCCTAACTCACTTAAAATCTGATGGTCATTCATGAGCGTAAATCCAAACTCACCACCGAATAAGTGCGCGCCGTGCCAGATTTGATGATTCACAATGACCGACCCACCAACACCGGTTCCCACAATTAAGAAGCACAGGCTAGCAACCTGTTTCCCGGCCCCATCCGCCAATTCAGCCAACGCCGCACAATTAGCGTCATTTTCCATACTGACCGGTAATTCAAAGCGTCGTTGTAATTCTGGTTGAATCCGAAAATTATGAATATACGGCAGTGCGCTGGCACCCTCAATAATCCCAGTTGCCTTATTGACGGCCCCGGGTGAACTAATCGCCACGCCCACAATTTGATAATCGCGTTTCATCTGCGCGACCTGCGTGGTTAGCAAAGTGTAAAATTCAGCTAGCGTTGTGGGCGTCGCAACTTTAGTTTTACCAACTAATTGCTGCTCTTGCCACACCGCAAACTTAATGGTCGTGCCACCAATATCAATAACTCCTAATGACTGCATCGTTTTATCATTCCTTTATCAATTAAACTAGTTATCATAACAATGATAGCGCTTAATTAAGTAAATGTATATTCTTTTATAATGACAATCCATCCCGACATATTTTATCAAATTATGCTTTTCTAACCGATACTGGACAGCAAAAACAGTTGATTACCACGTGCCACGTCATGGTAACCAACTATTTTTAGTTAATCTTTAAATTGAATTTTAACATAATCCCGATAGAGTGGGACATTCGCCATCAGCTCTTGATGCGTACCTGAACCACTCACATGGCCATCTTCAATGAAGTAAATCTGATCCGCATCCACGATCGTACTTAGCCGATGGGCAATCACTAAGGTTGTTCGGCCCTTCATTAATTCGCCGAGGGCTTGTTGGACCATCGCTTCTGATTCAGAATCCAAACTAGCGGTCGCTTCATCGAGCATCAGAATCTTGGGGTCCCGTAGAAAGGCCCGTGCAATGGCTAACCGTTGCCGTTGACCACCACTGACTTTAACCCCACGTTCGCCAACTTGCGTCTCAAGGCCCTCCGCCATGGCGCGTACAAAGTCAGCCGCGGAAGCTAATTCTAAGACGTGCCACAATTCATTGTCGGAGTATAACCGATCAGCACCGTACGTTAAGTTTTGACGAATCGTGCCGGCCATGATTGCCGAGTCCTGACTGACATACCCGATTTGTGACCGCCAACTATTGAGACTTAGTTCATTAACATCTTGCCCGCCAATACTAATTTCACCAGCGGTTGGTTGATAATAACGTTCTAGAAGGCCAAAGATAGTCGACTTACCACCACCAGACGGTCCCGCAAACGCCACCACTGTATTTGGTTTAGCTTCAAAACTGACATCGTGCAAAATTTGTTGATCATCATCATAGGCAAAGTCAACATGGTGCATCGCCAAAGTCTCATTGGCGACCGCGTGTTCAACACCAACCGTCAATTGTTCTTCCGGTTCATTCAACAACTCCCGAATCCGGGCCGTCGAGCCACTAGCCTTTGCTAACGTGGTGAAGAACTGACCAAGCATCCCAGCTGGGCCAATGATTTGGAACAGGTACATTAGAAATGAGACCAAAGTCCCCATCGTCATCGTTCCACTGGCAACCCGCGCAGACGCATACAATAGTACTCCAACGAATAACGCCATCATCGTTGCCGTCATCACTGGGCTCGAAATGGAATCATAGATGGCTTCGCGTAGTCCAATTCGATATAACGTCTTGATTTGGCGTGCACCCGTTGTCGTTTCGACGGGTTCAGCATTGGAAGATTTCACTAAGCGAATCTCACTCAGCGTTTCTTCTGCCGTCCCACTAAAATTAGCTAGAGCATCTTGGCGTTCATGACCAATCTTGCCCGTCTGCCGCATGATTGGAAACATGACTAATAAAACGGCTGGAATTGCTAAGACCATAATCAAGGTCATCCGCCAATCCATCAAGACCATGATGGCAATCGCCCCCACTAGTTGCATCAACGACGTCACGACTTGCGGAAACGCGTTAGCGAGCAAATCTTTGATCTGCGTCGAATCATTGACCAACCGCGACGTCATTTCACCCGTCTTAACGTTATCAAAGTAGCTAACCGGCAACCGCACTAATTTATGCCACAAAGTACCCCGTAAGTTAGCAACAACGTTTTCACCAAAAATCCCCAATAAGGAACCGGATAACGCGCTAATGACTGCACTGATCAAGAATAAGCCAATCACACCAATTAGTAAGGTCTGATTAACACCGTGACTAAAACCATTAATCAACGTTTGGGCAAACTTGGGCACCATCAACTGCGCACCAGTCGCCAATAAGCCTAATGCCAAGCCCAACCAGAGTTGCCAATAACGAGGGCTAGCGTGCCGAATCAATTGTAAGAATTGTTTTAAATCAAATTTACCACCCGCTGGACGCGAGTATGTTGCTTGTGGTCGTTCCATCTGTTCTTATGCCTCGTGTTTCTAAAATTTAATTAAACCAATGATGCCCATGACCCCAACCGGGACGTGGGCCAAAACCGTGTTGTTGACCAAATTGCATTAAATCTTGAATATCGATGTCATCCGCATTGGCCCGCAACTTATCTAATAAGTGTTGTAACTGATCGCGCTCATCATCCGTCAGATTGCCAAATAACTGATCCGCCAGATCACTCGTTCCTTGCGCGCGATGGTCCGCCATCTCACGACCACGATCACTTAACCGGACGATCACCACCCGTTTGTCATGCGCACTGGGTTCGCGTTCAATCAAACCGCCGTCTTCTAACCGATTCAACGTGGCACTAACTGAACTTGGTCGAATATCCAAGATCTCAGCAATCTCAGCATTGGTTAAACCAGCGGGTGCATCCGCCAATACCCGTAAAATGCCCATTTGACCACGCCCGCCACGCTCAGAACCACGGTCACCAAAATGAAATTGTTGCGCAACCGCCATGACGAAAGCCCGATTCTGAAATAACTTTCCAAAACTACTAAATAAATCACGATTATTAACTGTCATGAATTTTTGTCCTCCTTGATTTGAATGATGCTTATGTTAGCACGATAGTTAGATTAATACAACAAAAACTAACTAAATTAGTAAATATATTTTTCATTGCGTCAACCAGCCGCGATCTAACGGCAATTATCATCACCAACTTTGATTTTAAATTAATGATCAATGTTGACGATCGCGCAATAACTTAAAAATCCGGTCTTTCTGACAAACAGTTCTCAGAAAGACCGGACTTACGATGATTCAACCTTGGGTCCTTAATGATTAATAATGAGCTCAGCTGGTAGCGCAATACTTTGTGGCTGCTCACTGATTGCTAAATCCAGTGCCCGGGCCCCCACGGTCTCAAAGTGATGGTCAATGGTTGGTATGCCTAATACTTCACCAGATAATTGGTTCTCCTGGCCAATCAAAAACGGTACGGGCTGGTGCGCCGCCAAATACGCACGGCGCATTCCTACTGCAATATCATCACCATTTGTCAGTACCGCAGTCACCGGTTCAGTAAGTTGAGCAAAATAAGTGCCAGCACGGGCCCCATCTTCCGCCGTAATAATCCCGGTATACAATAATTCAGTTGGTAGCGCCCGCTGATACACTTGTTCATAAGCACTCACCATCGCCTTAGTTGTAGCGCTAGCCTCAAGTGGTCGACTCGTTAAAATCGCGACTCGTTGGTGCCGTCGATGTTTGAGATATGTGAACGCCTCAACGTATGTCGCAGTGCGCTCAGCATAAGCGGCCGGTAAAGAATAGTCGTGTGGATTCTCACACAGCACAATCCGCCCATACCGTTGATAAGTTGCCAGCCTCTGTAGCGGTAATCCGTGTGACGTAAAAATCAACGCATCATAAGCATGCTGCCGAAGCGCCTCCAAGTATTTCAATTCTAATTGTGGCTCCCACTTGGATGGCAACAACACAATATGATAATTAGCAGCAAACGCAGCGCGCATGATGCCATGTAACAGTTGGGTAAAGTACGGGTGATCCACGTGTGGTAATACGACTCCAATCGTTAGCGTTGCCCCTCGGCTTAGATTACGAGCGACTGCGTTTGGCACATAATCCAATTTATCAATCACCGCCTCAATATCGGCACGGGTCTTGGCCGAAACATAATTTTTTTGATTCAGCACGCGTGAAACCGTTGAGACCGAGTAGCCAGATAAGCGGGCAATATCATGAATATTCGTCATCCACGTTACCTCCCAATCAAATGTTCCAAGGCATAAGCCACGCCATCTTCATCATTACACTTAGTGACATGTTGACCATATTGCTGAATGGTTGGATCAGCATTCCCCATCACAATCGGCAGGCCGACCGCCTTCAGCATTGGTAAGTCATTTTCACCATCACCAAAGGCCGCAAGTTCACCAGTGGTTAGATGAAATCGTTCCTTGATAAATGCAATGCCACGGGATTTTTGTGCCTGAGCACTAGTTACTTCTAAATACGTCTGTCCAGACAACTTAACACTAGCGCTGCTACCGACCATTTGTTTAAGAGCCGTCGCAAGCGTCGCCATCACCTGATTGTCTAAAGTCATAATCATAATTTTAAAAATAGCAGCTGGATGTTGACTAAATTGAGCGGCATAACTCGCAATCGGTGTTGCTATTTGTCTCGTCAGTTGCTCTTCAGCACGCGTTCCCGCATCAACTTTTTCCGTCAGCCACTCCGACTGAGTGTAACAGCTCAAGCTGACTGTTGGTGCGGTGGCCTTAATAAAGTCGAGCACCTGCAGTGCCAAGGCTTGCTCTAACGGCGCTGCTTGTAATGCCTGGACTTGATTCTGACGGTATTCAAAAATCAAGCCCCCATTAAAGCCGATCTGGGGCCCAGTTAACCCTAGTGCCTGAATCGCACCACGCATTTCAATAGGTGCACGCGCCGACACCAACGTCATTGGCAAGCCACTTTTTCGCACCGCTTGAACAGTTTGCGGACTCACAGTCCCTTGGGAATTCAACAATGTCCCGTCTAAATCTGAAAATAAATAATTAATCATACCAATATACTCCCGTCAGTTATGTGATTAGTCGTGCCTTTAGTATACATGCTCAAACGCGTTCGAGAACAAGCCTAGTAACTAAAAAAACTCGCGAACAATCTCGCGAGTCAAAAAGGTTAGCTGATTTAAATAAACGCCGTCACTTGTGTGCCAGCATACCGAGTCGTGGTAATCGGTTCACTGGCTGCTTTGCCAAGTGCAATTGCCATAACAGGAACGTACCGACTGCTGTCAAGACCAAACGTCGTGGCGACCTTATCCGCTGCATAACCAGCGATTGGATTCGCATCATAGCCATGGGCCCGGGCAATTAATAACAACTGCATTGCGGCCATACTACTATCGATCATCGCATCGGCTTGTAAAAATTCTGGACTGGCATTTTCATACATTGGCAAGAAGGTGTTAAAGATCTGATCCCGCTTCTCCGGGGTGATGCGCCCTTCTTCACAAGCTTTATTCCAAACATCCCGATAAACTAAATGTGATTGGGTATCGCCCAGTACAAAAATCATCGCGGAACAAGACTCAATTTGTGGATAATTGAATGGCATCAAAACTGACTTAGCTTTAGCCTTACCATCCGCACTATCGGCAACCACAAAATGCCAGGATTGCAAGTTACATGCTGATGGCGCACTGATTGTCTCATCGATGATTGCCTGAAGTTCTTCTCGATCAATCTTAACCGTTGGATCAAACTGGCGTACTGATTGCCGGTTGAATACCACGTCTTTAAAATCATTATTTTTAATGTTAGTTGTCATTGTTGTTGGCATATAAACCACTCCTCGTCTATTTTACTGACTTCATTATAACTGATTTTGTGTTTAATTTCACAACTTTTTGAAAGCGCCACCATTAATCTGTTTGTGGTACCAGCGTTCATGACCGACCAATGCACATTGGGGTTAGTTAGCCAGTCATGAGCTCTGGTTAACGCGTCCCGATTAGGTGGCTTCCTGTTCGTCAGCACTTGCTCGTCTTATTCCGACCTCCGGGGCTGGATGATTTAGCCCATGATTGATACTAACAAAAACAACGCGCATAACGCATGACCAATATTTATTTTCAATTATCTTAATGCTCCACCATTGGTTAGACCGTTTCCATTTTCCTGACCTAACCATAATCCCCGTATCTCATTATCTTTTAGACCACCTCAATCCAGTTTTGTCGATCATTATCAACCAACGGACTATACCAATATAAAACGATTGAAAAAGCGCTTACACACCAGTACAATAATGATTGCGCTTATTTCACACTATCATTTAGGAGGATTTTATACATGAAGAACTACTTACAACGTATGGGACGTTCACTGCAACTTCCTGTCGCCGTCCTGCCTGCAGCTGCGTTGCTTGTCGGGATTGGAAACTGGTGGGCTTCTGCCAGTAACGATATCGTCGCGCACTTTTTGCAAGCGGGGGGTAACGCCGTTCTCGGCCAATTACCACTACTATTTGCGGTCGGCCTGGCCTTTGGCATGTCCAAGGATAAAGATGGTGCCACCGCTTTGGCTGGTTTAGTGGCCTTTGAACTACCGACCAACGTTTTAAAGCCAGAATCAGTTGCCACCTTATTGAATATCAAGGTAGCCACCGTCAACCCGGCGTTTGGCCAAATTGGTAACGTCTTCATCGGGATTATTTCTGGTCTGATTGCCGCCGCCCTCTATAATCGCTTCCACGAGACTAAGCTACCAATGGCGCTGTCATTCTTTAGTGGCAAACGGCTCGTTCCCATCCTAGCTGCCCTGACCATGTTACTCGTCAGTGTGGCGCTACTCATCGTTTGGCCACCAGTTTACGATGCACTCGTCGCGTTCGGGAAATTCATCGTTGGCTTGGGTGCTGTCGGAGCTGGTCTGTATGGTTTCTTCAACCGCCTATTGATTCCAACTGGCCTGCATCAAGCCTTGAATTCCGTGTTCTGGTTCGACGTGGCTGGCATTAATGATATTGGTAAGTTCTTGGCTCATAAAGGAATCAAGGGTGTGACCGGGATGTATCAAGCGGGCTTTTTCCCAGTAATGATGTTCGGACTTCCAGCTGGGGCCTACGCGATTTACCGCAATGCCCTACCAGAACGCAAGGTCGAAACGGCGTCTCTGATGATGGCCGGTGCGTTCGCGTCCTTCTTTACCGGTGTGACCGAACCATTAGAATTCTCCTTCATGTTCGTCGCTTGGCCACTTTACGTTCTTCATGCGATCTTCACTGGTTTATCGCTAGCCTTTTCAGCCTTCATGCACTGGACTGCTGGCTTCGCCTTTTCTGCCGGCCTAGTCGATTACATCTTAAGCCTGAAGAATCCAATTGCCAACCAACCATTAATGCTGATTATTCAAGGCCTGGTACTTGCAGCCATTTACTACTTTGGCTTTGATTTCGCCATCAAGAAGTTCCACTTAATGACACCGGGCCGCGAACCAGTGACAGCCGATGACGTCGATGATTTGGCACTAGCCACTGATGACAACGACGACAAATATACCCGCCAAGCTAAGCAAATCTATGCTGCCTTGGGTGGTGCCGACAACTTAACGGTCATTGATAACTGTACAACGCGTTTGCGGCTTCAACTCGCTGATACCGGAACGATTAACGAAGGTGCCATTAAACGTAGTGGCGCTGCCGGTATCAACAAATTAGACGAACATAACTTACAAATTATCATTGGCACTGAAGTTCAATTTGTCGCGGACGCTTTGAGCAAGTTAAAGGCTACGAACGCACCCATTAGTACAATCACGGCAACATCAGAAGCTCCGGCAACGACATCAATCAAGTCGGATATTACTAGTGGTGTGACCACCGACTTTTACAGCGTCGCTAACGGTCAGTACGTAGATATTGAAAACGTCGCCGACGACACCTTTGCTAAGAAGATGCTGGGCGATGGCTTCGCAATTGATCCCGCAGACGGGACGATTACGGCGCCGGTTGACGGAACGGTCAGCACCGTCTTTCCTACCAAGCATGCGATCGGTTTTAAAACCGATTCAGGGTTAGAAATTCTGCTGCATATGGGGATTGATACTGTTGAGTTGAACGGTGCTCCCTTTGAAGTACTAGTCCAAACCGATCAACCCGTTCACCATGGCGAAGTGGTTGCCAAAGCTGACCTGGCAGCGATTAAGGCTGCTGGTAAGGCCACAACCATGATGGTTATCATCACTGACATGGATGCTATCAATTTGATGAAATTCAAGATGTTGACCAACCAAGTCAAAGTCAGTGATGAGATTATGCTGGTCACAACAAAATAACGTTTTATACTAACAGCCCCCTGCGTATTTTACACGCGGGAGGCTGTTTTAGATGGATCTGTCTAATTTTATTAACGCGACTACTTTATCATTTAACAGCTTTTGCTGACAATTATTAATGGCTAGACCAACTCATTTTTTAATAATTATACGCTATGTGAATATTATCAACACACAACCAATGTACTATTGCTAATGGCATTCCTACAACAATTATGCATTGTGCTAGTTAATTTGTCATGAATCATGATTAAAACGTGCCAGTTAGTTGGATTACTATTCGTCAGTATATGCGCGTCCTAGGCCGACCTCCGGGGCTGGGTGTCAATTGCTGGAACGTAGCCGACGTCGATTTGAGCTAACGCCCAACCCGCGTCATCTCAAATACGAGTCTTATTCTAAGCCGGAAGCAAACCACTTCCATCTAAGAATAATTTGGCTACTGAGCATTGTCACCCAGCCCCTCCAGTCTAAAAGCCTGTGCGGGGCCACGGGTTGAAACCGAGCACGTTTCGGTAGGCCAATCGAATAGATGATTGCAGCTATTGTCAATCCAAATAATTGCATTTTAAGCTGATGTGCTATGAAACAACGACTAATTTAACTAAAGTTGATCCTATCAATAACTGCCATTCAAATACAATTCCGGATGGAAGGTATTTCTGACAATGCTCAGTGGTGAAATTCCACTTAGCAAGCGTTCTTTGCTTGGTTAGTGGAAGACCAGTATTTGAGACGTGGGCTTCGGCTCAAATCTGTGTCCACCACGTTCCAGCAATTGGCAGGAGTGCCTGGAAGCCGGTGTAGAACGCACTAATTAAATAATTTTCTTCCAAATTGCCCGCTTTTCAGTGGGACTCAGCTGATAGCTTTTAAACTTAGAAATAGCCATTTTTAATCATGATTCATACTAAATAATAACAAGCATATTGCATACAATAATCATCATCTACAGCGCCCATCATAGACTGGTCCAGAAAGTAACGACATATATTTCAGCGACTTAAGCTTCATTATATTGTCATCGGTGATTTCGTCGGCTTAGGACTTATCATTTATCTGGTAGCGAAATTCATCAAATAGGTCCTATTGTTAACCTGGCCATTAACTACTGCCAAAAAATACTTGCAACGACAACCTCACACTTCAGCCGCAAACATCGTCACCAAGTCATCCGTCCGCAACGCCTGCTTCTCAGCACCACGCACGTCCAACTTGATTTGCCCATCCTGTACCATCACCAGCCGGTCGCCGTATGTCAACGCATCGCTCATCTTGTGCGTAATCATCATCGTTGTCAGGTGATTAGCCGTCACGATTTGTTGGGTCAGCGCCATCACTTCCGAACTCGTCTTCGGGTCAAGCGCCGCCGTATGCTCATCCAGCAACAACAGCTCTGGTTGACTCAGTGTGGCCATCAGCAAAGATAAAGCTTGCCGTTGCCCCCCGGATAAATACTTCACTTGTGTATTCAGTCGTGCCTCTAATCCCATATTAAGACTAGCCAGCAACTTTAAGTATCGTTCTTCCTGTCCACGTTGGCGGTAACGGCGCAGACTCAAGCTCCCCGTATGGCGTTGGGCTAACGTAAGATTCTGAGCCACACTTAATTCGCCAGCAGTACCCAACTTAGGATCTTGGAAAACCCGAGCCACCCACCGTGACCGATACGCGACGGGACGATTGGTCACCCGATGATCAGCAAGTGTGATTTCGCCAGCATCAGAGTTCAGTGTTCCCGCAATCGTATTGAGCAAGGTCGACTTACCGGCGCCATTGTTCCCAATGACTGCTACAAATTCGCCAGGCTCAATCGTTAGATTCACGTCCTTTAAGACGTGCCGCTCGTTGCTGGTTCCGGGAAAGAAGACTTTTTGTAAGTGTTGGACGTTCAGAATAGTTGGTTGTGGCATGTTGATCGACTCCAATCTCTTTAAGGTACCGGCGTAACTGCCGTTTTGTCCGGTATTTATTTTGTAATAGTGGCAAGCAGATGACGATGACAAGAATCGCCGCTGATAAAATCTTTAAGTCATTGACGGGGAAACCTAAACCCATTGCTAAAGTCAATAAGTAACGATAGATAATGGCGCCCACGACCATGCCGGTCAAACGGACCCAGATTTGACGACCATGTAAGAAGATTTCACCAACTAGCACCGAAGCCAGCCCGATGACAATCGTCCCAATGCCCATCCCAATATCCGCGTAGCCGTTACTCTGTGCAATCAGACCACCCGATAAAGCAATCAAACCGTTAGATAACATATAGCCAATAATGACCATCCGATCGGTATAGATTCCATTCGCAGCACTCATCGCAGGATTATTACCCGTTGCCATCAAGGACAGTCCCAAACGCGTTTGGAACAACCAGATCAACCCGACCAGGACAACCAGCGTGACCACCGCACCAATCACGATGGTTTGTAAATTCAAAGACCAGCTCGCTGGTAACCACCCCATCAACGTCTTCTGGTCAAGCAACGGAATATTGGCCTTACCCATAATGTGCATATTGATGGAATATAGTCCCGTCATCGTAAGAATTCCGGCTAACAATGATGGCATTTTAAGTTTAGTGTCTAAAAGACCGGTCACCCATCCTGCCAAACAGCCGGCTACAAATCCGAATAAACTCGCAACGATGGCCGACTGTCCAGCTAACATTGCACTAATCGTCACGGCAGCCCCTAATGGAAAGCTCCCTTCAGTGGTCAGATCAGGGATATTTAATATCCGGAAAGTGAGGAATACCCCGATGACTAGTGGTGCCCATAATAAGCCTTGTCCAATACTCGTGATTAACATATTATTTTGCTCCCTTCTTACGGTTGCTTAATCGAACTTGGTTGTAAGCCGATTGCTTTAGCATTCGCTTTATTGACGTAGAGGTGTAACTTGTCAGCCGTTTGAACCGCCATCGTTTGCGGCTTCTGCTTTTTGATCAACACTTGGTAAGCCATTTTTCCAGTCTGTTCACCTAATTCGTAATAGTTAAGGCCATACGTCGCTGTCCCACCATCTTCAGCCATTTCAATCGACCCCGTTACCACTGGCAACTTGGCAGCCTTGGTCTTCTGACCAATCGTCTTCATCGCACTCGCCATCAAATTATCGGTTGGTAAGTAGAGTCCAGATATTTTACCCGTCAAGCCGGCCAAGACACTGGCAACATCATTAGTACTCGTTGCGCTAACGACCTTTAAGTTGATGCCGTGCTTTTTCGCGTAAGCCTTCGCCAACTTGACTTGCAGCACTGAATTTTCTTCTGACGAATTATACATAATTCCCAACGGTTTATTACCAGTAGTCATATTTTTCAATAACTGTAATTGTTTACCAACCGGCATTAAATCGCTCGTGCCGCTCACATTAGTTTGGGGCTTCGCATCACTTTTGACCAACCCCGCCGCTTTCAAGTCGGTGACAGCCGTAACCAAGGTCGGCACCGTCGTCGTTTTCTTGGCGAGGGCCTGAGCAGCTGGCGTTGCGATACCAACTAACAAATCATTTTTCTGTTGGACGAGTTGTTGGCTCATTGTATTCAAATTACTCTGATCACCCTGTGCATTTAGATAGTGATACTTGACCGTTACTTTACTGTTATGTGCTTTTAATTCTTTTTGTAATCCGGCTTTGAACCCCTTGCGCGCTTGGTCTAGTGACCCATGTTGAACCACCTGTAAGATACCCACCGACACACTTGATTTGCTACTGGTTACCTGTTGCCCACAGCCGGCCAAAAGTAGCCCAGCCCCTAAAATTAATCCGCTTAAAATTGTCTTTTTCATCTTGAGATTCCCCTTAAAAGTTGTGTGTTCCGTCCAACTCTCACCAACGTCTTGACGAAGCGGACCGAAAATAAAAAACACCAGTTAGATTCTGGGAAGAATCTAACTGGTGTTTTATCGGGCCCGATATTTTTCCAGATAGATTGTCCCTGCATCTACCTGGCGTTTAAGTCATGTTGAATAACTTTAGCTCTCGATAGATACAAACGCGTTGCGTGCGCTTGTATCCATCGAACGAATACAAACGCTATCTAAAGAAAAAGCTAAAGGCAAATTGATTATTTAATTGAAGGTTAGTTGTTAATGACATATTAGTCATCCTCCGTTTCAATTTATAGCTTATAGTAAACCATGGCGACACCTAACTTGTCAACTACCAACTAGTAAAAAATTCACTGGCTAACGATGAAACACCCGTCACTGAGCCGATACCCAACCAATTATTTATCTGGTGTATCGGTCAATGTCCAACTCAGGGTGCCTTGATAAGTGTCGGCATAAATACCTGGTTGAGCTGCTAATCCGATGCCTTTCGTCGCTGACCAATCGTCGGTCACCACCGTATCAGTCATCCCAGCCGTTTTTTGTCCTTGCTTGACCAACGTTGCTTGTTACGTTTAATCCCAATCCGGCAATTATTCCAAGCCTCAGAATAATTGCCGGATTTATGTTAATGCTTGTCAGCAGACCACCTTTAGTCCACTTTCAACTATTTCTCTATATTTAAGACCCGTCATACGTTATTCCACATGCGCGTCTAATCACCATCAATCACTGACTGGTTGCACTTCAAAGCCGGCACGTGATAAGACTTGATTAACTGCTACGGCTTGCTCACTGTTAACATGCAACTCAATGACTTTAGTTGCTTGGTGATTCACTACCATTAATGTCTGAATACTCAAATCATGCTCCGCTAAGACCTTACCGATTTCAAAAATAACGCCAACATGATCATGGTGAACGACGACCCGCGTCACTATACCTGGTTCACCGTAACCAGCAATATTCAAGAAGGCATCCAAGATATCATTGTTTGTAATAATGCCCACAACTTGATCAGCCGTCATCACCGGTAAGACACCGATCTTATGTCGACGCATCGTGGCAATCGCCACTTCCAATTGTGCATCCGCTGCTACCGTTTGAACCGCAGTCTCCATGATTTGATCCACGGTCGTCTTGTTGAGTAAATAGTTTAACTCGTAAACTGACAAACTGGTCGCTTGTGATGGCATGGCCCGCTGAATAATACCATGCGTAATAATACCAACCATTCGATGTCCTGCCATGACCGGTAATCGGTGAATCGCATTCTTCTTCATTAATTCGACCGCCACACTAATCGTCGTTTTCGGACTAACAACTACCAGTCGTGGTGTCATATAATCTGCAACACTCATACTTAACCCCCTAAGTAAGCTTTTTGAACTTCTGAATTAGCCAACAATTCTGAACCACGACCACTAAGCTTGACCTGTCCACTAGCCAAGACATAACCACGGTCCGCAATTTTGAGTGCTTGATTGGCATTTTGTTCAATCAATAAGACCGTCGTTCCGGCCTGGTTGATTGCCTTGATAATCTCAAAAATTTCATTAATAAAGATTGGTGCTAAACCCATCGATGGTTCATCTAATAACATTAGTTTGGGTTGGGCCATCAGTGCCCGCCCCATCGCTAACATTTGCTGTTCACCACCTGATAAAGTCGCCGCATCTTGATGACGACGCTTCTTTAAAATTGGAAAATACTCATAAACCTGCTGGTAAGTCTGAATCAGCTGACTACGTTCCTGCCGTAAAAAAGCCCCCATTTGTAAATTCTCTTGGACTGATAAACCGGGAAAAATGTGCCGTCCTTCGGGAACTTGTGAAATACCAGCGCGAACGATTTTAGGTGCGGCTGCTTTTTGAATCGGACGATCTAAATAGTGAATGGTACCACTAACTGGCCGCATTAATCCCGATATCGTATGTAACAAGGTGGACTTGCCAGCCCCATTAGCGCCAATTAACGTCACAATTTCACCTTGCTGCACGTCAAAACTAACACCTTTGACTGCCTGAATCGCACCATAATTAACAACTAAGTCACGTACTTTGAGCATTTACACCCCTCCTAAGTAGGCTTTGATAACGGCCGGATCATGCTGAATAGCTTGCGGGGTACCAGTCGCCAATAAGGCCCCGTGTTCCAACACATAAAGTCGTTCAACGACGTTCATAACAAGCGACATATCATGTTCAATCAACACAATGGTAATGTGAAATTCCTGCTGAATGCGCCGAATCAAACGGGTCAAAGCCGCCGTTTCTTCGGGATTCATACCAGCAGCTGGCTCATCAAGAAAGAGCAATTTAGGTTTAGTTGCCAGTGCCCGTACGATTTCTAATCGTCGCTGAATACCATAGGGCAAGCTTTTCGCAGGTTGATCAGCCACCGCCGTTAAATCAAACATTGACAACAATTCTTGGGCCGCCTTGGTCATCATTCGTTCAGTTTGATAATATTTAGGTAACCGTAACACGCTAGTCACAAATCCTTCACGGTAATGATTAGTCATCGCAATCCGAACATTATCTAACACGCTCATCTCTTTGAATAGTCGAATATTTTGAAACGTTCGTGAAATACCAACACGGGCGATAGCAGCTGGTCGCTGACCATTTAACGACACCACGCCTTGATCCGTATAAAAACTAATACTCCCCGAACTAACTGGCGTTTCACCAGTCAATAAATTAAAGAGGGTCGTCTTGCCCGCACCATTGGGGCCGATTAGTCCAATCAACTCATCTTGATCAAAGTGAACTGAAACATCGGCAACGGCCGTCAGCCCACCAAAATTCTTTACTAAGCCTTGCGCATCCAATAACCGACTAGTCATGATTAACCGCCTCCTTAGCTGGCCGCCGTTTAAACAGGTTCGCAAACGAAAATTCCCATGTTCCTAACAATCCAGCTGGTTTAAAAATCATAATCAAAATCAGTGCTAATGAATAAATAATCATTCGAATCGTACCGAAATTTTGTAGAATCGTATCAAGTGCGCCTAAGACGATGGCGGCAACAAAGGTACCCGTAATACTGCCGACACCACCAAGCACCACGATAATCAGAATTGCAATGGAGGCCATGATATTGAAGTCACCCGGTGCAATCGTTTGAATATACGCCGCGTGTAACGACCCACCAATGGCAGCAGTTGCTGCCCCAAAGACGAAGGCCGCTAGCTTCCAGCGAGTCGTGTTGATACCCATCGCGCCAGCAGCGAGTTCATCATCGCGAACGGCCATCACGGCTCGACCACCGCGACTATGAATAAAATTAACCGTCACGATTGTCGTGAGACACATTAACACGTACACGGTCGCCCAGGATGCCAAAGCCGGAATGTTGAATAAGCCGGCCGCACCATTTGTAATCTTTAAATTATTAATGAGAATGCGAATAATTTCCGCCGCCCCCATCGTTGCAATGGCTAAGTAGTCACCACGGAGTCGTAATGTTGGGATACCAACAATCACCGCCGCAATTACCGCAATCACCATGCCGACAATCATCGAAATGAAAAAGCCAGCGGGGGTCGCCATCGTTTGCGTCATGATACCAGTCGCATAGGCGCCAATCGCCATAAAGCCGGCGTGACCGAGTGAAAATTGCCCCGCAAAACCAATAACCAGATTGAGTCCAACTGCTAAAATGACATTGATCCCAATCGTCACTAACATATTTTCAATGAACGAATTGATGATCCCCATCAGTTCCAAGCCATCAATAATGACAAAACCAGCGACCATAATGCCTAGCCATGCCAAGTTAGTTTTCAAATTTGCTTTCATCATCAGCCACCTCCCTCAGACTTTTTCCTTAGTTCGTTTGCCAAAAATACCAGCCGGTAATACTAGTAAGATCACAATCAAAACGAAATAGACTACTGCATCCTTATACGCTGATAGGCCAATTGCTTGCACCCCGGTCTCCAAAACACCAATAATAAAACCGCCCAGTGAGGCCCCTGGTACTGAACCGATCCCACCAATAACGGCAGCCACAAAGGCTTTAATACCAGGTGTCATACCCATCAACGGATCAATCGAGTTATAGTACAATCCAATCAAGACCCCCGCGGCCCCTGCCATTGCGGAGCCTAGTGCGAACGTAAACGAAATCGTCTGGTTAAGGCTGATTCCCACTAGCTGTGCCGCTTCGGGATCAACGGAGACTGCCCGCATCGCTTTACCCATCTTGGTATGTTTGATGATCAATTCCAATAAAACCATTAGTAAGCAGGCCGTACCGAGAATCAATAATTGGACATTCGACACCCGTAGCCCCGCCCAGCGGTAGGTCACCACTTTAATCGCTTGCGGGAATGAACGGGCACTCGCACCCACAAAGTATGACATGCCGTTTTCAAGTAAGAATGAGACACCGATTGCCGTAATCAGGGCCGTAATACGCGGTGAATGTCGCAACGGTCGGTACGCAAAGTATTCAATAATCACACCACTAATCGCACAAATCACCATGGCTGAGAGGAGCGCTGCAATAAAATTAAAGTGTAGTGTTTTCAGGCTGTAATAGCCCCAAAAGGCGCCCAACATATAAATATCACCATGCGCGAAGTTAATTAATTTGATAATACCGTAAACCATCGTGTAGCCCAGCGCCAATAGCGCATAGATACTGCCCAGTGATAGTCCGTTAATCAGTTGTTGTCCAAATGTCTGCATATGTGTTCCCCCACGCTTTAACGAGTTAGATTACTTGACGTTATATACCTTGCTAACAGCACCGTTGGTCAATTGTTCAATCGAAATCGTCTTTTCAGGATTATGTTGTTTGTTAATTGTTGTCGTCCCAGTGACACCCTTGAAGTTCTTAAGCTTAGCCAAGCCATCGGCAATTTTAACGGAATTAGCCGAACCTTCTTTTTCAATCGCCGCTTTGATCATATAAACTGAATCATAAGCCAATGCTGAGAAGGTTGGCGCCGTGCTACCATATTTTGCTTTATAAGCACTCATAAAGTTTGAAGCAAGCTTGTTGGTTGCCGAAGCCTTAGTAGAAAATGGCGTCGTGTAATAAACGTTAGTGGCATTGGACTTGCCAGCAATTTGGGCCAGCTTAGCATCCGCCATGCCGTCACTACCAACGATTGGGACTTTAATGCCTGCTTGGCGAGCCTGCTTAACAATCAAACCGATTTCTGAATAATAACCTGGCGCATAAATCGCATCAATTTTTTTATGCTTCAAAGAGGTCAGGATGGCATTAAAGTCCTTATCGCCCTCTTGGAAAGTTTGGCTGCTAACGACTTTGCCACTGTACTGCTTCTTGAATGCTTTAGTTAGCCCCGTGCCGTAATCGCTTGAGTTGTCAGTCAAGATAGCGACGCGTTTGGCTTTCAAATTCTTAGTCACAAAGGTTGCAGCCGTTGAACCTTGGAAATTATTCTGATAACAAGCTCGGAATATGTACTTTTGGACTTTACCGCTCT
Source organism: Lactiplantibacillus paraplantarum (assembly GCF_003641145.1). Taxonomy (NCBI): domain Bacteria; kingdom Bacillati; phylum Bacillota; class Bacilli; order Lactobacillales; family Lactobacillaceae; genus Lactiplantibacillus; species Lactiplantibacillus paraplantarum. Next base: position 2,614,353 of record NZ_CP032744.1, read on the forward strand.
TTTGCAACGTATAGTCCGGATCAGTTGCTGATGGGCTAACTGATGGCACCGCCGCCTTAGTCATATTAGGAATCGCAGCTGTTCCGGCACTGGTGGTTGCTGGCCCAACTACCGCTACGACCTTATCGTTATTAACCAACTGAGCCGCAACCGAGGCCGCCGTCGTGTTGGACGTCTTGTTGTCCCGGATGACCAGCTTAATCTTTTTCTTGGTCCCCCCAACCTTGATACCACCACTCTTATTGATTTTATTAACCGCCAATTGAATTCCTTGCTTTTGCTGTTCTCCATAACCAGCCGCAGAGCCCGATAATTCCATGTTGACCCCAATTTTGATCGTCTTACCAGGGTTATTCCCCTGGCTTGAACTAGATTTTGCGGTTGCACACCCCGCGAGTGTCAACGCCATCGCTCCAACTGCTGCAATCTTCATTGTTTGTTGTTCCCATTTTTTCATTTGTCATTCCCACTTTCAATTTTTTGATGATTCATTGTTACCGACCCCGATCCCCCTTAAGTCACAAAAAGGCCTCATCCACCGTAGTGAATGAGGCCTTTACCCGGAACTGAGCCTCATTACCACAATGGGAAAGAAGGGCTCAGTTCACTTGAATTTTGAGTTATACTCAAGGTCAAGCGACCGGGTCCTTCTTCGTTAATAATAAGGCTAAGTTTTGAACAGCAAGGGTTGTCAACAAATTGGTTAGGTTAGATTGAATTTTCATCATGGACGCGCCTCGCTTTCAAAAGTTTTTGTAATGTTGATGTTTCTTAGATTAATTAATTTTCAATGATAAGTCAAGTTATTTTTTAATTATTTTTATATTAATCAAAAATAATTAACCGCTATTCTTGTTCACAAGTCTTAATTCATGGCAGCTTACCCACCTAAAATTAAACTAATTAACTAGCTTAAATAAGGGCTTGAGAACCAGCTAACTATTTATGTTACTTTACAATTAACAGCTAGTATCCCCTAGGAGGTTCAACAATGAAATCAATCACACTATCTTTGATTCGTCACGGCGAGACTTACTTTAATATTTTTCATGAATTTCAAGGGTGGTCGGATACCCCGCTGACCCCGACAGGCGTAACGCAAATCCATCAATTGGCGCACCAATTACGTTCTTTACCGATTACCGCGGTCTACGCAAGCGACGTCACTCGTGCCCGCCAAACAGCCACCATCCTCTGTCATGACGCAACGTGGCCCATCACTACCATCCATTTTCGCTCGGCTCTACGTGAACATTTCTACGGCCGCTTTGAAGGTCAAAAAATGACTACTGTCTGGGAACCAATTGCTCAGGCCCACGGTTGCCAAACCTACGAAGACTTAGTCACTCAATACGGTGTCGATCAGACCCAAGACTGGTTAAGCGCTGCTGATCCCAGTCATTTAACAGAAACTAGCCAAGCGTTTTGGGCACGCTTTTTACCTGGCTTAGCGGCTATCATGGCTGAGCAACCCGACCAGGCCCACGTCTTACTAATCTCTCACAGTTCCATCATTCGCAGTCTGGTTGCCCGGTACGCTCCGTCACAACTCGATCCAATCACACCTGAAAATGGCAAACTAACGCAACTGACACTGAATCAAACCGTGGCGGGCAAACTCAGCATCCAGATTAAAACTTATAATCAGACTAGGCTGAATAACTGACCCTGGATTGTTCTGATTCGATTGAGCATATCAAATGCCCAGATCTGACTAAAAATAGTGGTGATCATCGATAACAGATGATCACCACTATTTTAATCGGTGTGTCCGGGTCGTTATCCCGGATGTCTCGGTGCAAAAATTAGGCCATTATGGTCGTTATTTTAGTTAAGCCTTTAGGAGTTTTTCAACTTCGCTCTTGAGCTTAGCTTCATCCATACTCATATAAGGCGCTACTTCGTCAGCCGTCTTGTCAGTATCATGACTATCCGCATCCATGAAATGATTCCAAATAGCATCCCGTACGGGTAACTTGGAATCACTCCAATCAAACACGTCCGTCATCTTTTCGTCTAACATACTGTTCATTTCAACTGCTGCAGCCATACTAAAACAACTTCCTTTCTAATTTTTGATACACCTTAATTATAGGTCATTATTTGAAAAGTGGTTAAATTCTGTTTGTACTACGTCCCGTTTGTTATGCATCCTTCGCGTAAATGGCCCGTAAGGCCGCAACATCCGCTGACGAGAGCGTCCATTTGCCTTGTGAGACCGGGTACATGACCGACTCAGTCGATGAACTGTGATCTAACCCCAAAGCATGACCAAGTTCATGAACCGCCACTGCCTTACTATAGGCCGCCGTGTATGAGCCATTGAGACTGGCCGTTGCATTGTTCCAATACTGAGTTCCACGCCAGCTAACTTGCTTCGTGATGTCAGGACCACCATGCCCGAGCTCAACACTAGTCGAACCGGCGACCATCTTCTTATGGTACAACGAGAAGGTAATTGAATTCTGAGAACCACTCGCTTTGCCCGCTACTAAGTGAACTAAACCCGTTTGATTATAAGCCGTGATTGCCGCTTGAAAGACTTGGCGCCCCGCCTTAGGTAAATCACTGGCAAAGCTGTAATAATACGTCTTCTTTAACGTGGCCTCTTGGACGATTGATTCAATCGGGGTCATCGCACGCGTTGTGGACGTAGTTGAACTGGTCACTTGTGAACTGGCATCCGTGTTCGCAGTAGTACTTGAACTGTGCGATTGCTTAGTCGCACTGGCCCCGCTACTCGTGCTTGACTGACTTGCTTCGTCCGCATCAAGCAGATGACTTGATAAATCACCGGATAGAGCCGCGGCCAGATTTTGGCGGCTCGTTTGATACAATGCAATTGCGCGCGGTGCTAATGTATCATAGTGGCTCCAACCAAAGATTAATAGCCCAATTAAACATAGCACTTTAATCCCACGCATCAGATTTTTTAACATGGCACGCGCTCCTCTTAATTTTTCAAATGGGGACTACGCCACATTTAAGTTTATTAAACCACATGATCCCGTGCTTAGACACTGCTCTTAGTGAATCATTAAGAATATTTAGGATTACCGCAATCTACTTGTAATCTTAATCCGTTTTCACTATCTACGGTCTTGACCAGCTCAATAACTGCGGTTATCAAAAAAGGCCCGAATTAATATTCGTGACCTAATCGACTTTATTTATTTCGGAAAACATACAATTTTGAAAAGAGAAAGTTGCCAATAATTGCGCCGGCTTGACCAAGCACCTTGGCTAATACCGCCGAACTACCAAGCACCGACATCAACAGCCATAAAATAATGGCTTCAACCACGTACGTCACGACTCGGGTCCCATAAAATTTACCCATTTCCCGATACACATGATTAGAATGGTGATCAAATACCTTTAGGCGGTCGACCCAAAAAGCGACTTGCACAGCAATTACCCAGGACACAATATTTGCTACTTGGTACTCAAGCCCAATTAGATGGTACGTCGTATAGAACGTTGCAAAATTGACGGCCACACTAATTAACCCCCACAAAATATAACGGATCGCTTGATTGCGCGTTTCTTTCACGGGTGACACAATTTGCTTATCTAACTCAGCAACCGGTTCTAAAATTTCAGTAGCGGTTTCTTCAGTTTGATCAATATTAACTGAATTCAGTTTACTCATGGTTACCACACCTGACTTTCTTCACTTAAACGTCATTATCATGAAATAATTTATTTTAAGTTGCATCTTTATTACTTTATGAGTAAAATTCAACACAACTTAATCTTAGCACAGCAGTTAACTATTGGCGATGACAACTATTGTGTTTATCTCCAATAATTATCCCGCAATTTTCAGTCAAGGGCCAATATCTGCACATCGCCTTGCCGGTGTGCAAGTCAATAGATTAAAAATTCAACGACAAGGATGTTACCAATGAGTGCCTTATTAATTGGCTTAATTATTTACCACTTCTTACACGAACAATTTGAATTCAGTAAAATTACCCGTTTAGGCTACTGGATTATTCCCATCTTCACTCTTTATCAGTTTGGTCGAACTTTCACTTGGTCACCAATCAACGGACTTGTGCTACTGATTATCATTGGTTTTGCTACTTGGATCGGTCATTATCAAGCTCGCCACACTAAAATCCGCCTAGAAGAGACGGCCACCACTTTTTTTCGCGATTCTGAACAGCACGAGATTCCGATTTATCGTAAGGTCATTACCGCTCAAGGTGGTCGCCCTTATCTTTTAGGCTGGTTAATGACACTCGGTGCACAATTCATCATCGAAATCACCTATCTTCACGAACATCTCTCTTGGACTAAAATCAACCAAGAATTCTTCCAAGAAGTGCTCGCGGACTTGATCACCTTTTACCGTTTTTCAGCTAGTGGTCGTCATACTAGTTGGACACTATGGGCTTTAACTGGCGGGACTAGTCTCGCTTACACCTTATGGCTAGCACACCGGTCGCCCGCCGCCAAACAAACTTTGTTCGGTGAAACGATGTACCACCATATCAGTTCGGAACACGTGGACTAATGCCGTCATACTCATATTGACTGTCACCGTTCAGGCCACACCAAACAAATCATTTCAAGAACAAGGGGACTGCCAGAATTAATTATCAATTCTGGCAGTCCCCTTGTTAATATCCGTCATTTTGAAAAAAGACTGGCGCTAAAAATTAGCCGGACGACGGTCAATAAACCAGTCACTGGCGCGCTGTCCATTCGTCACCAATTAACTAGCAGCTTTTCTCGCTTGTTGTAACGGAATTTCAATGGCCATGACAGCAGCAGCAGTCCAAATAAACAAGTGCAGAAAGTCGCCAACCAACTTACCGCTAGCGTTACCCGCCAAATAAGCTCCAGCGTGCGCATTCAAAAAACTCGTTGTCGGGATTTGATGGGCAAGTACCGGCCATTCTAGCGCAATATTCAACACCGCTAACATTGCAATTACCCCAAACAATTCCCAGCCGCGCCTCTTAGTAGGGACCCAATCATCAAAATAAGGATAATTCATTATTAACGTCACCGTCGTCACAATTAAGCTCCCATTGATAATCACGAGCACCGTTCCAACCGACCAATTCATAAAATGACACAAGTAACTTAAAAACAGTAACCCAACGACCAAATAGTAACTAATCACAACCAAGCGCCGTTGATGGCGACTACTTGTCGCCTGAGCCTCATAGTGTTCCAACATACCCAAATCCTCCTTCAATAAGCGATCAATCGAAAGATCGTAAGCTTTACTAATCTGAACCAACATCCCAATATCTGGATAACTCCGACCATTTTCCCAACTTGAAATAGTCTGCCGTGAAACATGTAATTGCGCGGCAATGTCAGTTTGTGTCATCTGCTTCTGCCGTCGAACGACTTTTAAATTATCCGCAAAACGCATCGCGCACCTCCCAGAATAGCGTATGTAATTTGTGACTAGGATACAAGCTAAGTTTCTAAGCATTGCGATTATTCCGGTAGTTTGCACGTATCTACGGTGACTAAAAGCACGCAACTTTACGGAAGAACAAACGCTATTCGTATTATTCTCATCATAGCGTTTGCCCACAATTAGTTCCGCTTAGTAAGTTAAAATTATTATTTTTAAAACAATAATTTTAGATTAACAAGTTTTATTTATTTTGTAGGTGTACCTAAAAAAGTGTTTCTATTTACTTTTATTTATTGTACAATGACAACGGCTCAAAGTTTTAGATGAATAGAAAGGTGGTCTTTTAATTGAGCGAAAAGACGAACACCCCAAACCGGAAGCATAAATTGATTGAATATGCTAACGGCCCCTCACTAGAGGAAATCAACGGTACGATTGAGGTTCCTAAAAATTTAAGTTTTTGGAAAACCCTCTTTGCCTATTCTGGTCCTGGTGCCCTAGTTGCTGTGGGCTATATGGATCCCGGTAACTGGTCAACTTCCATTACTGGTGGGCAAAATTACCAGTACATGCTAATGTCTGTCATCTTGATTTCAAGTTTGATTGCGATGTTATTACAATACATGGCCGCTAAACTTGGTATCGTGAGTCAGATGGATCTGGCCCAAGCAATTCGGGCCCGCACGAGTAAATCACTCGGAATCGTTTTATGGATCTTAACTGAATTAGCTATTATGGCGACCGATATTGCCGAAGTTATTGGTGCTGCGATCGCCCTGTATTTATTATTCAACATTCCGTTAGTCATCGCGGTGTTTATTACCGTCTTAGACGTTTTAGTTTTGCTATTATTGACCAAAATCGGCTTCCGTAAAATTGAAGCCATCGTGGTTTGCTTAATCTTAGTTATCTTATTCGTTTTCGTTTATCAAGTTGCATTATCCAATCCCGATTGGGGTGGCGTTATTAAAGGGTTAGTGCCAACGGCCGATACTTTTTCTACGAGCCGTTCAGTCAATGGGATGACACCATTATCCGGTGCCCTCGGAATTATTGGGGCGACCGTTATGCCGCATAACTTGTACTTGCACTCGGCAATTTCACAAACGCGCAAAATCGACCATACTGATGAAGCAGACGTTGCCCGAACCGTGAAATTTGCTGCTTGGGACTCTAACATTCAGCTTTCATTTGCGTTTGTGGTTAACTCATTACTCTTAATCATGGGGGTAGCCGTCTTCAAGAGTGGTGCCGTCAAAGACCCATCATTCTTCGGCTTATATGAAGCTTTATCGAACACGTCCATGTTAAGCAACGGCATTTTAATTAGCGTTGCCAAGTCGGGGGCCCTATCCGCGCTCTTCGCAATCGCCTTGCTAGCTTCTGGTCAAAACTCCACTATTACTGGTACTTTGACCGGTCAAGTTATTATGGAAGGCTTCGTTCACATGCGGATGCCGCTTTGGTTACGGCGGTTAGTTACCCGGTTGATCTCGGTTATTCCCGTACTTATCTGTGTGCTATTAACTAGTGGTAAAAGTGCCATTGATGAACACACTGCTTTGAATAACCTGATGAATAACTCGCAAGTCTTTCTAGCCTTTGCCCTACCATTTTCCATGTTGCCATTACTCATGATGACTGACAGCGCCGCCGAAATGGGCAAACGATTCAAAAACTCACTTTGGGTTAAGGGTCTAGGTTGGTTATCCGTTATTGGTTTAACTTTCTTAAATCTACTCGGTCTACCTGATTCTATTCTAGGATTCTTTGGTGATAATCCTTCAACTGGAGAACAGACTTTTTCTAAAATCTTAGCTTACGTTTTAATCGCTGCTATTCTTGCCCTACTTGCTTGGACTATCTTCGATTTGCAACGTGGTAACAAGCGTTACGTTGAACAACAACTCGCTGCTGCAGCTAAGGAGGCCAACAAATAATGGCAACTAAATTCAAACGCATATTGGTTGGTGTCGATGATTCAGCTGATGCATTATTAGCTTTTGACTATGCGATTCATCAAGCCAAGCAAGATGACGCAGAACTCGTCATCGTCTCAATTCTTGAAAATGATGAAATGAATGTTTATCAAGCCCTTAGCAAGGATTACGTTCACGGTGAACGCCAAGAACTTGAACAACATATTTTAAAGTATCAAAAGCAGGCTCAAACAGCTGGTGTGACAAAAGTTCATGCCATGATTGCAGAAGGCGAACCTGGCGAAACTATCGTCAAAGAAGTCATTCCACATGTTCAACCGGACTTGCTCGTTATTGGTTCACTAGCTAAAAAAGGGATTGCCAAGCATTTCGGTAGTCAAGCTGCCTATATGGCAAAATACGCCCCTATCTCAGTCCTAGTTATTCGTTAATCCGTAAAATCATATCTAAAAAGGCCACTTTCAGTTTAGAAAGCGGCCTTTTTAGGTTGACCAAACATAATTTGACTATTATGCCAAAGATACTATAATAAGGGTTGAAGGGGGATTCAATTATGACACCTAACGAAACCTACGAAGCATTAGTACAATGGCACTTATTACCAGCGACTAATTTCACTTGGCGGCCCTTCACTACTACCGCTATTTATGTTGACAGTCCTCACTCTCGCCGTGTATATCGGCTAGACTTGACCAACGCTAAAGTTGAAATCTTTCAAGCCGATCCCAGTTCAGAACTTTCCGAGCATTTCTTACCATTCAAGACGGTTACGTTAACCGCTACTCAAATCAATCAATGGCAGCATTCCCAGCCAGTTGCTTCATAATAGCAACTTGACCGATAAATGACTAACGCAGCGCCTTAATCAATTAAAGTGCTGCGTTAGTCATTTATATTTAGTCATTTATATTATGAGTGATCAGTATCCACATCGACTGTGCGCTGGCGATCATGGTGAATCAACCACAACAATCCAACCAATAATATCAAGACGCCAATCAGCAGCAAAGCATTTTTAAAATGAGCGTTGATTAATTCATCCCCACCCCAAGCATAAATAATCGCTGTCGGCATGCTTCCAATCAGCGTAGCTATTGCCAATTGGCGCTGTGTCACTGCCGTTTTGACAGCTGCTAAACTAACTAATGACGTTGGAATAAACGGTACTGTATAGCCAATCATGATGCCTAACAAGGGATGGCGCATCTTACTAATGGCAGTCACTAATCTCGAAGGCTGTTGCTGTTGGCGTGCCGTTACGCGGCCAAAAAAACGTTGCGCAATTAAATTACCGAGGGTGATCCCAACAACGTTCAACCCTGCTCCTAGTCCCTTGCCAAAACAGATGCCAGCGACAACACTAACCGTTGCCACAGGTGCGCCGGGAATAATTGAAAAACAGATTAGTAAGGGGACTACTAACAAAATGTCGATAGCTTGATGCTGCCGGACCTGTGCAACCAGCGTTGCTTGGTCAAACATCCGGTGTTGCAGCAGCGCCCACATCCCATGATATCGGTAAATTAACAAAGCAATTAATAGTAATGCTAACAATAAAGCGCCCCCGATAAGCCGTCGTTTCATTACGTTATCCTTCAAGACAATCCTCCCACCACTAGTCATGATGTGGCTCATGCTTAATTTCATGTGCCACGTGTCCAATCATTGCATCGACCATTTCTAAAATATGGGGATCATCTAAACAATAATAAACGTGCTTTCCCCGTTTGGTCTTAGAAACTAGTTGATACTGAAATAAAATTGCTAATTGATGCGATACTAATGGTTGCGCCAGATGAACGTGTGCCACAATATTAGTGACGTCTGCTTCATGTTGCTCTAAAAATATCAATATTTTAATCCGATTAACATTGCTGAGTACTTTATAAATCTTAGCTGCTTCCGTTAGCAGCGGTTCACTGACTTCCACATCGGCTCCTCCTGTCTTACTGAACTATAGGAGTGCTAACAGATGACTGATCAAGCCACTATCCCAGAAAACATACAGCCCAATCACAACGTAACAAACCTTCATTAACCATTCGCCGTGGGCCGTTATCTGTCGTTGAACAGCGCTTATTCCCGCAACTTGGTTAATGATAAACACTACTAAAATGGTTAGCACCCCGATAAAACCTAAAGTCATCAAAAAGTGTAACATGCTTTCACCGATGAGGACAGGCAAGAAGATCGACAAATTACAACCAGCACACACGGCTAAATAAGTAACGAGTACATTAATCACTGGTGAACGGCCTGATCGATCAGTCGCATCATCATCGTCATCGTGAAATGCCAACCAAATAGGCAGTACTCCTAGTACGCCTAATACCCATTCTGGCAAAAATAAAGTCAATGTTTTACCCACAAAAAAACTAGCTGTTAGGAGAATCAGATTACCTAATAAATAGCCGACTAATACTTGTCGCAACTGATACTTTTTCAACAAAAAAACTAACATCAGAAAAAAATCCAAGTTGACACTTAGAAAAGTTAACGCCAAAATTCCATAATGCATTTGATCACCCACTCTATTTAGTTATCCCTATTATATGTCAATTTCGACATATGTAAAGCTAATTATCCCCCCCTTTGAAACCTTCCGCCTTTCCAATAAATTAGATTCAGCTCGTCTCAGCCAAGCTCGACAAACGACAAAAAACGGTAACAATAAGCCTCTGAAGGCCTTGTTACCGTTCAATCAAACACTATTTAATTTATCACCTTAATCAGCAGCTAGCGCGTCGATCGGATTCAAACGTGCTGCCCGCCAAGCTGGCAAAATGGCTGCCAGTAGTGCAATCACTAGCGCAATAATAAAGGTTGAAATGATATTGCTCATTTGAATCTCAATCATATTGTAACTGGCAATTTGGTACAAGGCTTTATTCAGTACCGCCCCAATACCATAAGCAATACCAGTGGCCAGTAAAGCGCTGATAACCCCAATAATCAACGATTCGCTCGTAAACAACCGCCGAATATCACGTCGACTTTCACCAAGTGCACGTAAGATGCCAATTTCCTTCTTTCGGGCACTGACCGACATGAACATCGTAACGATAATCATCAATGCTGACACTAACAATGAAATACCAGCAATAGCTGCTAGAATGGTCGTCGCTAAGTTTACGTACGTGTTTACCGTATCAAGTATGCTAGCAATACTAGTGGCACTATAAGCCCGTTTGCCGTCAGTCTTCAGCTTATTAATCTGTTTCGTCACGGCATCATTATGATTACGCGAATCAACTTTAACTGCTACTGAGGTTGGCTGTGTGCTCAAGTCCTTCGCTGACCGCATGGCTTTCATTGTCGCGTAAGTTACCGCATTTACACTACTCCCAGTCGTGCTATCCGTGATCCCGGAAACCGTTAATTGCCGTTTAACCGTAACACTCTTGCCACTCTTATTAGTCGTCTGGAAAGCCACCGTGACTTTTTTACCTACCAATTGCTTCCAATTCTTAGACGACCATTTTTTCGCAATGCTACTCTTATCGACGACAATCTCGTCCTTACCAGCCGCATGTCCGGCCTTAATAATCGATTGACGGTTCGACGCTGTCCACGTCGTTACTGAGGAAGCACTATAATCCTTACTACCAACCGTAATCGTCGCATTACTGGCGCTTAAAATCGGTTGAACAGTGGTTACATGCTTAACTTTTTTCAACTGGTTCAACTGGGCCGTACTGAAGGTTGGTTGACTAGTAGTCGTTACGCTGGCGCCCATTGCAGCCGCCTGCTGATTGCCCTGTTGACCACCACCTCGCTGGCTCTGACTGGATTTCTGATACCGGCTCACAGTCACAACCCGTGGATTAACCATATCATTGATTTCTTGATTGATATAGCCTTTCAAGCCATTACCTAAACCGTTGAACAGCATTACTGCGAATAGGCCAATCGCCGTCCCAATGATAATAATTAAATTCCAAGTCCACGTATAACGAAGGTGTTTAAACGCCGTACTCAATGGTACATACCATGGTAACTTGCGTGCCGGAATCTGTTGGCGATTTTCATCGACGGGATAAGCTGGCTTTAGCCGCTCATCATCGGTGATTTTACCGTCAGCTAACCGAACGATCCGCGTGCCAGCATTGGCAACATCCTGAGAATGGGTCACACAAATCACGAGCCGCCCTTCCGCTGCAATTTGATCCAAGATTTTCAAAACTTCAGCCGTGTTTTCAGAATCCAGTGCACCAGTCGGTTCATCCGCAATAATAATTTGTGGATCACTGGCCAATGCCCGGGCAATGGCCACCCGCTGCTTCTGACCACCAGACAACTGATTGGGATACTTTTTGATCTGATCCGCTAAGCCGACCTGAGTCAAGAGTTCCTTCGCCCGTTGTTCGCGCTCTGAACGGCTTAACTTTGTCATATCTAATGAAATCAGAACATTATCTAGCACTGACAAATGATTGATTAGATTATACGACTGATAAATATAGCCGACCGTTTCACGTCGGTACTGGTCCATTTGCTTTTCTTGATGATGATCTAAAGCGGTTCCCTGTAATAACACTTGACCTTCAAATTGACGATCCAAGCCACCAATAATATTCATTAGCGTTGACTTACCGCCACCAGATTCACCTAAGATTGCGACAAATTCGCCACGTTCAAAAGTTAAATTGATCCCATTTAAGACTGGGAAGGCTTCTTTACCTAAATAATAGGCTTTGTGAATGTCTTTTAATTCTAAGTAACTCACGCTAACTCACCCTACCTTACTGTCAATATCGTGTGTGCAACTTCCTTAAGTTTATAAAGGACTTTAACTGTGACTATTAGTCACTAAGTTTAACAAAAATACTGCCTGGGTAAAACCCTTAAGCTTCAATTGAATGAAGCTTATCATAGCACTTTAGTTAGTCTAAAACAACGAAAACTAACTATTTTTCTAAATATATTAATCTATTATGGCTAGTTAAACTGTCATGGATCATAATTAAAACGTGTCAGTTAGTTGGATTATTGTTCATCAGCATACGTGCGTCATATTCCGACTTCCGGGGGCTGGATGCCAATTGCTGGAACGTAGTCGTCGTCGATTTGAAACATTCAAATATTAATGTAGTCACTAAAAAATAAATGAATTGTTGCAATTACTATCAATCCTATAATTGAATCTTAAAATGATTGCTAGCACTATTTTGAAGCCAGCTTGCTCACTTCGCCATTCGGTTCAAACTTCCTAGATTAATCAATCTGACATGCACAAAAGGCAGCTTCGAGAAACGCGTTGTTCTCAGAAACTGCCCCAGCTATATGCAATCAGCAAATTACGCTGACAAAATATGCTTATTTATGCCCGTCGTTTACGCCACCAAACAACAATCCCACCGGTAATCATGAGTAATACACTACCGGTTACTGCCAACCATCGTTGCACATCTTCACCCGTCTGCGGTAACCAACTACCACTATGGTGTCCAGCTGCGTGACTATCATGATTAGTCGTTGCACTTGCGCTGACTTCAGGTAACACCGTTCCGGTAGCCGTACTATTGCTAGTCGTATCTGCCTGCGAACTGGCAGTATTCGGCTTCACTGGTGTACTACTACTGTTTGGCTTCGTTACATTCGCTTTATCCGTATTAGATTCAGCGACTGTCCCATGACCATTCGGCTTGGCGCTATTATTACTTTCATCAGGCTTAACGACATTACCATTGCCACCTGGTTTGATTGTGCTCGTTTCATTTCCATTAGGCTTTTCAGCATTACCGTTACCACCCGGTTTCGCGGCACTAGTTCCGTTTTCATCGGGCTTTTCAGCATTACCGTTACCACCCGGTTTGGTGGTACTAGTTCCATTTTCATCGGGCTTTTCAGCATTACCGCTACCACCCGGTTTGGTGGTACTAGTCCCGTTTTCATCTGGTTTTTCAGCATTGCCGTTACCACCTGGTTTGGTAGTACTAGTCCCGTTTTCATCGGGCTTTTCAGTGTTGCCGTTACCACCCGGTTTGGTGGTACTAGTTAGTGGATTATCATTATCCAAGTCAACTAACACTTCTGTACCAGCCGCAGTCGCGGCCATCGCCTGACTTAACATGATTGTCTTGGCCGCCCGTGCTTTGGTTGGAACCAACTTGACCGTTACCAGCTCAGTCACTGGTTGACTTGCACTAACTGTCAGTCGCAGTTGGCCATTTGCGACGGTCTGCCGCAAGACTTGAATACCAGTTGGAACTTTGATATCAGCGACTTCTCGGCCAGCTAAATCAAATTGTAGATCAAAAGCCGTTAATTGCCGGTTCTGGTTGCCAACTAATTGAACTTGGGCTGCTTGATCATTACGACTAAGTTTTAATGTTTCAACGGCCCGCTGCTTCTTAGCCAGATCAGTTTGCTTGAGAAAAGCTGATGAATCAAAGACTTGGCTATCAAACATCTGTGGTGCTTGCGGTACTTGTAAGGCGTTTAAAATCAGCGCACTAATATCAGCATTACTACCACCATGTAATCGACGGCCACTATCAACGGTTTCGCCGCCCAACGCCATAAAAATACTGCGATTATATTCATCCCAACCACCATGGCTCTTACCAGAACCACCGTGATCAGCATTAGCAATCACTAACGTATCATGAATATGACCAGTCGCCTCAAGCTTATCCATGACTCGCTTAAATAGTGCATCATACTGGGCGTACTTATCCCAATAATTATCGTTATACCAGCCATGCCCATGACCTTGACCATCCATATAATCACTTTGCATGTAAACCAAGCCGGTATTCTTAAACGCCGGAGTGCCAATATAATCGGCCACATCGTCAAAGGATTTCAGTGACGCTGACTGCTTAGTCGTCACTGGTGCATCGGGTTCCACAATACTATTGATAATGGGCCCCCATTCTGAGAAGGCTGCCGCTCCCCGCGTGGGATTATTGGCCTGCAATATCTTGAATACTGAGGGGAACAGCGCCTGGGGCTTACCAAAATCAGCAAAATATTCTTGACCCATCGTTGCATTAGTCCCCTGGTATTCCTTAGGTAACGTATCCCATGGCCGACCGTGTAACATGGAAATATAGTTTTGTGCCGAAATTGCTGGTGAGACCGCCCGCGCCGACGTACTCATCGCAAACTGCTTATTGAACAAGTCCATCGTATACGTATTCCGACGCTTTTTCATAATATCTGGATTCGTCGTCCATACGGGGGTCTTAGTATTTTGTTCAGCACCTTGTGCATAGTACATTCCCTTAGGATCCCACGGGTTACCACCACCGTCAGTTGTCAAAACGACAACGTGTTTATACGGCCTAATTTCAGCTTGCTTAGCTGCCGCAACTTTGTCAGTTGCGGCTGCCAGTGCGACGTCACCAATACCAATAATCCCGTCGCCATTATAGTCGAGCGCATACTTGCCCTGAATTTCAACGGCTTGGGCCGGACCTAATTCGACTGTTGTATTTTTAGTTACCTGCTCAAATTTAATCTGGGTTTCACCAGCCGCTTTCGCCCTCAAATTAAGATGTGCTAACCGAGTTTGGGCGTAAGTTTTAAAATCAGCCTTTGATAGGTTGGCCGTGGTGGTCAAACGTACACGTCCTGGCTGAATAAGTTGAACCCGCGTCTTATCACCTTGCAACAAGCGTTCAGCACCAACATAATCAAACTTAGCCGCGTCATAAACAATATCCATCGTGACTGGCTCTGAACCCGTAGCCTTAACTTGTCGGGCATGCACATTCAGTCCATATGTATGACCATTAGCAATTTGTTTAGGGCCAACAAACTTAGTCGCAACTGTTTGTTCCACTGGCACTGGCGCAACTGGTCGCTTACCAACCTGGGCAGCATCGTTCAATTGACGCACTTGTTGCAGCGTCAAAGTTTGATTGTACAAGCGGGCCTGCTTGATTTTCCCAGTCATCATTGATTGGACATGACTTCCTCCCGGTACCGCATCACCGCCCAGTACAAAATCTTTGGTCCCCTGAGCCAGCTTCAAATCACCTGGCATGGCCACTTGTTGGACTAGTTGTCCATCTAAATATAAACTCGCTGTCTTATGCTTGTCGATCACACCAACCGCATGTACCCATTGGCCTTTCTGCAACGTTCCTTTAGGTGTTTTGTAGCCAGAACCATCATGGGCAAAAAAGACGACTTGATCATTTTGAACACCAAGCCCTAGCCCGCCACCTTGTTGGCTGGAGAAAATCTCGTGTTCGGCACTAGCATCGGCGGCCGGATCATATTTGAAATAGGCTTCAATTGCCATCCCATCTTGTAATTGTGCTAACTGTTGATCCGTAAACGTCGTATAGAACGCTGACTTACCATCCAAGTTCAGCACCTGGTCGTCAAATTCAGGATCCGTAGTCACGGCCGGTTGACCAACTGGTTGCCACTGCGTTTGTCCAATCGAATCAATCAAACGTTGATTCTGGACTGCTAAACTCAAAGTTGCTGCCGGAACTGCTGTATTAGCAACTGGTTCTGCCACTTGCTCAGTCGCAGGTGCCATCGGGGTCACTGCGGCTAACGCCGGGGTCACCGTCGTTGTTAAGATTGCTGAACAAACTAATAAGGTCGTTAAAACACGCGGCTTCATTATAAAATTATCACTCCATCCTTTTTATCGTAAAACAAACTGCACTTTTAAGGATAGTTAAAGAATGTAAAGTGTTTAGTCAGATATTTGTAAAGAAACGATATTATTTGTGTTATGACGTTTACCCCAGCTTAATCATGTTCACTTCTAGATACTAAAAAGGCTTCCCATAATAATACTGGAAAGCCGTACTGCCCTAGATGATCATCGTATTAAGCTGCTTGTTGATAGCCGTTAGCCACCAGCTGATTTCTAAACCAAGTCTCAAACATAAATCCATACCAAATATCACCGAGTAATCCAATACCTAGTACGATCTGATCAGTAAAAAACAACTGGGCAATCATATTCAACAAAACCATCCCTAAAAACGGTACTGCCGTTTTCAGCATAAAAAATGGTGTCCGACACCGTACACTGAATAACGCATAAAACCACGTGAATAATAAGGCCCACACGTTAAAGTGCCCGTACACTTTTTTGGTACTAGTCTCCCCATTGATTGTTTTAGTAAACGTCATGTCATGTCTAGCCCGCTTATTGAAGCCAAACCACTCTGATGGTGCAAAGTTCATGAAAATCCTCCTCATATGATACTCAGTTCATTATAAAAGTTAACTAGCTAACTTGCCACTAATGGTCACGCTTGGGCATCAAAAAATGCTGTACTTCAGTAATATAGTCATTATCAGCGTTCACCTTAGCCAATAGTGCTTGATCATGAGTGCTGGTGAACCCAGTTCGACGAAGATGTTCATATAAATCCAAGTACGGTAACTGCTGATCACGGGCAACCGCCAACTCAAGCTCAATATCATAGTCAACTTTGCAAAAATCAACACTGAGTCGGCCCGCTTCATCTACCGTTAAAATCGCGTAATGTGCCCGCTGGTCAGCCATGAATTTAGCATACGGGCTGTATGGTTGGCCCGCAGCACCAGGGTTAATAATAAGTTGGCCCCGCTTGCTAACTCGCATAATTTGTTGGTGCGTATGACCATAAATAGCCACATCCGCGTCCCCTGCCAAGTGATCAAAATTAGCCTGCTGTTCATCTGGGTACAAATCATGACCGGTCGAACGTTCTGGCTGATTATGAGCTAGTTGAAAGGTTAACCCATTCACAGTCACGGTCGTTGCAATCGGTCGTTGTACCAATTCAGCATAATGATCAGCGCTTAGGTGTGTCACCAAATATTCCGTCAAACGCGCAAAATAAACTTGCGACGGATCATTTAATTGTCCCATTCCCGTCATAATAGCATTGATGCCTTGTTCCCAATTGCCCTGCAACCATACCGATGGTGTCAGCGCCGCAAGCGTCTGATATAACTTTTCCGCACCCGGACCGGGTAAGAATAAATCACCCAAAAACCAATAGTCCGTCACTGCTCGTTGTTTTGCATCGGCAAGCACGGCGTTAAGTGCCGTTAAGTTGCCATGAATATCTGCTAATACCGCAATTCGGTGTAACATCTCTTGCCACTTCCTTATGTAACTTATTACTTCCAGTATACGCCGGCACATCATGAATGTCGCATCTGTAAAGCGACCTTATTAATGTCGTTGAATAAGCGCAGATAGTCGCCTTCATGAATATTCAATTGTATGCTAATAGTAACATTTAGATTAATTAATACCTTGGGGGAGGCATTACTATGCAACAACTAACACCATTAGCGACCTATTCTGCTTTATCCCACTATTGGACCATCATCACTCACGAAGGTCTCTCGGGATTAGTCACTATCAAACAACCTTTGACAGCCATACTTAACGACTGTCTTGCTGCTCACGTGACGATTCTTTGTGAGACAGCGTCCATGTTCTTATTGATTATTCATGACCATCGTCAAAAAATAGCGATTCCAGGGCATATTTATCCTGGCACCACTCAATCCTACCATATATCACTAGATGGTTGGCCCGTCGATAATAGTACGGCGTTGCTAACAATTATTCAGAAATATCGCTGACCAATTTATAGCTACACCACAAGGTTACCCAACCATCACCAATCCGGTCGAAATAGCGCCGCTAAATTTGTTGATAAAACTGCTGGCACTTTAACTCCTATGTTAAAATAAAGAGAAGTAACCAAGGGGGAGGAAGCTGACATGCAGATTGATAAGCAACAAGTCGGCAAGCGGATTCACCAGCTTAGAACAACAGCCGGTTTAAGTATGGCTGCACTCGCATCCGCAGTTGGTTTAGCTGGTAAAAGTACCATTAATGATTGGGAAAAAGGACGAACCTTAGCTAGCACTGAACGGATGACTAAATTAGCTGTGTTTTTCAAGGTCTCAACTAACTATCTTCTGTATGGTAACCTGACTGAATACGTGACCACTATCTTCCAAAAAAATGGCCTTAATCACTCAGAATTTAACGTCTTATTATGGGAGTACGTGGATTTAACAACAACTAATCCCAATGTATTATCCAGTGATGTCTTCAGCCCAACTGCTCATACTGAACAAGCACAGTCAAATCAAACCAAGATTGCAACGGCCTTGATCGCACCAACCATCAATCATGCCATCCAACAAATCGTTCCCGCCGTTGTGCAGCATTATCAGGATACGACCGTCACCTATCCAGAACCAGATGAGATCATTCAGGCTGGTTGCTATGTGTTTCGACAACGAATTCAGATTATCCGGCGTACTTTTACTGGCAAATATAATCGAATCGTCCGCCTGCTCGATAACGTGGATCTATACGAAAAACTACAGCCCGACGATGATTTTAAAGCTTACTTAAATCAAACAACGACACCAAAAGAAGATAGTCGTAATGGGTTCTCACTGGACGAGA
This sequence comes from Lactiplantibacillus paraplantarum, assembly GCF_003641145.1. NCBI lineage: Bacteria > Bacillati > Bacillota > Bacilli > Lactobacillales > Lactobacillaceae > Lactiplantibacillus > Lactiplantibacillus paraplantarum. The sequence continues at coordinate 2,633,083 of NZ_CP032744.1, forward strand.
AATACCAGCGCCAAATGAACCAATTAATGACTAAATTCCATCAACAACTTAATGAGATCAACGCTGCTTATCAAGCTGAACTAGCTGCTACTGAAGGTCGCCAGCCTGATTCAGCTACTGACAATTAGTTCAAACTCGATTGGCTGTCTAAAAAGGATTGGACAAAACTTCAAAACGCGTAAATTACCCAAAGCAAACTGAGTAATTTACGCGTTTTGTTTTCCACGACAATGGTACCGCACTAAATTCAATTGTTTAATTGGTATCGCTGACGCCCACCTAACTTATTTTAACCGTGCATAACTAACCGCTGATCAATTGCTACTTATCAACAACCGTTGCAACTTCTTGATCATGACTAACTTGTCCACTTGTGGATAGGTTGATTTTTTCAGCCGGCTGGCCACCTTTATCCACAGTCACCATTACCGTCATATCCTCATCATTTTCAGCCGCTTGTTCTTGATCCACAAATGCTAACGGCGTCTCTGGGGTCACTTGGTCACCTTCATGCACATAGGTCGCAGGCGCCACACTAGTGTTGACCCCCATCTGCAATATTACTGTCAGTTTGCCCGTCGATAGTTCAATCGCGTTTTGTTCCGGCATCAACGCGCTGACCGTCCCCGACACCGGACTGAAAATATGGTGTCGTTCTGGTACCACCGCAAAACCAGTCTTATTCGCAGCCACTGTGGATAAATCGTGCAACGTTCCATCAACTGGTGCGTACAACTTAACTTTTTTACCGAATGAAAATAGTCCCATGATAAAACCCTCCCAAATTTGATGACTAGATCTCCATAATGGTGCTGGCCAGCTACCGTTCTTTGATTATCTCTATCCTAACTGCTCGAACGGGTTTCAGGTCAAGGGTTTTGTTTAATTTCTTTAAATCACTACCGGTCTACTTAGATTATCACCCTCAGTTCAAGGCTCAAAATTGCACCTAGAGCTAACTTCAAACTACCCTAATGATTCATAATTAGACCATCACTCAGATTGGTTTAAGATTAAAGGCTTTCTAACCATGCACGCTGACTCCAGTTTCTGGTCTACACAAAAGTTCCCCACCAGCATCAAACTAATGGGGAACCGTAACATATATTGGTATCCAGAGATACCCACCACCAAAACGATCTAGGATTTGGTTAGTGTTTGATTATTACTCGGATAAGTCACGACTATGTTAAAGCAACCACCGCACACGTTGGTGATTCACAATCGTATTAACTTTCCCGGTTAAATCCTAATTATCTATCGCCAAGTAGCTTTTCGGCTGCTTGTAAGACGTTTTCACCATTCATCATGCCATAATCAGACATGTTAATGATATCCATTGGAATCCCAGCCTTATCAGTCTTCTTCTTCACATCGTTCGCCATGTAGCGAACTTGTGGTCCTAATAATAAGACGTCGGGATGCGGATCTTGGCTCAATTGGTGGTCAATATCAGCTGCCGAGGTCGCAAAGATCTTGTAATCAACGCCATCTTGCTTAGCCGCAGCTTCCATCTTAGAAACTAACAGTGAGGTTGACATTCCTGCAGAACATGCCAACATAATAATTTTTTCAGCCATAATCGTTTAATTCCTTTCCAAATTACATCTTTTCGATTTCAGCGTTACCGGCAGCGGCTTCCGCAGCGGCCTTTTCGCCTTCTTCTTTTGTTAAGATTGCATCGTACTTCTTAGCGAATGGGAAGTAAATTGCCGTTGACATAACCAACGTAATTGTTTGCCAGATAGCCATCTTCCAGCCACCAATTAGGAAGCCAGAAATAATCGCTGGCGTTGTCCATGGGGCCGCAAAACCATTCAGTGGTGGTACGATTCCGAAGTAGATAACCAGATACGTCGATAATGCCACAATAACTGGTGTCAAGAAGAATGGAATCGCTAAGAATGGGTTCATCACAATTGGTAACCCAAACAAGAATGGTTCGTTAATATTGAATAAAGCTGGAACAAATTCAACTTTACCAATTGTCTTAAATTGAACAGATTTAGCTGCAAACAATGTAAAGATAACAAGTCCGATCGTAATCCCAGAACCAGTTAAGTTAATGAAGTTATTGTAAAATTCGTTAGTCACAATGTGGGCACCTTGAGCAACGGTCAACTTACCTGCCTTATATAAAGAAGCATTGTCGAACGTGTTAGGAATTAATAACCCACTGGTGATGGCCCCCATGATTAACCCACCATGGACCCCAAAGAACCAGAAGAATGGGACTAAGAACGCAATAACTAACGCGCCACCAAGTGAGTCTGATAATCCTTGAAGTGGTGTTTGAAGAACCTTGTAAATAAATTGCAACATATCAGTATTGCCGAAAGCACTGAAGGCCGCAAAGATCAACATAGCGACAATCAAGATAACCCCGGCTGGAATCATAGCAGTAAATTGGTTCGCAACACTAGCTGGTACTTGTTCTGGTAAGGTAATCTTCCAACCCTTACGAATCATCGCAGAGTAGGCCCAACCAACTAAAATCCCAACAATAATGGCGGCAATCATCCCTTGGCCGCCTAACCAAGTAATGTTAACAACCCCAGTAACTGGTGCTTGCACAAAATCTTGAAGGACTTTTGGTAACTTATCAATATTTTGTGAAACCGCGCTACCAGACATAACGACATTACCAGCAGCGTTGGTAATCCCAGAACCAGCTTTCCCCATTGCTGCAACTAATGGGTTAGCAATATTAAGCGTTTGCAAAAGCAAGAATACGGCCATCGAAGTTAACCCAGCTGGTAGCGGTTCATACCCTTCGTTACGGACGTAGACATACGCAATCCCAACAGCAGCCCAGAGTGAGAGCACCCCAAACGTTACTGTATAGGCTTGGTTAAAGAACGCAGCCCAACCAGAGGCTTTGATGACGGCAGCCACGGCTGGAATTGGAATATTCGATAAGATTAAGAATACAGAACCAATGATAATAAATGGTAAGGCGTAAACCATCCCATCTTGTAAGGCTTTAACTGGCTTAGTATTAACGAACTTCATTATTGGTGGTAAAACTTTATTGTTAATGAAATTGCTAAAAGCGCCATTACTACTATTTTCCATTACAATTCATCTCCATTTTTTGCTAGAATCCCTTGAAGCCAATAGTATGATTTCTTAGGGACCCGCTTTAAGTCTTTTAGATCATGATTACTCCGATTAACGTATACAACCCCGTAACGTTTTTCGATATCCGCATGCGAACTTGGAATATCGATCAATCCCCAACCGAGATAACCGAGTACTTTTGCGCCATCAATCAACATGGCATCTTTCATTGCCTTGATATGTTCTTCGTGATAAGTAATCCGCTCATCATCTTCGATCATATGCTGGCCATCCCAATGCTCGCGTAATCCAATCCCGTTTTCGATTGGGAACACTGGTACTTCGTATTGATCGTACAATTTGGTAATCAAGTTCCGGAAGCCGAGCGGATCAATCGCCCAGCCCCACTCATTAGCTTTCAAAAAGCGATTAGCCTCAAATGAATAATTGAGATAACGGTTCGGTACAGCATCAACTGGCACCTTATCGCCATTGATAACCGTTGAACGATAATAACTAAAGGCTAAAAAATCCGCTTTCATTTTACCAATGATCGCTTCATCACCTGGTTGTAAATCATAATCAATCCCCTGTTGCTCGACGTAACGTAGTACTTCTGGCGAATAATGACCATGCACGTAAGCGTCATTCAAATTATTATTTAAAAATTCGTCACTCTTACGGGCCATCATAATATCAATTGGTTTGGCCGTTTCTGGATAAACCGGGGTATAGGCTAACATGCCACCAATCTTAACGTCGTCGTAGTTGCGATGTACAAAGTCATCTAAGCGAGCGTGCGCTAACATGGTGTGGTGGAAAATCCGGTACAAATCATTAACACTCTGATCACCCTTGGTATAACCTGAAATATTGAAGACCTCATCGGTAAAATATAAATTATGTTCATTGAACACGATCCAATATTTAACCCGGTCAGCAAAGTGGGCAATCATCTTTTCGCCGAAACGAACGAACGCATCGACAGTGTGGCGCGACATGAACCCGTTTTCATTTTCAGCCAATGCTAACGGCATATCAAAGTGATACAGGCAAATCATCGGCGTAATGCCCCGCGCTAACATGGCATCAACTAACCGATCATAAAAAGCAATCCCAGCCTCATTGAATTCACCATCGCCATCTGGTACAACCCGCGACCATGAAATCTGAATGCGATACATATTCAGATGCAGATCTTTCATTAGGTCGAGATCTTCTTCGTAGCGATGATATTCATCAATGGCATCATGCCAATCCGAAGTGGTTGCCGTTGCTGGTCGAACATCATAGACTGACCGGCCTTTACCGTCCTCATCCCAAGCACCCTCAGTTTGCATACTTGACACTGAATTACCCCAGAAAAAATCCTTGGGCATCCGTCGCTCCTTATCCATCAAACTCCTCCTCTTTAACAATTATTTTGGAAAACGCTTTCCTCGTGAAATAATACTAACCTATTTCCGTTTCAAAATCAATACTTTTACTTTAAAAATGTATACTTTTGTAAAAACAGACACTATCCCCTAATCTCAAACACACTAAAAAAGCTGATCTAACAGTGATAGTTACCGTTAGACCAGTTTGATTTACTTGTTCGACTGATTTTCAATCAACGTATCAACAGCCGCCAGCACCGCCACATCTGTGGGTCGAGCCTGCCATCCTAATAATTGTTGGGCTTTTTGTGTGCTAACATCATGATTAATTCGCATCATTAGGTTAGACTCGCGTAATTGACTACTAACTGGTGCTAAGACCCGCACGAACCAGTCCGGAATCAAGTGCTTAGTCAATCCGGCAGCTAACTGGGGGCGTTGCTGTTGAATCAATGTCTTGATCCCGCTCATTGAAACCGAACCGGGAGCTACCGCTAAGAACCGTTGATTAGCCGCTGCTGGTGCGGTCATCGCCCGTACTTCCAGGTCGGCAACATCACGAACATCAACGACATTGACCTTGAGATTAGGCATCATTTGGCCCGTTATTAGCCGACTGACCAGGTTAAAGCTACCCGTCACGTGGCCATTTAACGATGGTCCGAGCATGGCCCCCGCATTGATGGTTGTAAATTCTGGACTGTCAGTATGTGCTTGACAATAGGCCCAGCCAGCCCGTTCAGCGACTAACTTCGACTTTTCATATAATGAAAGGCCCGCTTGATCTTCACGCGTCCAATCCGCCTCAGTGACGGGACGTGCATTATCAAGACGACTAAAGCTAACCGCTCCTAAGTTAGCTGTCATAACAACGCGCTTCACGCCGGCTGTCGTGGCCGCTTTTAAGACACGTAGCGTGCCAACTTTAGCTGCACTGGTCACTTCAGCGGACGCTTGGCCCTGATTGACAAACACGGGCGCCGCAACACTCATGACATACGTGACATTCCGCATTGCTTGCTCCCACCCTTGATTCCGCGTCAAATCTAACGCGACAAAGGTGAGCTGATCTAAGTTAGGCGTGCCGGCCAGCGTTTGTTTGACAGCGGGTATCTTATCTAACGACCGTAACGTTGCCCGTACTGGATAGCCAGCTGTTAGTAATTGTTTAATAATATGGCTTGCTAGAAACCCATTGCCACCAGTAACTAATACTAATGCTTTGTTCATATTTAAATCCCCCGTAATATTGGTTGTTTTTTTCATCATGGCTTGTTAATATAGCCACTATAAACCTTAGATAACACTCTAAGGCAAGCGTAAGGAGGATTTTTTTGACTTATACTATTAAAGAAGTCGCAAATAAAGTCGGACTTAGTGCATACACCTTGCGTTTCTATGATAAGCAAGGCTTACTGCCCTTTGTCAGCCGCGACCAATCTGGCTACCGAGCATTCACTGATGGCGACCTACACTTATTGCATACGATCATTTGTCTAAAAAATACCGGCATGGCAATCAGTACCATTCGTCAGTACATCGACTATGTGATGGAAGGTCCCCAGTCAATTGCTAGGCGTCGACAACTGCTGACTGCCCATCGTGATACCATTCTTGCTCAGCAAGCCCGGATTATGACCAATCTGCAAGAAGTGGATTACAAATTAAAGCTTTACAGTGATCCTCATGCGAGCGACTTAGTCCACGAAGAACTTGCCCAAGCTAAGTCTGAAAAGCACGCCCTTGGCTTAGCAGATCCTTTTCCTGTCACTGAATAACCCATTCATATGGGGCGTTTCACACCACGATTGAGTACTAATTGCCGATTATCCTAAAATAATCGGCTTTTTTTATCCGACGAATTGTCAAATCAAGTGTAACTTTTTACCGAAGAAAACTTCAGACGGTGTCTTCCAGACTAAGACCTTACGGGGTCGATTATTTAAATCCCTGACAAACTTCGCGATATCTTGATCGGTCAGTTCATCAAGGTCAGTTCCTTTGGGAAAATACTCTCGGATGAGACCATTGGTATTTTCGTTGGTCCCACGTTGTTGTGGTGCGTGCGGATCTGGAAAATAGACTGAGATACCAAGCTCTTTACCGACTTCACGATAACCCGCAAACTCTGTACCTCGGTCTGGTGTAAGCGTACGAACGCGTTTAGGTGTGACTGTATGCAGGAGGTCGATCATCGCTTGGGTCACATTCTTGGCATTCACTTTGGGTACACGCTCAGACAGAAGGTATCGTGACTTACGGTCGACCAGTGACACTAAACCCGAACGCCCGATCTTGCCGCGAACGGTATCGCCTTCCCAATGGCCAAAACGAGTCCGATTCTCACATGAGACTGGTCGTTCATGGACTGATGGGACATTATTAAAACGGCCACGTCGTTCGTTGACAGTTCCTTTAACCTTACGAGTTTTCCCACGATGTCGTAACTTTCGAGCGAATCCTCGAGCCCCATGACTTTTACGTTTAACGCCTAAATTATTTCGTTCAATTCCGCGATAAATCGTGTTGTAGCTGATATGCCAATTACTGTTCTCTAAAGATAAACGACCGGCGATTTGCTCGGGTGACCATTGCCGTTGAAGAATGCAGTGAAGGACAAAGTCGCGTAGCTTTAAATTCTCCAGTACCCTGAGGCGACGACTCTTTAATCGGCGCTGTTGATAGTTCTGCTGGGCTTTTACGGCAGAATAGGCACCCCGACCGCCGTTGCGTTTAATTTCTCGTGACACAGTGGCTTTGGAACAACCGATTTGATCGGCAATAACCTGGTAAGTATGGTGTAAAGTTACACCTAACAGTATGCATTCGCGGTCTTTTAAGGTAAGATGTGTATATGGACTCATAGCCTAAGAACTCCTTTAGATGATTGTTATGGTGACTTCATTCTACAGGACTCAGGCTAGGAGTCTATTTTTATTTTCTTACTTGTTGCACTTCAATTGTAAATTCGTCCCCTAAATTTCAGTGATTTTTACGTCACAATGTTAATTTTAGGCAAACCTCAACTTGGTTGATCTAGCTTGTCACGGTCCCCTAGCAACCGATTTAACAATCAATTATGAACGTCACAGTTTAGTTACGAAGATTACAAAAGCCCCCTCGAATGTAATCTTTGCATTGCGTTCTTAAAATTGGCGACACTAACAAGTAACACGCAGGCGTTAGACTGGGTTCTGTTGATTGCGAACGAGAAGCAATTAAGATTTTTGTCAGTAACTTATTTAATCGCTAACCACAAATTTATAGGAGTGTCTAATTTGAAAAAACTTGTAAGTACAATCGTAACTACCTCAGCTGCAGCCGCTGGTTTATTATTCGCCGGTGTCCTCAACGCTAACGCCGACTCAACTTACACCGTTAAGAGCGGTGATTCCGTTTGGGCCATCGCACAAAAATTCAACACAACTATCAATAACGTTGAAACGACTAACAGCATCAAAGGTCATTACATCTTACCTGATCAAAAGTTATCTATTAAGACGAGTTCAACTAATTCTGATAACAACACCTCGTCAACGACTTCAAGCACGACGAGTTCAAGTTCAGCAACTACTAGCTCCAGCTCAACTAACAATACAACGGCGACGACCACTTCAACGAGTTCAACTGACTCAACGACTTCAAGCTACACTGGTAGCAATTTGAAGAGTTACGTTTTGAGCCAGATGCAGTCACGGACCGGCGTCTCAGCTTCTACTTGGAACACCATCATTACGCGTGAATCCAACTGGCAGCCATACGTCCGCAACAGTTCTAGTGGTGCCTATGGTTTATTCCAAAACATGCACATCAGCAGTGGTTCTGTTGAAGAACAAGTTAACGCTGCCGTTGCGTTATACGAAGCACAAGGCATGGCTGCTTGGGCCCTTTAATCTAAAATAAATGAATGAGTGGGCCAAAGGTGGTCTGCTTGCAAACATTAACGTAAATTCGGTGACTATCCCTAGGCTTGGGATAGTCACCGAATTTGGGTTAAGCGGAGCAAGCAAACTTTTGGCACACGTTTCGACAATATTGACAGAAAAATTGTGTTCAGTTTCTTGAGAAGAAGTCTTTTCTTAAGAGACTGAACACTTTTAGTTTTGTTCCAATTTCTTTTTGTGCACATTAAGATACACCCATCAATTCATTGCCACCAACTTAGTTACTTATGATGATGCCTATTAACTTTTCGATATAGAGAACGTCGCCTGAATCACAGTTATAACGACTTTTTTAGCTAACAGACTCAATCATCACTGTTTTTTGAAATTATTTTATACATATTTTTGTTACATTATTTATATTAATTAGCGATATATTGAATCGGTTACAGCCAGTCAGCGCCACAATAAATACTCGCGGAAAATATTTTGCCGCCATTATTTTCTCAGAATCTCGCAATCCCTTCTTAAAATTACCGATACGTTCAAGTAACAAAACGCCGCTATACTATTTTTTGTTGATCAACAAATTGTCACGACACGCTGATTGTTTACAAAATAGGAGAGTTTAACTTGAAAAAATTATTAACCACAATCTTAACAACATCTGCTGCAACGGTTGGCTTATTGATGGCCGGAACTGTTTCTGCGAACGCCGACGCAACTTACACCGTTAAGAAGGGTGACTGTGTCTGGGCAATTTCACAAGAATACAAAACCACCATTGAATCAATCGAAACGGCCAACAACATTCACGGCCATTTAATTTTACCAGGCCAACAATTACGGATTCCGGGTGCGACCGACCAACCGCTGACTAATCAGGCACCAGCAACACCCGTCACTTCCGCACCGGTTCAACCGGCACCGACACAACCAGTTGAAACAGCCAACAACTCGACTGCACCAGCTCAAACACCAGCGGCTCCGGTTCAAACTAGTGAACCAGTAGCAACAGCCCCAGCGACGACACCGGCAACTAACGCTGGCGATAACTTACAAAGTTACGTGCTGGGTCAAATGCAAGCGCGGACTGGCGTTGATGCTGGAACTTGGAATCACATTATCAATCGTGAATCCAACTGGCAACCACACGTCGTTAACGGCGCAAGTGGTGCCTACGGTTTATTCCAAAACATTCATATTAGCGGTGGCTCCGTCCAACAACAAATCGACGCTGCCGTTAATTTATACCACGCACAAGGCATGCAAGCTTGGGCGCTTTATTAAAAATCGCACATCAAAAAGGCTGGGAAATTCCCAGCCTTTTTTGGCGCATGCTTATAATGTTAAATGTAACTGGTGCGCGTAGGCCAACACTAAAACAAGAATTCCCACAATCACAACCACTTGATATATTGGAAAAGCTGCTGGCCAAACCCAGCCAACACCAACCATACTGTAGCTAGCTACTAACAGCAAGCGCCCCATCAACCCGTTCACTTTCTTCCAAATCATCGGCGAACCATATGTCCAAGGTATGCGGACGCCCCAAACACCATTGCGTGGAACGTCAATACAGATTCCCCCAACAATTGCAAAGATTATGCCCAGTACAAGTCCCGAATTAGCCGGTTGAAACCACACGGGAACGACTAATATTAAGACCAGATAGCCCAACCAACCGAGTGCCAAGTGATCAGTCATCGCCATAAATTCAAAAGGCGTCAGCGCTAAGCGATTCGTCAGCCATGGTGCGACTAACAGAAAAAGATAGCCGCCAGTTAAATAAACTAGCCCGAGCCAAGTAAAACGTTGATTACCCAATTGCAACGGTCGACCTAACAGTGAGCGACTCCACGCATACATAATAATCAAGGTGCTCACAATCCCCACGATCCAAAGTCTTACTGGAATCAGTGTTCGTTTTGTCATTTTCCCCATCTCCCCCTATCGCTTGGTCCCAATTATAGACGGTATTAACCTACCAATCATTATTAAGCAACACTCAGAAGAGGCAGGGCCAATGTTTACGCACCTATTTTGTTAGTTATCGACTATAATTAAGGCTAAACTAACAGGAAGTGGTATTGATGGTAACGATGCAATTAGTTCATTCACAATGGTTGTTGATAAAAGCTGGCATTAAAACAATCGAGATCCGGTTGAACGACACCAAACGTCAAGCTTTACACGTCGATGAACTAGTAACTTTTATTGATTTAGCAACTGGTCAACCCCTGACGACTAAAATCATACGAATTGAGACATATGTTGATTTTGAGTCCCTCCTGAGCCAGTACACAGCCATTCAAGTTGGTAGTGCCCCTGAAACGTCGGTAGCGCAAATGGTTCAAGAAATGCAAACATTGTACTCACCTGCCCAAGTCCGTCAATTTGGCGTCGTTGCCTTGCAGTTACAACCGCTAATCGGCTAACAACTGGTTAAGTTGCCGGTACTGTTTGAGCATCCACTGTTGATAGGTCAGGTGTGCTGGCATCGTCTCGGTGACCGATAGTACTGGCACGTGATTTTTCTTAGCCAACGATACCATGTTAGCAACGAGTTTATCACTGACTTGCTGGTTATTCACAAAGAAAGCTACTTGGCGCTGTTTCAATGCCCGTTGCATCTTGTGGATTACTTGTGGCGATGGATCCGTCCCCTTTTCAACAGCATTTTCAAAATCGCGATTGCCAACTTTAAAGCCTAAACTAGTGAGTGCATAGTCAAAAACGGGTTCACTAACTAGAACTTGCCGCTGCCGCATCTTTTTCGCTTTAGCTTGTAACTTTGCTCGTTCGCGTTGAATCGGCTTAAGTGTCGCAATATATCGTTTGGCATTCGCTTTAAAATAAGCTCGGTATTGCGGTTGTTGCTTAGCCAACTGCTTAGCAAGATAGTTCGCGGTTGCTGGCATCGTTTGAGCATCGTACCACAGATGTTCGTTAACGCCGGCTTTACGGTGTAACACATCTTCGCCGACCCGAATCAACTTCGCCTGCTTCGTTGACCGAACGACCTTATTCATCCAACCATCATAGCCTAGTCCGTTTGCAACCACGATGTCCGCCTTGCTAACCGTCTTAGCCACAGCTGGCGTCGGTTCAAAATCATGTGGGTCCACGGACGGCTTATTAATAATGGACGTCACCGTGACGTGTTTGCCACCAACCGCCTTGGCCACGCTCCCATAAAAATCCGTTGTTGTAACGATGTTCGTTTTAGCCGTGTCGGCGGCTGGCTGCTTTGATTGACATCCCGCCAGTATGCCCCCACTAATCATTAATCCAACTAATAATCGCCAAAATCGTTGCATAATTGACACCCCTTTTTAAATAGTAATCATTACGTTTTAAAGCATAACAATATTTCATGATGTTGTAAATAGTAATTTTTACGTTTTACATTTCTGTTCTGAGGAGTTTATAATGAAAAAAATTTTAGTTACTAGTTTGACCATTCTTACTATTGGTATTATTGTCGGTCTGTTCACCTTACACCAGCCACCAACCACCACACCATTCGTTCGCCAAACGCGGGTCCGCCATCACGTTGCACCGATTACCATGGCGACCGTTAAAAATAATGATGCGCTACGATTCAGCTGCATTATTTACTACGCCGTAAAGCATCTTAAAATTCAACGCTGGCAGGAAGTTAGTGACTTTCAATTAGGCTGGCAAGTTGAAATCTACACTGAAAATGGGCAAACCAAGTATTTAGTTTGGCCAGATAAACACATTCAGGCTAGCGCTAAGCAACTACAGCCCAACTGGTTTACGTTCAAAAATGGGCAGGTAACCTATGATAGTTTCGGCGTTCATACTTTTCAAAAGGATTTGACAGCAACGGTCAGTTTGACCACCATTGTGACACAAATCAAGCGTGATCATGCGGCCAAGCTGGTCCGCCACATGCCAACCAATCTAGTCATTAAAGATCACCGCTAACTCACCAATTGCTCGCCGCTCATCGGCTGGGCAATTTTTGGGGTTAAGAACATGTCGATCAGCCCAGTTAACGTAACTAACTGATATCCCCCACTAACAATTTAGAAATGAGGACTGTCCTGATGATCACTACTTGGTTCGATGATGACCCCTTGTTTAATCGCTACTATCCGTATTACGCGGACTACCGGTATTATTTTGAAAATGAATGGGGGCTGCCCCCGCACTGTGACGAACGTCTATTTGAATTTCTGAGTCTGGGCAATTTCGCAGCTGGTCTGAATTGGTCGCTAGTCTTAAATAAACGAGCCGCCTTTCGAAACGCATTTCACAATTGGGACATTGCGGCCGTCGCCGCCTATGATGCGTCCCAAGTTATTCGATTATGCCACGACCCCAACATTATCCGCAATCAACGCAAAATCAAGGCCGTTATTCACAATGCACAATTGATCCAACAAATTCAATGCACGCAATCTTTTGAAGCCTATCTCTGGCAGCACCTAAATTATCAACAGCTCGTCTTAAATTGCCAATACTTTAGCGACCTGCCACGTACCACTATTACTGGGGACCAGGTTGCACATCAATTACGTCAAATAGGCTTTCAATTCGTCGGTCCAGTCACCGTCAATGCTTGGCTAGTAAACACCGGCTTTATCACCGCCCGGCCGGATCACCGAGGAATTATCCCGACTCCGCTTAAACCCCAAGTAGCCGTACGACCATCGTTGCCAACGCGCACACCCCATCAACTCGGCCATTTTGATAATCCACATGATACTAGATTACAGTAATGTCCTTAATATCAACGTCCTGAACGCGCTGTCCTAGTTTGTCAACGGTTGCGATCATTATTGATTAAAAAGACCAAAGCGGGGCAATCATGGTCGCTATTTAGCAGTTAAAGGGCTATACTTAGTCCTATGTAATTTAATTTAAACCAATGTATGGTTAGTAACTTGGAAGGTGTTTGGCGTATGACTTGGTCACATTGGACGATTTCACCGTTTATTACTAGTGTTTTTTTTATTCTGGGAGTCTTAACACTCTATTGGGTATCACAAAACTGGCTACTCACGTTTCTGAAAACACACCACCACTCGGTCAATGAAGCAATAATCAATGACTGGTACGGTTTGCTTTATATGATGGTCTTTGTTTTTGGTATGCAGTCTTTAATTATCGGTCAAAGTGACGCGTGGGCTTTTATGAATTTTCAGCTGATCGCCCTGACCTTCTGTGGCTACTTTCTTAATATTCGGGTTCACTATTATTACTTGTATCCACTCGTCCTCATCTTTATGATCTATAATCAGTCAATTGGTTACTGGCAATCATGGGCTCACGCAATCGTTTTGATTGGATTCTTTACCGTACTGGGACAGCTCCGTAAACGCGTGCCGTTACAAACTAAAAACGGACAAATCGCAATTTATTTGTTAGTATGTGCAAGCTTTGGCGCTATTTTATGGTGGTTAATGAAACTCAAATTCAACTTATCCTGGGAAACTTACTTGCAAGAGTGGAGTTACTTACTAGTCTTTGAAGTCCTCCTCTACATTTACGCTAGTATGTTATCCGCCAACGCTCAGCTTAAACAGAATCTCGTCTCGTTTGCGAATCACGACGCCCTCACCAAGACCGAAAACTTTGCTGCGTACACTAACGCAATTAATTACCACTTTACAGTCAGTCGTAAAAACGGCTTAAAGTTAACTATGATGATGTTTGACATCGATCATTTTAAACAAGTGAATGACACTTATGGTCATCTCGCCGGTGATAAGATTTTACAACACGTTACCCAAGTCGCTGAAACGGTCTTCCAAGCGAATAATCCTCAAATCACGTTGTACCGAACGGGTGGCGAAGAATTCAACGTGATTTTTCCCGGCTATGATTTGAATGAAGCACGGCCAGTTGCCGAGCAGTTATTCATGGCCATTAATCACATCGTCGTTCCAGTTAATGATCACCAGATTCAACTTTCAATTTCAGTGGGCTTATCGGAATTAACTGCACACGATCAGACTCCCACGGATTTTTATCAACGCGTCGATGGCAACTTGTACACCTCGAAACGCAATGGTCGCATGCAGATTACTGCTAAGTAAGTATCGTATCCGCCCCTACTAATCAGGAGTTTAAATGAGCACCAGGTAGCTGCTTGCTACTGGGTGCTCATTTATCTTTGGGATTCGCTATAGAAACGCTACGGATGTTGGCCATGGCGATACTGGCAATCGTTGTGAAATAAACGCGCCCACGTTTCCAGTCTAACCGGCATAATTGGCTGGTCGCCGTCTGATAATAACCGACCGCATCATTAAAGTAATCAATATTCAGTTGCGGCATGGCTGGCAAAGCCGTAACCGCTTTTAACTGTGCAACAACCCGTTGCTTAGCCTGCTTGGTTGGATAATGTTTATGGGCATAGATTGCTGCCCGTTGTCCAATTAGTTCATGATAGCCGGTCAAAGCAGCAAATGGGGCAAACTGAGCTGCACGATCAGCTTGCGGCATTGGTAAGTGCCATTTTGCCACTGGCTGTGGTCGATCAATAATATCGGCGTACTGGCTCGTATCATTGAATAACGCCGCAGTCTGTGTTTGATGATCAGTTGTCATTATGCGCGATGACCTCCAATCTGTTCGTTACGTTCAATCGTGGTTGCACCGGTCTTTAAATCGGCCAGACGGATCACGACATTTTTATTACCGGAACTTCGTTGTAAGTTTAAAATCGCTTGTTGTAAACGCTGGTCGCGTTCACGTTGCTGCTGAGCAATCTGATCGCGTTTTTTTGCAATGTCTGGATTTTCAAATAAGTTCGTCTGTTGATACCGCGGTTGCTGGCTTAATTGCTGTTCATCAACAAGGTGATTAGCAATCACCGTTACCCGCCGAATCAGCAAGTGGTGGTTGACCACTTGCTGATAAAGTTGCTGATACGCTGTCCCTATTTCTCGCTGAGAGGCCGTTGCCTGCGCCAATTTTACGGTTGTATGAGCTGGCTTAGGCACACGTCGGTCATAATAATCTTCAGTCATCGCCCCCTGATAATCAGCCGCATTCTCCGACCGTTGCGCATCATAATCAATCCGTATCCCCAGTTGATCAGTTACGACCTGGCGCTTAACGAGTTCAAGAACTAGATTATTCACCATGCCGCGCAAGACTGACCGACCTTCTGCATAAGTATATGGTCGCATGAGTACCTGGCTGGCATAGATTCCATGTTCGCTAGCATGATAGTGTTTAATATCAGCTAAAGTGGCGGTCTCTGCCCCCCAAGCATGATCAATCAAAAGTTCAGCGTTCTTCCCAAACTCCCGGTACAAGACGTCTTCATTCCACGAATCTGATAAAGTTCCTAATGAACAACGCGCGATATCTCCCATCGTATATAACCCCAGCGCCGCTAATCGTTTGGCATAACCATGCCCCACGCGCCAAAAATCAGTCAATGGTTGATGGGCCCATAAATAGTGCCGATACTGATATTCGTCCATCTGCGCAATCCGTACACCATCTTTATCGGCAGGCATCTTCTTAGCCACAATATCCATTGCGACCTTGGCCAAGTACAGGTTCGTTCCAATCCCAGCAGTCGCCGTAATCCCCGTCTCTGCTTGAATTTCATGAATCATGGCCTTAGCTAACGTATGGGGTGTCACCTGATAGGTTTGTAAATATTCGGTTATATCCATAAAAACCTCATCAATCGAGTAAACGTGAATATGCTCAGGCTTGATGAATCGCAGATAAATATCATAAATAGCCGCACTCTGCTGCATGTAATAACTCATTCGTGGTGGAACGACCTGGTAATCAATCCCTAGCTTGGGCTGACGTAATAGTTGGTCACGATAAATGGATCGATGTCGTTGAACATACTGATATGACGTTTGGCAGCTGCGTTCACGATTCAAAGCAGTCACCCGTTGTTCAACCTGAAATAAGCGGGGCCGACCTGGAACACCAAACTGTTTCAAGGCCGGCGATACTGCCAAGCAAATCGTCTTATCAGTCCGGCTAGTATCCGCTACTACTAAGTTCGCATTCAGTGGATCTAAGTGATGCGCAACACACTCTACTGAAGCATAGAATGACTTTAAATCAATTGCCATGTAAGTACGCTTCATCGTAACCACCTCCTGATTTAAAGCATCGCAGAACATCTGTTCCCCTTAATTATAAAATAAAACTCATGTGAATACTAGTTTTTTATCAAAAAATAATCCTGTAATTCACTATCTACCGTGACTTACAAGATTATTTTTAAAACATTGATTTTCGATAAGCTGAGAACATCGACTATACGACCTAATTATCGGCTACTGCACTTTCCTGTTCCAACTTAATCGTCAGTAATCCCGGATCTTCATTAACTAACGCTTGCAGACGTGAAAATAACATCAGCAGCCAACCAAATGAAATCGCAAAGGCTTGAATTTCAAATGCCGTTAGTGATGGGTAGCCAAACCAGCGAAAGCCGAAGTTGAGCAATAATAGTACCACGCCAACGCCGTAAGATAACCACAGGAAATCTTTCGTCACGGCTGGTAATAACCAGCGCACACCCACAATCAGCAAGACTAATAACGTGACCAAACCACCAGCGACCAAGTCATGTAACCAGTGAAACGTCAGGTTGTTGGGAAATAGCCCGACCGCTCCAAAATCGATGGCGGTCAACGTCAATAGTATCCGCAACGTTGATGTCCGCCAAGTACGTGGATAAATTCGGCTAAGCGAGACAAATAGGTAATCGATTAATACGACCATTAACAGCGCCGAAAAAATCAGTGTGAGATTGAATTGCCAAGCATTTTCAGCGGCATGCGTTCCCAGAAAGCTTAAATTATGCTGCCACCACCGCCGTTGACCATTAGCCGCCATTGAGATTACACAGCCACTGACAATCACCACCGTTAAGATCGTTGATAACGACCGCGCATTAATCGTCAGCGCGGCACTAATCATGAACGCATCCGCAAAATACGTAAACAAGACCAGTAGCAACATAGACGTAAAGCGATCGAAAATGACATCTGGAAACAATAATTCTAATACCCAGAAAGCTCCGACTAGCGCAAAGGCTAAGATCATAATAAATGCAATCGTAATGACCGGGAAGTTCCGCCAATAAATATGCCGCGAAAATCGATTCTCTGGATCATTACGTGTTTTTAAGAAGAACCCAATAAATAGCACGGCGCCGGTAACTACGCCGGCCACAATCGTCAAACTCCCGATTGATTGCGCGCCCGTCAGTGGAACCGGCCTAACTTTTTGAAACCACCAGTACCCGTAACTGGCTAACCCTGATAGGATTGCAACTAACAGCGGCCAAATTATCAAGTATTGCTGCCACTGCGGTTGCCGTGGCTGAATTTTCTCTAAGACTAGTGCGTCATTACGCACCTTTAACTGTAACTGATCATCACGGTCAATCCCGGCTCGTTTTAATGCTGAGACTGGAATTGAGACCCGTACTTGTTGCTCTTGCCCTGCCATGTCCGACTCCTTATACTTTCATTACTCAAAGACCATCTGATTACGATACAGTTCCGCATAGAAGCCGTCTGCCGCTAATAAATCATGGTGGTTCCCCTGTTCAATAATTTGACCATCCTTCAATACAACGATTTTATCGGCATTCAGGATTGTTTTCAAGCGGTGAGCAATGACAAAGCTGGTTCGTCCTTGAATGACGTTGTCCATTGCGGCTTGAATATTGGCTTCCGTCACCGTGTCAACGTTCGAAGTCGCTTCATCCAAGATCAATAATTTCGGATTGGTTAAAATCGTCCGGGCAATCGACATCAACTGCTTTTGCCCCGCTGAGAAAATACTCTGTTCGTCGGAAACGCGCGTCTGATAGCCATCTGGCAGGCTCATCACAAAGTCATGAATATTGGCTTGCTTCGCTGCATCGATGACCCGGTCCATACTAGCCGTTGGGTCCCCGTAACGAATATTGTCCGCGATCGTGCCCGTAAATAACTGGGGTTCCTGTAAGACAATCCCGACATTTTGCCGGAGCACCTGGAGATCAAAGTCTTGAATATTCACCCCATCAAACGTAATCGCACCACTATCAACATCATAGAAGCGATTCAATAAGTTCATCACCGTCGTTTTCCCCGAACCAGTCGGGCCAACGAGTGCCACCATCTCACCGCGGTGCACATGAATCGACACCCCATGTAAGATTTCCTTATCTGGTAAATAACTAAAGCGCACATTATCGATCAATAATTCATCATGAATCCCGCCGTGCACCAGTAATCGCTAATTGAATCATACTATATAAACTCGTCAATGACATAATTGGTTGGTAGTACTGTTGGGCGTAGTTAACGAACACCACGACCAGCGCCAAGGCTGCCCCGGTCGACATACTCCCATTCAGCGCTAACCATGAGCCAAAGAAGATGACAATGGCCGTGTTAAGCAGCGACATTCCTTGCATCAGCGGATTCAAAATGCCAGACCAGATTTGACCCGTCAATGCTGACTGCCGGACCTTACCGTTATACTGGTGAAAGCCGTTCAAGGAGTCCTGCTGTAAACCGTTGGTAATCAAGACTTTCTGGCCGGTAATCTGCTCATTAATATAACCATTCAATTGACCAATATCATCTTGTTGCTGGTTCACCGCCACGCCGGCCTTATGCATGACAAACGCCGCGATAATTAATGCGACGGGCGTAGAGGCCATCGTCACCCACGCCATTGTGGTGTTTTGATTAAACATCACAATTAGCAAGCCAACAAACTGCGCCGCAGCCAATAAAATTTCGAGTAAGGCCTGGTTCATGGCATTAAAAATATTATCTAGGTCAGAGGTAAACCGAGCTAGAATATCCCCGTCACTGTGCGTATCAAAGTACTGAACCTTCATCCGTTGCATCTTCCGAAATAGGCCCACCCGCATCGTCCCGGTCGAAAAGGCCGTCACGCGTGCCAAAATCAAGCTGGCAATAAAGATCGTACTAGCATCACCGACATACAGCAAAACGTAGATAATCAGCGTCCGGTTGAACGGTTGCAAACTCGCTTGTGTCCGAGTCGCTTGATTGGTCCACTGCTGCAAGTACTGCGTCAGTTCTTCCACCGCTCGGCCCAAATAAGTCGGTGCGATGACAATACACCAAGTTGAAAAGGCGATCAGAATCACACTTAGCAAGAAGCCTAACCAGTAGCGCTTTAAATAGTGCCAGTAATATTTACCAGCATTGCGTAAATCACTCATGTAAGCCCTCCTCCCGTGCTTTTTGCGTTTGGTAAATAGCGCGATAAATCGCACTGTCTTGTAATAATTCTTGGTGGGTCCCACTCCCTGAGATCCGACCGCTATCTAAGACTAAGATTTGATCCGCACGAATAATGGAGGCGATCTTTTCAGCAATCACCACAGTCGTTGTTGATTTCAATTCGCGGTCCAGAGCTTCCTGAACGAGTTTTTCAGAACGGGCATCCAATGCTGAAGTGGCATCATCTAAGATTAAAATTTCTGGATTCGCAATCACACCGCGCGTAATCGCTAGCCGTTGCTTTTGACCACCCGAAAAGTTTTGTGAGCGTTCTTCCACGGGGGCATCGTACGTCTGCGGCAACCGTTCAATGAATTCCGCGGACTGCGCGATATTAGCCGCCCATTGCATGTGACTAGGCTGGGCGTCCGGCTTAACTTGCCGTAAGTTACCCGCAATCGTGCCAGAAAACAAGGTGGACCGTTGTAAGACATAGGCCACCGTGGATCGAAGTGCTTTTTCTGGTAAGGTCCGCACATCAATCCCACCGATGGAGACAGTCCCGCTATCCGGATCATACAAGCGCGCAATCAGCTGCGCCAAGGTCGTTTTACCAGATCCAGTAGCGCCAACGATACCCAGCATGGACCCCGCTTTTACCGTAAAGGTCACATCTTTTAGCGTTGGCTGCGCATCTCCCGGATAAGTGAAGGTCACATGGTCAAAATGAATGTCACCAGCTACGGGCGCTGCGTCGCCATCAACGTAAGTCATACTTGGCTCGGTAGCCATCACTTCGTCAATCCGACCAAGTGAGATGACGGCCCGCGACGCAAATGTCATGAGAAAGCCACCATTGATCACGGCAAATAAAATCTGCATTAAATAAGAAATAAAACTCGTAATAGCTGCTAAATAAGACGGGTGCGTGGTAATCGTTTGACCAACCAAGTATACCGCGACCCCGACTGCCACATTGGCCGTCAAAAAGAATGCCGGCATTAAAATGGCGAACCAGTACCCAATCTTAGCGGTCACGGCAGTCAGTTCGTCGGACGCAGCCGAAAACTTTTTGATCTCGTTTGGCTCTTGAACAAACGATTTAACAACCCGAATCCCCATTAAGTTTTCACGGGCAACCGTATTGACGTTTTCAATATCTTGTTGCGTTTGTGCAAAGTATTTAGTCATCCGCCGCACCGCAATCAGTGCGACCCCTAAGATTACTGCCATCATGACAACAATGACCCACCACTGCTCAGGCATCGTCTTCACAGCGAGAATCAGTGCCCCGATGAATAGTAATGGAATCCGAGTAATCTGCTGAAAGCCAGCCATTACAATCTGTTGGACTTGATTAATATCGTTCGTCATTCGTACCACTAAGTTGGACGGTGAAAATTTTTCCACGTCAGCGTAGGCTAATGACTGGACCTTAGCGTACAGGTCAGCTCGCAAGTCGGTCGCCACACCAAGGGCCACCCGGGCTGCGTATATCGTATTCACAATCCCACCGATAATTCCCAGTACAGCCAAACCAAGCAACATCAGCCCTTCACGGAATACCGTGGCCTGATCATTCTTGATAATGGCTTCCATAATGACTTGCAATAATCGCGGTTGCCATAACGTCGCAAACACTAAGACGATGACCGACAACATCGCAATCCAGACGTCTAGTCGATACCGCTTAAAATATGGCATCAAAATCTTCATCAATCGTTCCTCCTCATAATTGTGGTCTCCTGTTTAGGGTACCTGAAATTAGCAGTCAGGACAATCAATATATCATATCTTTTGCAAAAACAGATTACGATGATAATAATTCAGTATGTGTGGGAGCAATAATAAATGCGATGTGCAGATATAACAGGCCCTTTAAGGCCATTCAACACTCACATACAGTTACAACGACTGTTACCATAGAATAAGGACCACATTTACATCATGTGATATTTTTCCACATCACCAAATTAATTATTTGGATAACCAACTAATTATCGACAATCTTTTACTGGCAAACTGCTTCCCTGCTATAATCCAACTAAGCTATGGGGGGCTAACCGTATCCATGTCATTGTATTTAACCACCACATCGACAGCACTAATCCAATCAGCCAAGACACCGAACGCCTTGTTAGAAAGGAGTACTCGCCATGCGTGTTAACAAAGGTTTGCTTTCAGTTATTGCAGTTGCCACAGTCGCTAGCTTAGGAGGACTCACGACAACAGCCACGGCCGCGACTAAGAAGGTCACGACTACTTACAGTTCCCAATCCCATGCTTTGATCATTCGGGGCCAAACAAGTCGTCACGCCAAACTCGTCTTAAACTATCAGGGTAAACCGGTCGCAACTTCGACCGTTAAAGCCGGTAAATTCACGATTACTCAGCCGTTTCAAGGTTACGGAACCTTTAAGCTCGTCGACGGCTCACAAGTACTAGCAACCATTCCAGCCAAGCGCTACGCGGCGCCGCGAGTAATCGTCATCAGTGCTGAACAAACGGCTAAGGGCATCCATTATACGGTTGCCAATGCCAGTCACACGACACTCACGATTACGCAAAATGGTCGTTACCTCAAGACCATTAAAGCCACCCGCCCAAGAACTAACCTTTTCCTTTCGAACGCCCAACTAAAGCACGGCAGTCATGGGTTACGTATTACTCAACGCGTCCCGAATAAGAAAACTAGCCCGGCTGTTAAATTACCCGTATTAAAAGCAAACATTAAACAAGTCACTAATTTTTAATCCAGATTACGACTAAATTCAAAAGTGGACCGGTAGCGATACAATCAACTACCGGTCTATTTTGACATCCACATCATCGTCAGTCGGCACACTTACCATCTCGTGCTGGCACTATCATCTCGCACATGTTCACGCTTCCCACTATGCCACAGTATGCCTGATGACTGTCTGCCATAGCACGATCAACACCAATCTTCTCGTTTGATGCTACACTAATGATAGCACCTGACTAACGATCAGAAAGGAAGATTCTAATGACCCTTCAAGCACAACTCATGCAACAACTTACGGCGGCGGAACCGGAAATGATCAAGATTCGTCGCCACTTACACGCCCATCCCGAGATTTCATTTCATGAAGAACAAACCGCAGCCTACATCAAAGCGTTCTATCGTGAACTGGGCGTCTCAACCACCGCTTATGGTGATGGGTACGGCTTCGTCGTCGACATCGATAGCGGTCACCCTGGACCTCAGTTAGCATTACGCGCTGATTTTGACGCCCTCGCGATTCAAGAAGACAACCACTTATCATTTAAATCGCAAAACGCCAATGTCATGCACGCCTGTGGTCACGATGGTCATACTGCTTATCTCATGGTACTGGCGAAGACCTTACTCGGGCTGAAAAATCAGCTACGTGGTCGCGTCCGCATTATTCACCAACCCGCTGAAGAAGTGTCACCGGGTGGTGCTAAGGGTATGTTGGCTGCTGGCGTCCTAGACGGCATCGATAACGTCATTGGGCTGCATGTGATGAGTACCATGCCGACGGGCTCGATTGCCTATCACTTAAATGCGACGCAGACCGGGCGGGCTAACTTTACGGTCACCTTCACGGGTAAGGGTGGGCACGCCTCGATGCCCCACCTCTCAAACGATGCAATCGTTGCTGGAAGTTACTTTGTGACCGCCTTACAAACTGTTGTTTCCCGTCGGATTGACCCATTTGATACCGGCAGTGTCACCATCGGCTCATTCGACGGCGTTGGTTCCTTCAATGCCATCAAAGCACAAGTCACCCTCAAGGGCGATGTGCGGATTATGGACGAAACCACGCGCCAGACGATCCGTGACCAGATTACTAAAATTGCGAACGGTGTCGGGGCGACTTTCGGTGTCCAAGTTGCGCTTGATTACGATGATAATTATCCGGTACTCATGAATGATGGCGACCTGACACAGCGCGTCATCACCAGTATTCAAGCCGCTCAGATTCCAGAGATTACTAAAATTTTCGACTGCGGTCCCCAAGACCCTTCAGAAGACTTCGCCTATTTTGCACAAGCCAAGCCCAGCACCTTTATCTATGCTGGCTGTCAAACAGCTCCGGGTGAGACCCACCCGCACCACAGCCCTGATTTTATGATGAATGAAGACTGTTTACTAATTGCCGCCAAAGCGGTGGGAACGGCAACGCTGGACTACTTAATGAACACCTCATCAGATCATTAAACACACTAAAGAGATTAGGACAAAGCTAAAAGTGTTCAGTCTCTTAAGCAAAGACTACTTCTCAAGAAACTGAACACAATTTTTCTGTCAATATTGTCGAAACGTGCGCCAAAAGGTTGCTTGTTCCGCTTAACCCAAATTCGGTGACTATTCCAAGCCCAGGAATAATCACCGAATTTACATTAATGCTCGCAAGCAGACCACCTTTTGATCCACGCTCTTATGATTTATTCAAGCCAATCAGGAATTAGCTTACAGTGAGCACCTAATTAATCACGCCACCACCAGTTACGCCATAAATCTGGGCGGTCACATAACTCGCGTCGTTCGAAGCTAAAAAAACGTACACTGGCGCTAGTTCTGCGGGTTGTCCCGCTCGTTTAAGCAAGGTGTCCTGGCCAAACTTCGGCAACGCCTCGATTGGCTGGCCTTGATCTAGTTGTAGTGGTGTCCAGATTGGCCCGGGAGCAACACCATTGACCCGGATGCCCTTTTCGGCCGCTTCAGCTGCTAAATTGATCGTAAAGTTCTTGATGGCCGCCTTAGTCGCAGCATAATCTAATAGATAACCACTCGGCGCATAGGCCTGAATCGAAGTCGTGGTAACAATGCTACCGCCAGCGGGCATCTTTGGCAAGGCCGCCTGAGCTAACGCAAACATCGCGACGATATTCACTTCGAAGGTCGCACGCACCTGTTCGATCGGTAGCTTAGCCAGTGAAGGTTGTGAAATCTGTTGCCCCGCATTTAAGACAAGGGTGTCGATACCACCAAATTCAGCAATTGTCCGGTCCACGAGATCGGTCACAACGTCAACATCCTTGAAATCACAAGGTAATAATAACGCTTGACGGCCCGCAGCGCGCACTAGTTCGGCAACCGCCTCAGCATCCGTCTCCTCTCCCGGCAAGTACTGAATAGCAACGTCAGCGCCTTCTCGTGCAAAGGCAATCGCGGTAGCCCGGCCAATTCCCGAATCACCACCCGTGATCAATACGCGTCGATTCAACAACTTAGCATGTCCTTGGTAACTCTTCTCACCACAATCGGGTTCGGGACGCATCTTAGCTTGTAGTGCGGGCGTCTCCTGATCCTGCTTATCAAAGCCATCTGTCTTATATAAATAACGTGGGTCACGTAATTCTGGTTGATTCATGAGATTTCCTCCTTCAAAAGAATACCCATAGAATACCGGAATTAGTTTTCGGATGACAGCCAAATGCACACTCAGTAGTAATAGTTACGATTAGATATTGGATATAAAGGTGCCGTGGTCGCCCAACCTCACTTTAAATGACGCTTCTTATACAAACGATAGACAATCATCCCGACAATCCCAATCAAGGCGGCCCGCAACAACCAACTGACAGACCACCACGTCACTAACACTTTAATTAACGCCATGCCATCATTAATCGTCATTAGAATGTGCCTCCGCTAACGTTGCCAATTGGCCTAATTTTCGTTGAAAGTCCCGTTGCATGACGGGCTTTACTAGTGGCAACGGCAACCAGCTTGGCGGTGTGGTCGTAAGGGAGACTTCTTCCTGGACCGCAGTTTGCTCGGCCAATGGCGTCATGGTGAACACAATTTCATACCCCAATTGGCCCCCCTCACTGTGATAAACGACCTGGTCTGCGCTGACGGTAACCTGCAACTGTTCCGGCTGATCAAAGACCGAACCGGACCGCTGTAACACGTATCCCGTCGCGGTTGGTTTGACCATGGTAATGGCAGTCGCCCATGCTGGTAAGTTCAGCGGATCTGCTAGCAATGCTCGCACCGTTGCTGGAGTTGCCTGTGTTAATACTTGATTGGTAAATAATGCTGTTGTCATTTTATAACCCCCAATGTTCACCCTGACCCGGTCATCGTTATTACGGCCAACCACTCCAAATCAATAACGGGCCGTTAGATCAAGTGCACATGTATTTAGTTGGTGATTATAAAATACGCGGTGTAACTGCCAATATAAAATCAGTATACTGATAATCTAAAATTGATCATTAAGTTGTTCTTTAAATAGGTCTTTAAAAATTTGTGACCGTTGGGTAGCCATTTGTGCCGTAGTGGACTCACCAGCTTCCATAGCTAGTTGCGCCATCAGTTGATAAATATTTGCCAGCATATAGTGCGAATCGTGCGCCGTCGCAAAGGCCAAGCCCTGCGTCAAACGGGCCACCGCCAACTGGGAGTCGTGTTGTTCATAGGCCACCAACCCTGCAAGGTAAAAGACGATGTTGGTATTTTCTTCATATGCACCCGCATCAATGTTAGCCAGTGCCCGGGTGACTAAGGCCGCGACTTTAGCTTGCGGATGGTGATCAGCTTTGACGACCGCTAACGAAATTAAGGCTAAGCGTGTCAACGTCGTCGGTGGCGTATTGGGAGCAGCCATGCCGATCGCCAAGCGCAGCTTTTGTTGTGCAGCATCCGATACGCGGTCGACCTGCCAGCAAGCAACACCAAGATAATAATAGTAAGCCTGGATCTGCTCATCCGTTTGAACATGTTCCAAAGTGGTTGGCTGTAATAGCCAATCCTTCAATTGCTGATACTGATGGGCATTGCAAGTCTGCTGAACACGGTCATTAAACGCCTGATCGGCACTGATCTCAAAATCGTCGGCTAAACTCAACGTACTAACCGCGATCCCTAATCGCTGACACAGCGCCAGTAACAGCCGGGCGTTCGGTACGTAGCGGTCATTTTCAATTGCTGATAGCATTGATTGCGCACAAATCCCCCGCGCGACCTGCTGTTGATTGAATTGTTGCGCTTTACGTGCCTGCTTTAATGTAGTCCCCAATGTCATAACAAAGCCCCCCTGATGTAACTTTTACTAATGAGTGTACTAGATTCTAAGCATTTCGACACAAAAAAAATACCATTCGTTTGCAAAATCAATCGAATGGTATTTTGAAATTAGTTATTTAATTGACATGCCGTTCGCGCACTTGATACCAAATAATTCCGGCAACACCGAAGACAATTGGCCCAACTAGCATCCAAACTGTGTTTTGAATCTGCCCCGTCTCTAAGATTGGTTGGATCAACGTGAAGACATTGGCACCCAACACAACTACGAAGACGACCCAACTAATAATTTTAGTCCAAGTTAATGATTTATAAACTTCAAATGGTTTCACAATACTCTGGTTTTCCTTGAACTTTGGAAAAGCATACAGTAAGAACAAGTATGGTAACGTCATCGAAACGTTCGCCATTAACGTTAAGACATTGTAGAAGGCTGACGCATCTGCTGTTGCAAAGGACGCCACCAAGATGATCACAATTACGATGGCACATTGAACCATCATGGCGTAACTTGGCATGCCGGCTTTATTGAGCTTCGTAAATTTCTTCGGCCACAGTTCCTTAGGTGTTCCCAAGATCAGCGTCTTCAATGGTGAATACGTTAAGGTGAAGAACGCCCCACTGTAAGCGAGGAACATCCCTAAGCCGGTGTAACGCGCAAACCACAGGCCCATTGTCTTAGCAGCCGCCGTGCTCAAACCAAGCGCTTGCCCTAAGACATAACCCAAGTTTTGCATCATGACATAACTAATATTACCGAGGTTGGTCGTTGGATTCGACAAAACAGCTTGCCAATTCGTACTAATGCCCCAACAGAAGATTCCCAAGCCATAGCCTAAGGTAATGACGATGGCAGAAATAATAATCCCACGGGGAAACGTTTTTTCAGGATTCTTGGTCTTATCAACCATCCCACCGAGGACTTCGAGCCCACCGTAAGCAAAGATAGCAAAGACGGCAAATCCAAGTAATCCGACTGGATGTTGATAACTTGGATTTGGTGACGTCATCACATGTTGTAACGGTTGTGCGAATTGCCCGTGATTCAAGGCTAAAACAACTCCCGAAACAACTAACAGGATTGCGGTCAAACTGGTCACCGCCAGGCCACCCAAACTCGTGACCCGCACAATGCCTTTCATCCCTTTGATGGAAACAAACGTGACCAGCACCATCCATAGGCAAGATAGAATACCGATGACTTGCGTTGCATTTAGTCCGAACATCGCAAAACGTTGGGTTTGATCACTTCCAAAGAACATGGTCGTAAATGGAATCCAGACTTTAGCCGACGTTGAAACTAACCAAATGATGTACGACGCGAACCACATGAACGTGCCCACAAACGCAAACTTCGCATTCACACTTACTTCCAGCCACTTGTACATCCCACTACTATCGGACTTAACTGCCGCCCCGAACTCCGCCATCATTAATGCGAATGGGATGAAGAATAGTACCGCTGCTACCAAGTAAAATAAAATAGAGCTATAACCCATTAAGTAATAGGCAACCGTACTATTGGCAAATCCAAAAACCGTGGTAAAGATCATCATGACTAAGGCAATCAGTGTAATCTTCTCATTATCTTTTTCTGCCATTATTGCACTCCCTTACTCCTTTAATACTTTTGTAAAGTTGTTCCAATTTTAAGATTACCCTAAGAATGCAATAAAGCGCTTTAGTTTCCCTAACAATATTATGATTTTTCTATGTGACAATCAGCGCCATTATTAATCTAACTAGCGATCAAATAGTTCTCATCAGCAACTATTCCTTTAAGGAAACATTCATTTAATAACTTAGTAATTTTCCTTTAACATCACTGAAATATAACTGGCGTATTCTACTGGTATCAGCTTATGGAGAAAATAAAAAACGGGGTTATACATATTATGAAAAGTTTTAAGATCAAAACCATGTTGCTATTAGTTTTGGATAGTTGTGTCTTCGGGGTCGTCATTAACGTGACGACTAGTTTTGGACCACAAACCACAATCACCGCCCAGGCCGCTAAGAAGCTTAGTCAGTCTCAGCAAATTGCTAAGATCAATGCTAAGCTCTCGAAGGCGAATCGCGCTGCTAAAAATTGGATTGCGTATCGCGAATCTGGTTACAGTTATACGGCTCGTAATGGCCGCTGTTACGGTCGCTACCAATTATTACGGTCGTACTTACACGGTAACTTGTCACCCGTCAATCAGGAAAAACGCGCTAATACCTACGTAGCCTCGCGCTACGGTTCCTGGGTCAAAGCCAAACGGTTCTGGCAACATCATCACTGGTACTAACCAAATGCTTTCCATTGGGGCATCTTAAAAGAGGCGACTAATTACGAAGATTGTGAATCTTTGTAATTAGTCGCTTTTTTTGTAGACAGCAATATCAAATGTTATTAAACCAAATAGCCAAGCGCTATTTAGCACTTTGGCACAACCTTTGCGCCATGCTAGTAGCACCCTTTCCAAACGAAATTGTGAAAAATATAATTAATTAGTTTAAAGCATTGCAAATTGTAATTATTACGACTATAATTTGATTCGTAAATTAGTAATGATGGCGATTACAATATAAAAAGAGGTTATTAATATGACTGAACGTAATTTTGATTTCTTAATGCCTAGCGTTAACTTTTTTGGTCCTGGTGTCATTAGTAAAATTGGTGAGCGTGCCAAAACCCTTGGCATGCAAAAACCAGTTATCGTCACTGACAAGTTTCTTGAAAGTCTACCGAATGGCGCCGTTGCCCAAGTTCGACGTTCACTAGATGCTGCCGGGATTGACTACGTGATTTACAATCAAGTTGAACCTAACCCTAAAATTCATAATATTCAAGCTGTTAAAGCATTATATCAAGCTAATCAGGCTGACTCATTGATTACCATTGGCGGTGGTTCTGCCCACGATACTGGTAAGGGAGCCGGTATCATTATGACCAATGGCGATGATATCACCAAGTTAGCTGGGATCGAAACCCTCAAAAACGCCCTACCACCATTGATTGCTGTTAATACCACTGCCGGTACTGGTTCTGAGTTGACCCGCCACTGTGTCATTACAAACGAAGAAACCCATTATAAATTCGTCGTTGCTTCATGGCGCAATATGCCACTTGTTTCATTTAACGATCCCACCCTCATGCTAGATGTACCTAAGGGGCTCACGGCTGCCACTGGGATGGATGCCTTTGTGCAAGCAATTGAGCCCTTTGTCTCAGTCGATCACAACCCGATCACCGATTCACAGTGTATCCAAGCTATCAAATTAATCGAAACCTCATTGCGTGAAGCTGTTGCCAATGGTCATAACTTGGAAGCTCGCACGCATATGGTTGAAGCTGAAATGCTTGCCGGCATGGCTTTCAACAATGCAAACTTAGGTTACGTCCACGCAATGGCGCACCAACTTGGTGGTCAATATGACGCGCCCCATGGTGTTTGTTGCGCCCTACTTCTACCATATGTTGAAGAATACAATTTGATTGCGTGTCCAGAACGCTTTGCCGAACTTGCTAAAATCATGGGTGAGAATACCGATGGCTTATCGACTCGTAATGCTGCCGAATTGGCTATTAAAGCGATGAAACAGCTCAGCGAAGATGTGGGAATCCCACATTCAATCAAGGAAATTGGCGCCAAGATCGAAGACTTCGAGCACATGGCAACTAACGCGCTTAAAGACGGCAACGCCTTCTCTAACCCACGCAAAGGCACTAAGGAAGATATCATCAAGATTTTCCAAGCCGCATATGATGCCAAGTAATCACCCATTCAAAGTGAAATATCAGAGTATTTTCTCTACTTTTTCGAAATATTCAATTATTACTACGGTAATTCAGAAACAGTAAGTTATCACAATATCTTTTTCGACTTGACAGTTGATTGACAAATTACTGTTTATGAAAAGTAACGATAAATCCAACAAAATTTCGGTACGCACATGTCCGCCATTCGAACACTATCCCGACTGGAAGGCGTTTCGGCCAATGCCCAGTGGTGAAATTTCACTTAGCAAGCGTCCTTGGCTTGGTTAGTGAAAGGCCAGTATTTGAGACGTGGGCTTCGGCTTAAATCTGTGCCCACCACGTTCCGGCAATTGGCAGAAATGCCTGGAGGTCGGTGTAGGACGAACTAACTAAACAAGTTTACGCTGAGTCGAACTTTTTCCCAGCGGTCCATAGCTGGCTGTTTTTGAACTTAAAAACCGGCACGTTTTAATCACAAATTATGCAAGCCGTCCAAGCGGCTTGTGTTTAACACAAAAAGCGGCGA
The DNA here is from genome assembly GCF_003641145.1 of Lactiplantibacillus paraplantarum. NCBI lineage: Bacteria > Bacillati > Bacillota > Bacilli > Lactobacillales > Lactobacillaceae > Lactiplantibacillus > Lactiplantibacillus paraplantarum. The sequence goes on from NZ_CP032744.1 coordinate 2,663,920, forward strand.
TGTCAAAATCAACTTTTGACATCGCCGTTTTAGAAGTTATTCATCACAACTGGTGGCATCAAGCCAGCAGCTATTTACCAGGTTGATAGTCTTCATCAATGATCAAGACTGGTTTGATGGTCTTACCACTACCAGAATCAGCATTGGCTTGATTAATATCTTCAAACTTATAGAACTTTTCAGTCTTTTCAAATGGGAACATGCCATGTTGATAAAAATCAATCAACCGCGGAATATCAACGCCAGGAATGGCATCACCCATGTTAACACCGATGACTTTCTTATCATCAACACACAAATCGTTCCATGAGCTAATGGTAATATTCTTGGCCGTAACAGCAATCAAGGCCGCAGTCCCACCTTGAGCAAGCGCGTGGATTGCGGATACCATGACTGGTTCGACCCCAGTTGTATCAACTGCAAAGTCGACCCCGTAACCGTGTGTCAACTTCTTGATTGCTTCAACGGGATCTTCTTCCTTACTGTTGATAGCATGGGTGGCACCTAATTCCTTGGCGAGTGCTAACCGTGAATCAACAATGTCAACCGCAATCACTTCGGTACAACCCGAAATTTTACCAGCCATCATTGCGGCTAAACCAACCGCACCAGTCCCAAAGACCGCAATCGTTTGGCCTGGGCGAGGTTGCAAGCTATTCAAGACCGTCCCACTCCCGGTCACGTAGCCACAGCCCAACGGTCCTAAGCGCCGTAAATCCAATTCTTTTGGTACTTTAACAGCATTCCGTTGGTCAACTACCGTGTGCGTCGTGAAGGAAGATTGGTCGAACATGTCACTGATATGATGGCCGTTTTCTTGGAAATGATCTGAACCATCGGGACGGGTACCACTAAGATTATAGTCAGCGTAATTCCGACACTTGGTCGGCATCCCCTTCAAACAGTTATCACAAGTCCCATCAGCGTAAAACGATAAGATAACGTGATCGCCCACTTCAAAATTAGTTACTTCTGAACCGACCTTTTCAACGATTCCAGAACCTTCATGTCCTAAAATCACGGGATAACCTAACGAAGCATCTCCCCGCCGAATGGCTTCATCAGAATGACAAATCCCAGTCGCAACCATTTTGATTTGTAAATCAGTTGCTTTCATTTCAGCTAATTCAATATCATCTTTAATGACAAATGGATCGTTAACTTTATCAACTACTGCTGCTTTAATTTTCATGTTCAGACCCTCATTTCAAATAGTATGTAAAACGCTTACAATTAATATTGTTACACAATACACAATTCAATTCAAACGCTTTCAAAAGCATTTAAACCAGTTATTATCCCCGTCAAATGGGCAATCTGATAATTTTCGACTAACGATATGATACTTAATTAGTGTAAATATAATACGCTTTTTTCGGTAACTGTGAGATCAGTTCATAACATTAGGGATAATTAAGCGGTCATATAATTTCAACCTAAAAAGCGCGAACATCCAAGTAAGTCCCACCAAAAGTGGACTATCCTTAGACATACGCGCTCAATTTTAATCATTAAAATGACTCATTATCATATTCTGCCAACAATCTTGACCTACGCAGGCTGAACACTGGTACTGATCTTTGCCTTGTTCAATAATACCGAACTTGTAACCACGGATAGTGAACTAAAGGCCATCGCCAGCCCCGCCAATTCAGGACTAAGTGTCAATCCAATGGCAAAGAAGACGCCGGCTGCCACGGGGATTCCTAGCACATTGTACACAAACGCCCAAAACAAATTAAGTTTAATTCGATTGAACGTCTTCTTGCTCAATACCAGTGCCCGGTCAACATCCCGTAAATCATTCTTAACAAGCACGATGCCACCAGCATCAATCGCAATATCCGTCCCAGAACCCATGGCAATACCAACATCCGCCGTTGTCAACGCTGGGGCGTCATTAATACCATCGCCAACAAAGGCTACTTTGCCCTCTTTTTGGAAGGCTTGGACATGATCAGCTTTGTCCCCAGGCAAAACATCGGCAATGACTTCATCGATTCCGACCTGGTCCGCCACAGCTTGTGCTACCCGTTCATTGTCGCCCGTCAGCATGACTGTCTTTAAGCCCCGCGCTTTCAAACTCGCAATGGCGGCCTTAGATGTCGACTTAGCCACGTCTTGAATCGCGATCAGGCCAACGATTTGATGGTTTAAGCCAACATACACAACCGTTTTAGCCGCATCCTGGAGCCGAATCGCTTGTCGTTGTAGTTCAGCACTAATTGGTTCATCGGTCAATAATTTATGATTACCGACCACGGCTGCTTGCCCGTCAACTTGGGCCGTCACTCCTTTACCTTCAATGGCTTGGAAATCCGTTGCGGTCGGCGCTGCAACACCAAGCGCCTGGCCACGTTTTAAAATTGCCGCAGCTAACGGATGTTCTGACGCAGCTTCCAAACTAGTTGCCACCCGCAATACTTGGGTTTCATCACCAATCACATCCGTTACTTGTGGTTGACCAACCGTAATTGTACCAGTCTTATCAAAAACCACCGTTTTAACATCATTGACCGCTTCCAAAACCTCACCGTTTTTAATCAAGATCCCCATTTTAGCGCCTCGTCCAGTACCGACCATTAATGCAGTGGGGGTTGCTAATCCTAACGCACACGGGCACGCAATAACTACGACGGCCACGGCAAAAATCAAGGCATTAGCGAGACTGACACCTAAGAAGACGTACCAAGTCAAAAATGTCATAATCGCAATAATTAACACAATCGGGACAAAAACATCAGAAACTTTATCCGTTAACTTTTGAATCGGTGCATGACTATTTTGGGCTTTTTTAACGAGTTCAACGATTTGTGCTAGCATTGTTTGATCGCCAACCTTGCTAGCCTTGAACAGAAAGGTCCCATTGCTATTGATTGTTGAACCAATCACTGCATCAGCTACCGTTTTTTGAACCGGCATACTTTCCCCAGTAACCATTGATTCATCAACCGTCGACCGCCCTTCCGTAATGACACCATCAACTGGAATCTTTTGCCCTGGTTTCACTCGAATAATATCATCAACCACGACCTGGTCCAATGGCACCTTAACAAATTCTTCGTTGCGCAACACTTCTGCTTCCTTAGCTTGCAAACCAACTAGTTTAGCCACCGCGCTAGAAGCATTGTGTCGCATTCGTTCTTCAAAGACTTGTCCTAGTAAGACAAACGTTGTGACCAAGGCAGCACTCTCGAAAAAGACCGCCTGACCAGTAGCCATCGCATATAAACTGTAAAAATAAGCCGTTGCAGTTCCAATTGCCACTAACGTATCCATATTGGCGTGATGCTTCGTAAATGACGCCCACGCACTCTGCAAAAACGGTCGCGCTGAAACAACCATAATGACGGTCGTCAAAACTAACTGTGTCCAATCGCCACCAGGAAGCATCCAACCAAACGGCATTAAAATCATATTAGCTAATAATGGTAAAGAAAAGATTAATGAAATCCAAAACCGCTTTGTTGTATTCATCCCTCAATCACCACCTTGCCATGAACCATGTCCATGCCACACCTAAACTGAAATTCACCGGTCTGATCAGTTGGAATCGTCACCGTTTGCGGTTGATCAAGCGGTAAGTCCATTGCAAAGTCCAACGATTTTGAATGCACGTGTTCCAAACACCCCTGTGTACTTGTTCGGGTAAACGTTAATTGTGCCGGAATAGCCTTTTTTAAGGTGATTACCGCTGGTTCATAATGACCATTCACGGTAATATTAATATTTTGTTGTGCTGTCATTACCTTAGCCTCCATTATTTAATAATCAATTTGCCATGGAACATATCCATACCACACGCCCATTGGTATTCGCCTGGCTTACTAGTGTCAATAGCAATGGCTTCAGCCTGATTTTGCGGTAATTCTTGATTAATACCAAAATCGCTAAAAACCACGTGATCCAGACATCCGGACGCGTCTTTGCGTGTAAAGTTCAATATCGCCGGCACGCCCTTTTTCAACACGATCTGTTCCGGCGAGTAACCACCCTTGACTTCAACATCAACTTGTTGTAAATCAGCAGACGCATCCGCGGTTACCGTTGCCGTAGCGTGCTTACCGAAAAACCACCATAAGATGAACCCGATTGCTAACAAACCAATTAACAAGACTAACCCTTTAATAACCATTAAATTCATTCCTTCCACTTTTTTCCATCGTTTACACATGTAATCTATACAAGTATCTTAGCGCCATCGTTTACAATTGTCAACGATAAATATTATTTTTAGGCATAACCCTTAGTTTTTTTAACTACTCATACCAGTTTCTACTATAATATGTCTGCTCGTAGGACACTATTTGATGAGCCATCCATTTTGTGCAACTTCCCCCTGCTTGCTAAACTGAGCACGGGCCCCCAACCCAAAAGAAGCCGCTCATTACGTCCAACAATGAACGTAATGAGCGGCTTCTGAAATATTGAGCATACCACTTTCACATAAAGGAGCAGATTAATTTACACGTGAAACGTACTTGTAGCCTTGCACAATCGATACTAATCTTGATAACTTTAAGGCATACTAATCCCGTTGCTTAAGTTTGACCCAACTGAGAACCGAACTTAACGCTAATATGATTACCCCCCAAAGGGATAACTGATTGTCTTGTTCATCAGTCTGAGGTAGAACCTTCGTACGGCCTTGCTTTGGTCCCCGGGGCGTCGCTGGTTGCGCACTGACCCAACCAATCCCTGAAGTCGATTTAGTTGTCCCTTGCTGCGACGTATCCACAGCCGAGCTGGTCCGCACCCGCTTTGATTCTTGGTGCGGCACATTTGACGTCCCTGGCTGGTCACTTGCTGGATTGAGCGCATCGCCCAATCCGTTCGCTTGATCCGGCCGATTTGGTTGCTCCGGCTGCTCTGGTTGACTCGTCTGCTCTGGCTGATCCGGCTGCTCTGGCTGATCCGGTTGGTCTGGTTGACTCGGTTGGTCTGGCTGACTCGGTTGGTCCGGCTGATCCGGCTGATCTGGCTGACTCGGTTGGTCCGGCTGATCCGGCTGACTCGGTTGGTCCGGCTGATCTGGCTGATCCGGTTGGTCTGGCTGACTCGGTTGGTCTGGCTGACTCGGTTGGTCCGGCTGGTCCGGTTGGTCCGGCTGGTCTGGCTGACTCGGTTGGTCCGGCTGATCTGATAACTGATTGTAAATGACTGTTACCACCTGATCCGCAGTCGTTGCATTAACTTGTTGTGCCGCAACCGTGGCTAACGTTGCCGTAGCGTCTGCCACGATTGGGGAAATGACGCTGGCCATGGTCGCCGTTGTTACTGGTACCCAGTCTTGATAGGTCATTTGGCCTGTCACCAAGTCAATCGTCACACTTCGCTGAAACCGAACAGTTTGACGAACCGGTGCCGCAACCTGCGTACCATCACCGTAGACGTAGTGAATTGTCCGCGTAACCGTGTGCGTTAAATCAGCTTCACCACTTTCATCCGGGAAGACAATATTAGGATTACCAGGAGCAATCGGATTCGGATCACTGGGGGTTACCGTGATAGTTCGATGGCCATAAGTCACCATCACTGTTGTTAGATCGGTATCATCGACCGCTACAACCCACGAAGCGACAGTTTTAAGATCCGGATCAGTATAACCTTTAGCACCTAAATCTGGTGACGCCACAGCATCAAATTGATTGCGCCCAACTACCGTCCATGCCCGATCGGCTTGGTTCGTATCAATCAAGCCATCGCCGTTCAAATCATACCCTAAATATTTTCCAGTCTTCTTTTCAATAATCGCCGTTCGCTGGTAAACGACTAATTGTTGCACGTTTGCCGCAACCGATTGGTGGGTTTGACGATCAATATATGTGATAACCCGCCGTTTATTTTGGTATTCCGTAACAGCTTGCGTTGCTAGGCGATAATAGACATTGATCGTCACATCCTTATCATTTACACCAGCAACCATCTGTTCCGGTACTACTTTTAAATCAGGAACCGCGTACCCGTCGCTGCTCAGATCAGGTGATTTGACCGTCTCGAACCACGGCGCTGATCCAACTAACAGCCAAGCCTCATCCGCTGTCTGGGTATCGACCTGCCCATCCCCATCTGTGTCATATCCAAGAATGGTGCCATCGTGGGCGATTATCGTTAACAATTCATACTTAATCGTTTGAACCACAGGTTGAACCGCGTCAATCGCTTGCAACGTCCCCGCATCAAGATAGTTAATCGTTCGTGTAATTGTCCGTTGAGTCGTTTCGACATGCGTTTGTTGCTGATACTTAACGACCACATCAGCATTCATCGTTATACCACCACCATTAATGACAACTTCTTGTGCTACGACAACTGGAATATCTGGCGCTTGATAACCCTGCATGGACAAATCTGGGGAAATCACTTGTGCCCATCGCTGATAATCAGTTGGATTCACTAACCGCCATGCCAGTGAACCATCACTAGTATCAAAGGCACCGTCGCCATCCGTATCATATCCTAACAACTCGTGAGTTTCGGCATTAAGAATCGCTAAGCGCACGACCGGCACCGTTTGAACCACTGATTTAGCAATGGATTTTCCAGTCCGCCCATCTTGATACTGAATCGTCCGTGTAATATTTGAATATTCAGGAACCTGCTGCACAGGTGTTACGGGTTCTTGAGATGCTAACACATTTATCCAAGTGGTCGCCGTCTGGTCATTAAATTGATAAGTGATCAGATAACGATGTTGACCTGCAACATGCGTATTAACCGCATTCAATCCCGGCAAACGGTTGCCGGCCGCATCTGTAATTGTGATAGTCAATTCGCCAGTTGTTATCAAATCTTGAAAGCCAGCCAGAGTATCAATAACGGTACCATTCGACTTAATCACTGCAATTAGATAAGCTAACGGATCATCACCAACCATTTGACCAAAGCTATAATTATGCTCATTTTGACTCGTAATCATTTCCCAGACCGCACTATCACCATCGCCATAACCATATTGCAAAACTGCCGCCGAATCGACATTTTGGTTAGTTGTAAAGACTGCATGTGGTGCAACCATTTTGCCTGCGATGGCCGTCGTATTCTTGATTCGCGTTGCCTGATTAAAATTCCAGACCAAATTGGACGTGCTACTGGAAAAGCCGCCACCAATTGTTAATTCAGAGGCCCCTGTGACCACGTTATAGATGACCACATCATCGTCAGTAAAACCGGTTGTCCGAATACCACTGTGCCAGTCATTTAAATCAATATTTACGGCATAATAATGATGCCCTTGATAACTCCCTAGATCAGTCGTTCCAGACTCGCCAATGAGTGCTTTTGACAATGTACCACCATTGGTTGCTGGTAAAATCGTGCCTGCACTAACTAACTGATTATAGAAATCACTAATATTGACCTGGGCTTGATTAAACTCACGGGGATCAGCTAGCGAAGAATTGATTGTGACCGTTGGTACGCCTTTAATGGCACCGTTACCCGTTGGCCGTGGCCTAGAATAATCCATATCCTGATTGGCAACGGATCGATCTACTAATCCGTTACTAGTCGTAAACGTGATTGTATTATTAGTCACTGATAAGCCACCATTCACAATCATATCCCACTCGGAATCTTTCCCTGGCCGAATCGTTGCGCCCGCATTGATTACGTGCAGCCCACCGCTGATGGTCGCCACACTGCCGTCAAACGAACTATTCACAATTGTAATCCCCGTTAAAGCAATAATGCGATAGGTGGATAACCAATCTTGGATTAATGCAATTAAAGCCGGCCGACCATACTGTTTGACATACTGCTCGAGATAACTTTTATCAGCCAAATTCTTCGCCGTTGCTAGAAATGCCGACGCGGTGGCCGTTCGCCCATCACCCGCTTGTTTCACTGTAGCTGCAGTCGCCGTAATCGCTGGCTTAATTTCTGATACCTTATTCGCTACTGTAGATTGGGCCCCAACGCTTACTTTATCTGACTGCATCTGAGTACTCTTACTCGCTGAAAAAGCCTTTGAAGATTGTTGATTGGTTGTCGAATTCGGGACGTCTTTCGCAACCGGTAATAATTCACCACTTGCCGTTGTAACGGATGGTTGCGCTGTAGCAGAATTTGTGAGTTGGGCACTCTTAGCATTACTTGTCGCAGTTGACTGCTGACTTGACATTGAATGCTTTCCGGATGGCATTATGGTGCTCGTCGAATTCGACGAACGCTTCGAATTATCAGAACTAGCCACTTGACTTGAACTCGTTGAAGCAGACGTCTGACTAGTGCTTGCAGCCGATTCGACCGCTACTGACTCACTCACCCGTTGACCAGAAGTGGTGGCACTTGTCCTCGCTTCTGATTCTGACTGGCTAGATGTCTGTCGCTGTGATGCACTGTCAGCGACTGGTTGCTTAACAACACCCGCTTGACTTTCTGTCTCGGTAGCAGCAGTTGTAGATAGTGCTACCGTACTAGTCGAATGTGCAGCCGTCGCGCGCTCACTGTCAGCTGCAGAAGTTACTGAAGTCTTATTTTTTCCTGCGGATGGGCGCTCATTAGCCACCTTGGGCAAAGCTGCATGCAGCTTTGCCACAACGGCACCTGTTTGACTGGCTTGAACGGCCATTGGTACTACACCCCAACCTAAAATTAAGACACTCGAAAATAACCAAACTTTTGGATGATTAAAACGTTGCTTTTCACGCGAATATCGCATCATTACTTGCCCCTGTCAATCTTAGTCAAATATCGACATGTTTTGAATTTTAAGGCATAGTATACCCACATTATTAATAGCAAAACGGGGATTTGTATTTACGTGAGAAAAGTTATCTTCAAAAATACAAATGATTAGTCAGTTCGCGTATTGAGTTGTCGAAATTCTAAAGGTGTCTGACCCGTCTCCTTCTTAAACCGCCTTGAAAAGTCAGCAGCATCGTAAAAGCAGAGCTCGCCAGCAATCGCACGAATCGTTAAGTCGGAAGCCAATAGCATATGTTCAGCTTCCTGAATTTTTTTAGCATTGATATAATCGCGAATCGACATATGCATCTCTTGACTAAATGATCGTCGAACCGCTTCGGGATTACATCGATGATTAATGTGCATCAAGACTTTTTTTACGGATAATTGGTCGTGCAAGTGAGCATTTGTGTAATACATGACATCTAGTGTAGATTCTAAGTGCGCATTGTAGGCCAACGCATTCGGCTTAGCGATCGCAGCAAAATCACGGACAATTTGTACCACTAGCGGTTGGTAGCGCTCCGTTGTAACGGGTAACCGGTCCAGCCAGCGATGGTAATCATTACGCAACTTAACGAACTCATAAATCTCAGCATGGTTTTGAATACCTTCAAATGCCAACACATCCACCAGTGCGTTTAATTGCAGACGCTTTTCCTCGCTCGATAATTTATTCAACAAATCCCGTGAACGCGTCAAATTTTCTTTTGCAAATTGAATTCCTTCTTCGACCTTACCGGCTCGATAAAATCGAATAAAATCTCGTTCTAAGTAACCTAATAGAATCAGTCCCTTAGTTGTTGGGTGCTGATCATTATAATCTCGCATTTGATGCAAATATTGTACAAATTGTAATTCCGTCCCCATAACCTACAACTCCTTTATGTCATTAGTCAAAATTTATTAACACAAAAATAATGCTCATTTTAACAGATGTCGCCAGGTAATACCATTTACATTTGCCGTCTAACAATTTACAATACTAACTAATCCCGCTGTACACTAATGATTCTAGCAAATAATTTTTATTTGACAATCAATCCGCAAAAAAAAGGTATCCAATAAAAATCGGATGCCTTCAACAAACGACGCTATTTGGTCGTATTAACCACTTATTAGTGGCCAATTAAAGCGTTCACATTTAACGCGTTGATTAACGCACGACCCTAAGTCTAATCACGGGTCACTGAACGCAATCACCAGCACGACCATTTAGGCCAAAGCTCTAAAGTACTGCTTCAAATCTTCACGGGTCGCCGCCGGCAATTGCGGATAAGCACAATCCTCAATCGCGCCTTCTAGCGAATAAAGCAACTGAATGCACGCATGTGGATTGACTTTTTTGATTGCTGCAAACGCGGCTTTACTGCCCGCCGCTTCTAGTTCTGTCGGTGTCGTAATAGCCACTTGCTGCAACTGCTTTGCCAGTGTCGGGCCAATATTTTGTAATCCCGTTAATTCAGCCAATTCTATCATATCCTTTCAACTTATAACCTCAGTTTATCACAAATCAATTAAGGCGTAATAACAAGTTCTGCTACAAAATCATTGCTTTCAATACAATAATTAACTAATAATTGATTAGTCGTTAACTGCTCAATACTACTCAATCCATATCCTAAATGACCTGGCTTAGTTGTAAACCGACTTTTTTTAATTGCTGATAAATCCAGAATTTCATTATTCGGAATTTGGTTACGCACGTTAAAGACCACAGTATGGGCATCTTGATTCGTAACGCTGAGCACAACTTGGTGATTACTTCTGATTGCGGCATCAGTCGCATTATCTAGTAAGTTGCCCAAGATCCGTACTACCTTGATCTGTGGAATGGGCGGTAATTGGATATCTTCCAAAATGACTACGGCTAACTTAACGCCTTGGTTCATGGCAGCTTCGTATTTAGCATAAATCAAGCCGCTGGCGGTCGGCAATGCCAGCCGGCTTAGACCGGCTAACTCTGATTGTTGATTGAGATGATCACTACCGGGTAATACTTCCGTCTCAAAATAATTTTTCAAACCCACCATGTCATTATTTTGAATGAACGATGATAAGCTCAATAAGATATTTTGATAATCATGCTTAAATAGATGCAGGTCACGATTATGATGGCTGAGCAATTCATTATAGCTCGAAACTTCCAATAATAATTGTGCGTCATTCAAATGGCTATTTTTATTATTAATTAAATAAAAACCAATGATGCCAAACGTAACACTAGCAGCAATCGCCATGTACGTCTGCGAGTTAACCGTCCACTCCATCGCAAACGCATACGCAATCACGTAGATAATAAAGAAAAGTAATACTAACAAATAATCGCTTACTTCCACTCGAGCACGTTGCAAAAAATCTGCTGCTGAGGTGCGCACCAACCAGCCATGTGCCAGAAATGCCAAAATTAGCACTACTGGGATTTCCAGAATGGCCGCCAAAAAAACGTTAAAATCAGCCGTCGCGTTAAAACCGACTGCCTGCCGCAATAACATCGGGGCCGTTGGTGCAATAATTGCCTTAGCCGCCACACCCATAATCGCACTGATCAAACGTTTAACTGCGTTCAAAAAAATCGTGACCGGTAACATTAGCAACCACTGTGTATACAATAACCTTGAACTCATAAAGGTATTAACCGCCACTAACGGAATAATCAAGAAAAAAACTAGTGGAATTTGCGGAAATAATAACGTCCCAACCTCGCCAAAGGCCTGTGCTCCCATAATCATCAATATCCATGCAATACTAATTCGCCAGGTAACGTATTCACGAAAACCAATGAGTAAAAACAGCATTTCACAATAACCCGAAATAAGTGACAATACGAAGAAAACCGTTGACATGCAACCACCTCTCATAACATTAATAAGTATTTGTTAAGCTACCTTCCGAACGTATTAAAGCAAAAAAAATCGCTATTATATCTTGTTTACATTGTAGTCGTTAATTACGATTTCGGTCAGTATAGGCGCTTACAATTTTATTTAACGACCAGCAAACTATCGTATCGACATTCCTGAATATACCTCCATTAGAAATTTCAAGGCAAAATCTAATCTTAACTAGGGCAACACGTATTCACTTTAGTTCCTGATCAAATGACAAAAAATGCGCGCCAAGAACCGATCTAATCCTTGGCGCGCATCGTTACTCATTATTCTTAATTAGTACCAACAACGCATTTACTCATTAAATATCGGTCACCTATAAATGAACGTTGCTGTCAAACGCTTTAAACATGACTAATTTTAGCTTAACGACCTAGTCTAGCCGCAGTTCTTCGTCAGCTTTCACGGAGTATCTTGCAATGTCCAATTAACCGTGCCGCTATAACTATCCACTTGAACACTTGGCTGAACATCTAATAATATCCCTTTATTGGCCGACCAGGCATTCGTCACGTTAGTACTTGACGTCCCTGCAACTTTAGTACCGGTGCCAACGGTTACGGAAGCATTAGTTAAGACTTGCTTGCTACCACCATTAAGATAAATCAGATTGCCGCTGAGTGCTCGCGTACTAGACTTCATCGCAGTCGCGGTAGCCCGCAAATACCAACGTGACCCCGTTTTGCGTGTATCATTAACGATAACATTCCAGCTATTGGTCGGCTGATATAGGGTTTCCTTAAATGGCACCGTTAGCGTCCCAAAGGTCATGCTACTAGGTAGAGACTCAAGTTTGAGCGTGCCGTCCCGCATAGTTACAGTGATGGCCTTAGCATCCGATTGTAATCCCAAACTGCCCTTAGCATAAATATTGACCGTCATACTTCCACCAACCGCTAAACTACTTAACTGACTAGCTAGGCCAGTCTCTTTAGCCGCATAAGTCATCGTGTCCGTCGCGCTATCCGGATTCGTCGCAACGATCCCCGCCTGCTTCACGATCCAAGCGACCACCGCACTGTCACTATTGAGATTGTCCAAATCCCCCGGATAAATATCAATTGCTGTCTTAGTACTGGTGATATTCAGCTTCTTCAGTGTGACCGCTGCCGTAGCAGTTCCCTTATCACCAGTAACTTCATCGACTTCGGTAACCGTAACACTACTTAAACTGCCTAAAGCCGTCCCCAAATTAAGCGTATAATTGCCGTCACTTCCGACCGTCGTGGTTACACCATTAACATTGCTACTAATCGTATTGCCTGGCGTTCCGGTTCCTTTAATAACCGTATCCGTTGAATAGAGTGTCCCTGTAATTTGAGGTGCAAGTGCTTGAACATTAAACTTACCCACATAATGAGTGGAATCCTGACCATCTACAAAGACCCGAAAACCAATATAAATCGGCAGAGAATTTTTGATATCTTTTAGGTTAACCGATAATGTTTGCGCTCGATTAGCTGAACTAATAGTCACTGAATTACCACTACCAATACTTGCCGGTGTTTTTGTTAGTAACGTGATTCCAGTATAAGTGTTCACTGGATTTTTCATAATGTCGTAATAGACACTCGACATTTCGTACTTAGCCAACCTGAGCGAAATTGTTCCAGTCATAGTTACCGAAATTTGAGTCGTTTGGTTCGTTATCCGGCCATTATCTGCATAATTAGCCGTCACCGCACCCAACTTAGGATAACTACTTAAACCGCCATCGCTAATACTTCCAAGTACAGCACCAGTGCTTTTATCTTCAAAAGCAGCATTTGACTTCACGTCTGTCATCTTGTCCGTCAGAGTAGCTGCCATGCCACTAATACTGGCAAATGTCAGTAGCCACACAACGCTGAGTCCAATTGTTAGCAACCATCCTATTCGTCCATTACGCACCTCGTTCCCCCCTAACTTGTTGCTTGATCATTTGGTATAAACCACCTGCTAAAACACAAGCTAGTAACCCCATACCAATGAGTAAGCCTTCCAAAAACACGTGCTCACTAGTCTGCGGTAGTCGCCCACTATAACCAACTTGGCGATATTGGTGACCACCAATTACTGACTGGTCACCATCACCAGCCCGGCGATCATCCACATTATACTGTGGCTTAGTATGGGCCGACTTTACGAGATACGGTTTATCACCACTTGGTATCACCCGCTCAGGAACAATCTGATCGGCATGATAATCAGTTTCATAAAAACCAACACTTATTTCGGTTTGTCCATGCGTCGCTGCTTGCACTGGTGACGCCCAGTTCAACATGAATAGGACCCCTAGCATTAACCACCATTGTTTACTCGGCATGGTGCTTCCCCCATTTCATCGTCCTAACCTAGGCACGCCGACGTTTTCTAATCCAGAAAAAGAGTAAGAATCCAATCAGTCCAACGATCAGCATGGCTAACGCCCCGAATAAAATGAACCAGCCAACGTTAATCCCCGAATTATCAACAGAGGCCTTATTATATTTTTCAGCAGTGGCCGTACTAATGACAAAATCTTTATCAAAACTCCACCGATGATCCTTATTTTTAGCAACCAAATGAACATGGTACGTTCCGGCCTGTAAGCGGCTATTTCCGGTTAAGATGGGAACTTTATAAACTGAATTAGGCGCTAACTGCACATTTTTCTGACTGAAAGTCTTAATAACCTTATTGCTATTTTTACTCGTTAGTTTGGCAGTAACAGTTAGTTTAGGTACAATCACCGCGGTAACATTACGTAACTGTGGAAAAACACCCCGGCGGTAATTTTGCATGCCAGCGGTAATCGTATCTAATTTCAGCTGTGGCGCTGGAACCGATCCAGTCGTATACTTCATCCCAATGACATATGAATACTGATTTGCAATATTCATGGATCCTTTGACGCTCCCCGTCACTTTATTCGTCACTCGCTTGAAGTACCAACCACCTAAAAGGACCCCATTAAAAGTCGCCTGTGGCATTTTAACGGTTGCGGTGACTACTTTTGAGCCGTTTGCTGGAATCGTCACCGTTGTCGGCCCCTGAACTTTGGTAATTTGGTCCATCCGATACTTCAAAGAAGGGTCATAGTGCTTCGTCGGAGTCACGTATTCAATGATCCCATTCCCATTAGTATAAGCCGTATGAATCGCAGTCTGAACTTTGATCTCAGCGTTAGTCACATTGTAAATCGTCGTTTGTATTTGTTGTTGTCGTCCCGGCGTCATTTTTAAATCAAAATAAGAATTATGCTGATCAATTTGGTTCGCTGGAATTTTGGCTGCAACGCTGAAACCGATATCATTACTCTGCGTTGCTTTAGCACTCGTACTGCTCGTGTTACCAGCTGTCAATCCAGTAATACCACTAATTTGTAAGCCCAATACGATGCTACCAATCATTATCAATAGCCGTTTCATTAATTGCATCTTCTCGCCCCCACTAACTTATGTATTCGGGGCGCCACCACCGCCCCTGATGTCGCTTATTCAGTTGGTAAATCGCTCAATGTCCAATTGAGATTAGCGCTATATGCTTGGGCTTTGACCGTGTTGGCTTTAATATTTAGTGTCAACGCCTTCGGATCTAAGCGGCTAACCGTTACCCCGGAACCACCGCCCTTATCGGCATTCAAAACCGCGCTTGACCCGACAGTACCATTCAATGCCACTTCTGAAGCTGTCGATACGGCGCCATTGGTTTCCGAACCACTGTTAACCACTTCACCCTGTGGTAAGCTCAGCGTTGCACCCTTAGCGGCCGTGCCATCGGTTCCTGTTAAGTTGGAGCCGGTAACCGTTAATTTCCAACCGGCATTGGTCCCCCGAACATCTGAAACTTCCACGACCATCCGATCCTGCCATAACAAGGTGTATGAACTAGTTGGATCCACCTTATACTGTTGATCGTTTAAAACGTCTAATTCGTGAGTTCCATATCCTAACGATTTAGAAACAAAAATTAGTGACAAATCACCACCAGCTGCCGCACCGTTGTCACCATCGCCATCAGTACTTGGTGTATTAGGATCACTTGGATCAACCGGTGTCACTGACGATGTACTCTTAGTGAACTCCGCTTTAATATCCGTATTCCCACTACGATTTTCTGCTGCATTAGCCACAATTGGTGCGCTACCTGCTAATAATAAAGTTCCTGCCATTAATAAGTGTCCTAACATTGGTTTCATGATATAAATCCCCCTTTTTCATTTACCAGCTCTTATTAAGCCTTCATCAACTAAGAATGGTGGTCATTATCAATAGTGCTTACTCCCATGACAATTTATAATTGCTGGCACTAAATCACTTGCGACCTCCCTCAATAACAATGAAATATTGATTAATTAATTTAAATGCCGACTCCTTTGACCACATTTTCATTATATAAGCCAGTCCATAACAGCGCTAACAATGTATAACGTTAACTATATTTACAAACCCGGGCTCTTCGTGTAACCGTTATCAACATTGACTTATTTGAGATTATTAAGCGAACTTCCTTTGCATTATTAATTTCAAAACAACTGTTATTTTTAATAAATAAATTCATATAGCAGATCAGTCATAGCTAACAAATTAATTGTCAGTAGTTAGATTCCCTAAGCCACTGTGTCCTGAAGCTGCCAATAGCACAAAAAACAGCCTAAAAGGTAACGTTTCAAGCGTTACTTTTTAGACTATTGGATATTCCATTAAAAAATTAATCCGCAATCGCCCTCTTCGCTGACCACATTTTCCCACCGGATAGTCGTTGTCCCGATATCACCGTATGTGCTTGACCGCCTTTAACATTTGGCCGGCTTTGACCATAAGTTATCCTAAGAACTAGTATTCATATTAAATCATGTTCCAATTTATCAAGGATGCCAGTTATCAGTCACCTGCGCTCAATTAATTAGGCGCGATTCGGTATCTTAGAATTGTTTTCAACTTATCAGGCGCGCCCCGCCGAGCATCCGACAGATAGATTTCACGATGGATTTTGCTAAGACGGTGCCTATCTTGACTAGCTACAAGTTGATCTAACTTGGCAAAACTAGCCGGTTCATCATCATAAGCACCAATGTGCAGAATTTGCGCAACCTGCATGGCCTCGAACTGTTGAATTTCTATCTGTTCTGTCGGTAACTTTTTCTTAGCTTTAACGGCCGCTAAAGCCGGTGCAATCAACTTAGTGGGAACAAAATCGGGAATTCGAATCATAATATCATAACTGAATTCATCTTTATCCAGATAATCAAGCTGTTGTCCCTTAGTCGTCAATGACCAGACCCCTTCAAGTGGGAAAACTACATAGTCATCAAATGCACACGCCTGCGCTTGCGCATATTGTTTATACGCATTCTTTAGACCATAGGCTGCCGGATACAAAGTTTGCAATTGCACTTGAAACGCCGGACCATTAGGATTGCCGGTCCCATGTAAGACCATGAAAGTTTGGGCCGGTATCGTCAACAATTGTGGCCGCTGTTTAGTGGTATAAGTGGTTCTTTCTTGTTTACGCCATTCATACTTCATTTTTCGCTCACATCCTTTAAATTAGCTACATTTTTATTATACTTAGTAATCATACTGGCCGCACGTTACTAACCTAGTTACTCTAGAAAGTTGCATCCTAATTCAGATACTCACTGTTGCGGCCCCAATTGACCATGCATCGTTTGATAAGTCGCAAAAAAGACGCGGCCAACCTGACCGCGTCCTAATATTCCAATATGAGGTTCCTATTTATCTTTGAGCTGTGCTTCCAACTGCTTAATCTTTTGCTGTTTACGATGGATATACCATGCAATCAACAATAGTAAGATGACCAGCAAGCCGAGACTGAACCACAGCCACCAATTAGTATGGTGTTCAATCACTGCCGTTTTGTTTAACTGGTTGGCACGATTACGTGTTATTTCAAAATCTTTCGTAAACGTCCAATGTTGTTTTTTAGATGTTACTGCCAATTTAGCCGTATAGTAGCCCGGCTTTAACGCATCCCGACCAACCCGTAATGGTAAATCATAAACGGAATTAGGTGCCATCTGACCATGTTCATTGACTTGTTTATAGCGAACTTTTTGGCTCCCCCGGCGATAAATCTGGACATCAGTTTTAACTTGATTTAAGAAGGCTGCCGTCCGGTTTTGTAAAGCTAAACTAATTTGGTTATAGCCGTTATTTTGAGTTGCATCAATCTTACCCAAAGTCAGCTTGTTCTTGGTAAGCGCACGATCACCGTGTAATACGACAGCCACTGAGTACGCATATTGATTCTTAATGGCCATCGCACTCTTACGCTGTTGTTTCGCTGCTTTTTTTAAGAAACTTAGCCCACCAACGACGACACCATTGTACTTGCGCGCAGGCATCTTTACTTTGAAGGTCACAATTTTACTCGTCCCTTTAGCTAGCGTTATTTTATCCTCGGCGGTCGTAATTAATTGACTAGTATCGGCCGGTAAATCAATATTCTTGCCCGCAGTGGTTGCCTGATACTCAACCACTCCATTGGGATTCGTCGTTGCCGGTGCAATACTAGTATGCACGACAATTGCTTGAGTACTCGTATTCGTGACTTTAACCGCCAAGGTGATCATTTGATTAGGCGCTAACTTCAAATCATAGTAGGCAACGGCCTTATCCACTTGATATTTTGAAGCAACTGGCGCGACCTCAAAACCGACCGTATTCGCCGAAACCCTTTGGCACCAACTAAAACTAGCTAAACCGATTAGCAAACCAACGCCGAACTGCCACCATCTTCTCGTTAACATCATTTCTCCCCCTAATTATGATTCGGAAAAATGACATTAACACCTGCTCGTCCACTATTTTTCCGATCAGTAATTGTTAGCTATTCGCCGGCGTTGTGCTTAAACTCCAAGTTAAAGTCGTACTATAACTTCCCTCAGCCCGTGCCGTTGTCTTGGGCACCATTAATTGTGACTTGGTAATATCAGCCACATTCTTACCATTACCTTTCCCCGTAGCGGCCGTCATCAAGACCTTATCACTATTGAGGGTATCTAAAGAAACGCCCGTATTAGCCGTAGCATCCGCACCGGTCGTTGATGTGTTCATATCTAAGACACCATTTAACGTCAGGATTGCGCCCGTCAATTCTTTATTTGAAACGGCTTTTTCGTTCTTAAAGACATCATTTTGTTTAACTCATAAATCCCAACCAGCCGCAGTTCCCCGTAAATCCACTACGGATACTGCAGCTGATTTGTTCGTATTATTGTAATTATCGTCCTTATCAGCAGCCTGAATCTGATTGGTCCCAAAGTCTAGACTGGCACCCGTCAAGTCAGTATCCCCATTATCAATGGTAATGTTGCCCCCTTGAAAACCAACCGTTCCATTAGACGTCTGGGGTGTATCTGCTGCACTGGCTGTTAAGCCAAATGTTGCGATCAATGCCGTTGAGAATAAAAGTCCTAATAATGTTTTTTTCATGATAATAAGCTCCTTTTTTTTAAATAATTAAATAATTGCCAACTAATTAAAATAACCAGTAACCCAATACCACCAATAAAGGCCCTCAGCCACCACTGTTCACTCGTTTGTGGTAACCACCCTAGGCTCTGCTGAGGCCCGGACTGCCGCACGTTCGGTTGCCGGACAACTGAACTACTAGTTTTTGACGCTTCAGTTACATGCAACTGCTTTTCACCATCACCTTGACTTACCGATTCAGTCTTGCCATCAAACCGAATCGTTGCTGGGCTGTCGGCTGTACTAGCCACACCAATAACCGGTGTTGACAACCACCCCCACCAAAGCAGGGTACTGATGACAATTGTGATAAATCCCCATTGCTTCACCAACACCACTCCTCACAGATTGTTATTTATCATACAAAAATCTAGCAACAGCTTTGACCACTATTAATTATTAATCAGAAACAATTATCGTTGTACATTGTAAATATACATAACTAACTTACTGGCCACAACCAAGCCGTCTTACAAATATTGCGTTAGCTAATCATTATTTTTTTTATTATCGATTGGGTACTGTTCGTGCGAGCGTCCAGGTTAACGTCGTCTGATACGTATCAGTCAACGCCTGATCAGTCGGTACTTGTAAAGATAACATGCCAAGAGTCGACCGCGGTCCAAGGACATTGATTCCCTGATGTGAGCTAGTTTGATAATTGTTGACAATTAAGCTAGCAACGCCCGGCGTTAGCGTCGATTCCTTGCCCGTCTGTTGATCTTTATATCTGAGCACCGCGGTCAACGGGTGTACCGACTTTTCCCCAGTGAAGCCAGCAGCTGCCAGGGTCGCATTCAATGACCACGTTGCCCCCAATGACCGACCATCTTGAATAACTAAGCCAGTATCATAAGTGGCCCCATAATTTTCTGATTTGCCAGTAATTAAATTCTGCCCAAAATCAATCGACTTAGGAGCTGAAACAAACATCAGTTTTCCAGGGCTATACGTTAACGTGATTGTCTCATCCTTATCCGTAAATTCCCCTTGAATCCCCTCTGGCTGATCCGGCATATACCCCTCAATTTCAATGGGCTTAATATGATAAGCGTCACCAGTTATACCGCTAATTTTAGTGTTCGCTACCAGCTCCTTACCAGTAGCGTCCACGTATTTCACGGTAATCGTATTTCCAGTGGCCCATTCGAATTCACCAACCAGATTTTTGCCATCATACTTAGTCATCAAATCAGTGGATGTATAAACTTTTTTATTGTTCAAGCTGCGCCATTTACCAATATAGGGGGCTTCATTACTAGGAGTTGGTAAGTTCCAACGTTCACTATTAAAGAAATTAAAACTGGGGCCTAATAATAGTCGCTTAGGCGGCAATTGAGCGTTAAAAGTGTCAGCATAACTGCGCGCACTATTTGTATTCCACCTCGTTAAATCCAATTGTTCTAGCTTAGTATTTTGAAAAGTAGCGTCAAAGTTAGTCACTTTGGCTGTGTTCC
Organism: Lactiplantibacillus paraplantarum; assembly: GCF_003641145.1. NCBI lineage: Bacteria > Bacillati > Bacillota > Bacilli > Lactobacillales > Lactobacillaceae > Lactiplantibacillus > Lactiplantibacillus paraplantarum. The sequence goes on from NZ_CP032744.1 coordinate 2,684,413, forward strand.
ACGCACCAAGATTTAACGTCTGCAATCCTGAACACTCGGCAAACATCTGTGACATATCCGTTGCTGAACTCGTCTGCCAATTCTCGATGGGTAAGCTAGTTAACTGTGGATTACCGTAAAATACTTGCCCCATATCAACAACCTTACTCGTGTCCCACTTGCCGACTGGCAAATTATTTACTTGCCTGACTTCGGTAAAAATGCCTCTCATTGTCGTCACATTACCAGTCTGCCAATCGTCAACTGGCAGTGCCATTACGCGACTCATTTCGGAGAAAGTACCGGCCATGTTTTGAACATTCTGAGTACGCCACTTGCTAATCGGGAGCTGCTTTACCTCATCAACATTGGCAAACGTGCCCGCCATATTCGTCACCTTGCTAGTTTGCCAATTATCAACCGGCAAGGCCGTAACACTACTCATGCCCGCAAAAGTAAACCCAAGATTTTGAACATTCTGGGTATTCCACTTTGCAATTGGCAAGGTTGTTAAACTCGCACACCCACTGAAAGTCGAATTTAAATCGATAACCTTGCTAACATTCCAATTATCAAGTGGCAGCTGGGCCAATTTGGCATCATTGTAAAAAGTATTGCGTAGCGTCTCAACATTACTCGTATTCCAGTTATCAAGTGGCAAGGACGTGATATTCGGTAACTTGGCAAAAGTGCCATCTAATGAATTAACGCGACTGGTGTCCCAATTAGCAACATTGAGGCTTTCCAAGCTCGTATCACCGGAGAAGACCAACTGCATATTGATAACTCGTCCGGTTTGCCACTTATCAACTGGCAACGTTTTAACCTTAGTCATTCCTCTAAACATCGCTGACATATTCGTCACTAAGCGCGTATCCCAATTAGCAACATCCAATGAAGTCAGTGAAGTACAATCGGTGAATGTTCGCATTAACGTGGCCACTTTACTCGTATTCCACTTACCGACTGGCAGTGACGTTAACGAACTAGCACCATTGAATGTATCAATCAAGTATTGCACTGAATGCGTGTCCCAGTTAGCGACATTCAACGTGGCTAACTTGGCACAATTCTGAAACGTGGCTTGCATCTTCGTTACCTGACTAACATCCCAACTGTTGACATCCAACGCTACTAATTGTGAACATCCACGAAATATCCGTCACGCCGGTGAGATTAAGATTAGCTAGGCCATCAACATTCGTAACGTTAGGCAAATTAGCAAATAAATATGAATAATCATGAATAGTAGTCGCTGTAATCTGACCTTCAATAACAATTTTTAAAACTTGCGTCGCTTGATAACCATTGGCATTCAACGTTTTGACAAGCCAGCTCCCCGCACTCGACCCAACCGAAGTTCCAAATGAGCCACCACTTAAGTGTAATGTTCCGTTGGTATCCAGGGTCATCTTAACAGTGCCATTGACCATTGCTGCCGCCTTAGTGGCTCGTGTAATGGCCGTTTCCGAGCGTTGATTTTCATCAACGCTTTCCTGGATTGTACTATCACGATAACGATTACTAACTGACTCTGAACCTGACTGACTTACTAGCACTTTATTTTCTTGAGAATTTGGTCCGGTTGGTGACGTCGAAGTACTTGCTTCACCTTGTGACATCGCTTCTGTATCGGAAAAAACACTGCTAGTCGATGATATTGTCTGATCACCACTCAACTGTGATCGGGGTATTGCTTGAATGATTGTTCGTGATTCTCGATAGCCAATCACGCTCATTGCTAGTGCCAGCCCCAGACCACCCCGATACCATAATCGCCGGTGCTGCATCCCATCGCCCCCTTCAATAAATTGTATTTTAACATCTCTGAACATTAATTATCTTACATTATTTCAAGTACCTAACTATGAAAAAAAGGCTTACAATTTTGTGGATACTTTAATATTAAATTTTTATTGGTTCAATATTATTAGTATCGTTACTGGCAATTAGCTAATAAGTGTCTTATAATGCTTATTAAAAGTAAGCAAGGAGTCTGATATTCTATGTCTAATCGTCAGTTAACATTTGATTCAGCCGTCGTTAATAAGTTATCATCGAAACTTGATGATCAAAAGCGGCTATTATTAACTTTTGAAGACGGCGTCGGTGCTTTTTCACAACACGCCATGCTGCACATGCAAACTCAATTCACACTTAATATTGTCTCAGCAACGACTCCCACCGAGGGCTATCATACAATTCTTGATTCCAACCTCGGACCCGTTGCTGTCAAAGATTATTCAGTAGCAGATCTCCAGCAAACTATGACTATCCGCTTAAATACCCATCAAAACACCCTGCAACTCACTGGTGAGGGTGGCATGATCGATGATAACGTTGGCTTGATTGACTTTACCGATCCAGATGGCATTAAGAAGAACCCCTCGCGTTAACTACTTGTATTAAAAATCAACCATTGACTGAAAAACAACTTCTCCAGAATTTTGGAGAAGTTGTTTTCATATTGCTTATGGCGAACAATAAACCACTAGTTTTACTTATGAGAACGAGCAAGACTTGCATTAAAACTCTCTTTTCGGTAATCGGCTTAATCGGCCACCACCCGATTAAACAGCGTGAACGCTTATATCTGCAATTCTCTAAAAACACCTGCTGGTCGCGCGTACTAAATGTTTTTTTGCCAAACTGTCCTGTTCAGAGTCCAAGATGACTGCTCATAACTTTACGGAGTAGTCGTTTTAATTGCAACTAGCTCTATTGGACCGACTTTAAGTACGTTATGACATCCATTAACGTCGGAACAATTGCAGTTGCTTGATCAGCATACGGCTGGTTAGGTCGCTTCATATCAGGGACACAAATCACTGGAATATTCGCTGCTGTCGCCGCCTGAATACCAGCCTCGCTATCTTCTAGGACTAAACAATCGGCTGGTTGTTGCTTGAGCTTGGCACATGCCATTAGAAAAATATCTGGGTAAGGCTTACCGTGATCAACGTCTGGTCCAAAAGTGAATTGATCAAAATACTGTGCCACATCATGAGCCGTTAATATACTCAAAGCCCGCTCCTGAATACTGGAGGAAGCCAACGCCACTGAATAATGGGCGGCATGTAAAAACTGCAACAATTCCCGTGCACCTGGCTTAAGATCGACCCCATCCTGCATGAACGTCTTCTCCAGCGCCAATGACTGCTTTAGTCCGCTATCAACATCAAATGGCAAATCAAAACGCTCAATCAAGTGTTGCATATTTGTGACTGCTGACTTACCACTATATTCCTGCGCATAAGTTGCCATTGATAGTGTCTTTCCATGCGCTTGCACCATTTGTTGATACATCTTTAACGAAATAACCTCACTATCAATCAGTAATCCATCTAAATCAAAAATAACCGCCTTCGTCATCGCTGCCAACTCCCATTCTATTTATCGTCAATAGTCTAAGCTTATCATAATCGCCCATAAATGTAAGCGGACTCATCAAGACTAATGTTAAGTTTTCTAACTAATTTTTACTCTGGACAAACTGTTAACGAGCAGGCACGCTAATAATAGCCAGTGAGAGGAAACAGCTCTTTGAATCAGGTACAATCAAAGTCCTTTTCAAAGATTATATTTTTGCCAAATCCGTGGGGCCTCGGTATTCAAATCACCCAGCTAGTTATCACACTCAGTTGGCTAGGGGCCAATTGGTTCCTTGCTCGTCGTCAAAATTCAAAACATTAATTTATTCCAGTCAAAAAGGTGCGCCAGAATGGTTCCATTCTTAGCGCATCTTTTTAACTTAGGTTAAACTCGTCTGTTATAAATCATCTCGGTGCAGCAGTGCAATCTCCTCACCCGCAGCGCGACGCCGATCAATATTATCTTCCCCCCACACACATAATTCATGTAAGACCACGGACAAACTTCGACCATAATCACTTAATCCATATTCTACGCGTGGTGGCACTTGTTGGTATACTTTGCGAGTCACAATATTAGCCGCTTCTAACTCCCGTAATTGTTGCACTAACATTTTCTGCGAGATTTGAGGAATCGCACGTTCCAATTCACTCGTCCGCATCGTCTGAGTACGTAGGTGGCATAAAATAATTGATTTCCATTTACCACCAATAATCTCCATTGTGGCTTCAACCCCAATATGATACGTCTTATTTTCCATAATTATCGTCTCCATTCTATACTTACTTTTTAGTGGGTATAGTACTTTAAAGTCGGTACTTGTCTAAAAGTCACTTGCTAGTATAATCATTATTTATCAACTAAGCAATAGCAGGAGGCTTTTCTTATGACAAAACAGTTCAATCCTAGCTGGACACTTTTTGCGCTCGCAATTAGTGCCTTTGCAATCGGGGCAACAGAATTTATTAGCGTTGGCTTAATGCCACTACTCGTTAGCAGTTTTCATATCAACTTAGCACAGGCTGGGTTGACCGTCTCAATCTACGCCATTGGTATTATGATTGGCGCTCCCGTCATGACATTGCTCACTGGTCGGCTCAACCGCCACCGACTGATGATGTTAATCATGATTTTATTTATTATCGGTAACTTGCTGGCCGCCAGTGCCCCTACGTTTGGTATTCTACTCGCTGGTCGGGTCGTGGCCGCTTTAGCTCATGGTATTTTTATGACCGTGGCATCAGTGATCGCCGCTGACGTGGTCGCACCTGCCAAACGAGCCTCAGCAATCGCCATCATGTTTACCGGACTAACCGTCGCCACCGTTACTGGTGTGCCACTGGGAACGATGATTGGCCAATTAGGTGGTTGGCGCTGGTCCTTTATCTTCATTAGTTTAATTGGTGTCATTGGCTTACTAGCAGATTACTGGTTAATTCCTCGTAACCTACCATTACCAAGCAAGGCGACGGTCCGGGGGATTATCCGGGTTCTTACTAATCCGCAGTTGTTATTTGCCTTACTCGTTACAGCATTAGGTTATGGTGGCACGTTCGTAGTTTATACCTATCTATCCCCACTATTGGAACAACAAATGCACTGGTCGGCTAGCGCCGTAGTCTTAATTCTAGTCGTCTATGGCTTAATGGTTGCCCTTGGTAATACGCTGGGTGGACGTTGGGCCAATGCCCGCCCACTGATTGCACTATTCAAAATGTTCAGCGGGTTGCTCGTCACTTTACTAATTTTAAGCATCACTGGCCACAGTCACTGGTTAGGTCTACTGACCGTCCTATTAATGGGTATCTTTGCCTTCATGAACGTACCAGGACTGCAGCTGTATATCGTTCAGTTAGCTGAACAAAATACACCTCACGACATTACGATGGCTTCCGCATTAAATATTTCCGCTTTTAACGTCGGCATCGCACTTGGCTCTGGTATTGGTGGGCAAGTGACAACCAACCTTGGTTTAGGCTGGACGCCGATTTTCGGTGCCGGCATGGTGGCTGTTAGTCTGGTCCTATTGTTAGGCCTGATTTGGTTGGCTCGGCCAGCCAAAGATGCAGATCAGAACTGTGTCCAAAACTAACTACTAAATAAAATCACTAGGCTTAACGATCGAATGATACCTGACTATCAGGTTGCCTTATCGCTGAGCTTAGTGGTTTTTATTTACGCTAAATTTAAAGCAAGTTAAGTATGCTTAGCTTACTTTATAACCAGTTACTACGCTTTTTCACTAATGGAGCCGCGCGAATCATCGTGAAAACGCACGGTAGCCCTAACTAGCCGCCAACTTCCATTTACTTCATACATCACGAACCATTATTTAAGCCGCCTTAACCCCCTTTTAGGATACTGCAGTCAGCTTAAAGACTCCATTTGGAACTTTTATGCCCAATCTGCGCAATATTTTAGTGATTAGCTTCTTTAGTCAAAATCAATGAGGTTGCATTTTTGCTTTCAGAAAGCTATAACGGTAAATGTACAATTGATACGCATTGTGCTAGTTAATTCTTATTTAACCGTTCGTATTAACTAACCAGTATTAATGACTAAGTCAGCACTACTAAGTAGACAATTGACAATATCGGGGATAACAAAGTATGGGGGCGTAACATGCAACGCAGATCAATATTAATTTTATTAGCCAGTATCACTTTAATTATCGGAACATTAACGGTCGGAACTGTCACAATTGTAGGGGCAACTCATCCGACCAGTCAAACAACGATGACGACTAAAAAGACACCGACGAAGGTTAAGTCGAAAGCCCAAGTAACGGTTATGCGCACGCCAATCAACTGGCGTCAATCATCCGAAAAAGTCGCGTACCCCACGGTGAATCACTATCCGAACTTATGGATCCACGTTTCACTAGCCAAACAACGGTTATATCTGATGAATCACCAACACGTTCTTTATACGATGTACGCTTCTAGCGGTGTGCCAACCGCCGATCGTAAAACACCCCGCGGTACCTATCATGTGCAGGCTGAACGGGGTAAATATTTTTATAGCGCTAGTGTTAATGAAGGCGCCTATTATTGGGTTTCATGGCTCAACCATGGTGAATATTTATTCCATTCCACCCCAGTTGATGCCCAGGGACACTTTATCAAGTCCGATGCCGCCAAGCTCGGTAAACAACCATCCTCGCATGGTTGTATTCACCTTAGCGTCGCAGATTCTAAGTGGGTCTACGATAACATTAAGTACGGTACTAAGGTCGTTATTGATTAACAGTCACAAGGCGTTAAAACCTATCATCCTTATCAAACCCACTTAATATTATTGAACAACTTGGCACCAATATTTTGAAGATAACCAAGCAATTAAGTACCGAATAAGCTCATCTTGATAATAAATAACCGGTTCGAGAAGGTAGACTTCTTGAACCGGTTATTTAGTCTTACGTGCTTTGAACAACCTTGCCTCTGACATCCATATGGTCACCATTGATATTGGGATTATTTCCCTAAAGTCGAGCACCACTAGTTGCTAACTTGGCGTGTTAAGTGGCGGCTAGCCTGCGCAGAGCACAGTACCGATTCCCCATCGGCCATCGTTAATTGGTGATAATGCTTATCTAACGACCGAATTCGGGTTAAATTAACAACGTACGACTTATGACACCGATAAAAGTTACGATTTAAATCGGGAACATCTTTCAACAGCCCATAATACTCCAGCTCGCCATCATCTAGGTGAATTACGATTTTATGAGGGCTCATCGAACTCTCAAAAAATAAAATGTGTTGAACATCTAATGACCGAATCGTCTCGCCAATCTTAATCTGAATATAACTATTTTGATCATTTTCTTCAGCCTTAAACCGATCCTGTGCCACCTTTAAAACCTCATTCAATCGTTTATATAGCCGATCAGGAAAATCCTTCAGTATGAAATCTAAGGCTTCGACCTGATACTGAAAAACGGTTAGTGAGAGCTCCGTATGCGTTGTAATAAAGACAATCTTACTACGCCCGCCCAAATCACGAATTTGGCTTGCCAATTGGATACCATTGATATCGGAATTCAAAGCAATATCTAGGAGAAAAATGGCCTTTTCAGGTTGTTCACTTTCAACCTGCGTTAAGATTGCATGTGGATCTGGACTGGTTAGTCCAAAACTCATATCTAATTGCTGATCAATAATCACTTTGCTAACCAGTTGTTCCAAGTTCTGTAACTGTTTAGCATCGTCTTCACAAATATACACTTTAATCATTTTATTATTCCCACTTTACCGTTAAACGCTGTACAAAGACTGACTCCAGTAACCGCGTCTCCAAGATCATATTTTCGTTGCGATTCACAATAGTGCTAAGTTGACTTAACCCCAAGCCCCGATCCTGTCCCTTGGTTGAATACCCCGCTACTTTTAACTGCCATAAAGGTGGCAATTGGTCAAACACGGTATTTTGGACTAAGAATACCGTACTTTGCGCCGTCATGAAGACGGCTCCTGTTAATTCACCACTATAATGACCGGCAGTTGCTTCAATTGCATTATCCAAAATAATGCCCAACGCAATATCTAAATCCAATTCATTGGTGGTCACACTTTCAAGGACTTGTTTCAAGTCGAAGTGCACGTTGATTCCTTGCGATTGCGCATAACTGAGTTTACTGAACAAAATACTCTTAATCGATTTAACCTTAACCCGACTTAAATCTTCGAGCCTATATTGTTCATCACTGACCCGCTTAGTCACTGGGGCAATATTTTGCTGGTAATATTCCCGTAATCCACTTAAATCATCTGTTTTTAAATATTCACTAATGGAGAGCATCATATTCTGATAATCATGGCGAAAGCGACGCAGTTCGTTGTAATGCGCTTCGATCTCATTCATATACCGCGTATCATTTTTGATTTGCAGGTTTTGTTGCTGAACCTTATATTTAGCTCGAATCGTAATCCGATATTCATCGTATATGGCGATTGCAAAGCCGATGACCACCATTAACACAACTAAATTACTAATAACAATTCGTAGTTCATTATCGAGCCCCTCACTGACAATGATATATAAATAAATCACGAGCAACAACACCGCTGTGATGCGGTTCAAAGTTGGTCGGTCAAACGTCGTCTTGATATGCGTGTTCATTAAAATCGCGTTCAAAATAATTAGACCGAGCAGTTGTAAACCCGTGAAAATAATGAGGTACGTATTATTTAGCTTAATCGAATACGCCAATAATGAACTGATATGATCAATGACAATCGACCAAATTCCCACTTGCAAGCCAATAAAAAATGCTTCACTAAAACTCCGCGTATGCCACCAGGTAAACAGCATGACCATCACTAACAACGGCAACCATATATAAGTCCCCATCGTGGTAAAAGCAACGCTGCTAACGAGGCTACAGGCCAAAGCATAGCTGATATCCAAAATAGTGATGGTTCGCCAATCACGTAGCAGAACCTTAACAAATAAAAACAAGAATAACGTTTGCACAAAAATCATCACCATGCGTATCCCCGCAAATTCACACGACTCATCACTGATAACTGAATAAAGTCGTTGTCATTATTGTGCATCGATCTGACTGGCCCGGTTGCTTCAAATAATTGTTTACCCCATTGCGCCATCCAAGCGCCCCCTTGCATACTCATTTCATTGATATTCCACGTCAAACTTGTGGTTAAAGTTTAAAACAATCCTCTGCACTTGAAAAGAATACATAGTTACACCAATTATTCAACTAGCCTTTAAGACCCCAAACCATTACTTCAAGACTACTGGTCGTCAGCGACTGACCACGTAACATCCCTAAAAGAGCCTGAGAAAAAACTAATTGTGCCCAGTTTCTTAAAAGACTTCTCAAGAAACTGGGCACAATTTTTCAATTAATATTCTCGAAACGTGCGCCAAAAGATTGCTTGTTCTACTTTCCTTGGCGTGTTAAACATTCTAATCGCGCTTCATCGCATCCCAAATCATCGCGAAAATGTCATCAAACGTGTACTGGTTCTGATCATACCGGCCCTTACTAATATTCGTCGTATGCGTATGAATCGTAGAAAACACCACCCCCATATGCAGACTAACCGGTAAATTCTTGATTACTTTAGCGTCGATTGCCATTGTCAATAATTTAACAACAATATTATTCGGATCGGCCTCCTCTGGTGAAATGGTCATGTTTTGACCGTTTAATGCTTTGATTTGCTGCATAATTGTTAAACTATCGGGATTGGCTAAGGAGTACTCGTACACCTGCTGCACGTACAGTCGAATACGGGCAGTCAAATCAATCGCTGGATCACTTAGCCGGGCCAAATCAGTTGTACTGAGAATCCGCGTCGTCTCACGTGCATAGACACTGTCAATCAACGCCTGCTTATTTTTAAAGTAGAGATAAACATTGGATTGTGCAATGCCAACGCGCTTCGCCACCTTAGTTGTTGAAACGCCCGCTGGCCCTTCAGCGAGAATAATTGCGGCAACTGCATCTTGAATCTTAACTTGTTTGTTCATATCTTTTTTCTTCATGTCATCAGTATAAAAGATAAAAATATCTTTTTCAAGCTTGACAAAGATAGATTTATCTTTTATGATAATAATCGTTGAAAGATAGGTTTATCTTTTAAAAAACAAAATCAAACTTTGAAGAGGTTTTATAATTATGAAAATTGCAATGTTAGGTTCATTAGGTAATATCAATCGGATCGTTGTTCCCAAGCTCGTCCAAGCTGGTCATGACGTCACCGTTATCTCAACTAGTCCGAAGCGTCAAGCTTCAATTGAAGCCGTCGGGGCGCATGCCGCCATTGGTACAATGACTGATGTTGATTTCTTATCCACTACTTTTACTGGCAAAGATGTGGTTTACTTGATGCTTTCCGGTGGGATTGGCGATGATCCATTCGCCGGCGCAATTGCTCAGGCTAAAATTTGGAAACAGGCAATTGAAAATGCCGGCGTCCTCAACGTTGTCAACCTAAGTAGCATCGGCGCAGATGCCGATGAAGTGGCTGGTTCGCTACATGCTTACAACTTAATTGAACATGAATTACGACAACTTGACGGGGTTAATCTGGCTTTTGTCCGTCCAACCGGATTTTACGCTAACTTGTTCGGTAACTTAGCGACAATCAAAGCCGAACATAAAATTTACTCCAGCACACCTGCTGATTCAGCACAAAAATACGTTGCTCCCGAAGACATTGCCCGTGTCGTTTATCCCCTAATTGATCACACGCCAACTGGTATCACCGTTAAATACGCCTTCAGTGATACGTTTACTGGTGACCAATTCGTCGCTGATCTCCGCGATGCCCTCAAGATGCCTGACTTACAATGGGTACAAATCTCAGATGATCAATACCAAGCTAACTTGACGAACCACGGTGTTCCCGTTAAAATTGCCGCTTCATTAGTCCAAACTAGCCGCTACCAGCGCGACCCTGAAGGGCTTTATACCGATTTGAACGCTTCGGATACTGACGCTGGTCAAGTCAAATTAGCTGACTTTGTCCGTACTTTTGTGGTAGCGTACAAGGGTGAAGGCGGTTACCATTCCAGTACTATCGCAGATTAATCGCTTACAACACTAGAGAATTTTAGGAGGAATTTTACTATGGCTTATCAAACAATCAATCCTTATACCAATGAAGTTGTTAAAACTTACGACAACGCAACTGCCGACCAAATCGAACAGGCCTTAACGACCGGCGACGCCCTCTATCACCAATGGCGTCATGAACCCGTTAGTTCCCGTGCAGCCAGCCTCCATAAAATTGCTGCATTGTTACGTGAACACAAAGATGAATTAGCGAAAATCGCAACGATCGATATGGGGAAGCTACTGACCGAGTCTCAGGGAGAAGTTGAACTCTGTGCTATGATTGCTGACTATTACGCTGATCATGGCGCTGAATTGTTGGCACCAACTCCAATCAGCACCCAAGCAACGGGCGATGCCGAAATTGAAAAACAAGCAACCGGTGTCCTGATGTTGGTTGAACCTTGGAACTTCCCGTATTACCAAATCATGCGGGTCTTTGCACCGAACTTCATGGTCGGTAATCCGATGATTCTAAAGCACGCCTCTAACACCCCTGGTTCGGCCGCAGCGTTCGCCAAGATCGTTGAAGAAGCTGGCGCTCCAGCCGGTAGTTTAGCAAATCTCTTCTTAAATTACGATCAAGTTGGCGATATCATCGCTGACTCGCGCATCCAAGGCGTGGCGCTGACTGGTTCTAAGCGTGGCGGGCAAGCGGTTGCTAAGGCGGCCGGTGCTAACTTGAAGAAGAGTTCCATGGAATTAGGTGGTTCCGATGCTTTCATCGTCCTAGCTGATGCTGATATTGACGAAGCAGTCAACTTAGCATGGCGTGTCCGGTTATACAACGCTGGGCAAGTCTGCACTTCATCCAAACGTTTTATTGTCGCTGCGGATGTGTACGATGAGTTCTTAGCAAAACTGAAAGAACGTTTTGCCAAATTAGTCCCTGGCGATCCTATGGACCCACAAACGACTTTGGCACCAATGAATTCTAAGCGTGCCAAAGAAAAACTCCAGGACCAAGTTGACCGCGCCGTTGCTGGTGGTGCCACCGTTGCTTACGGCAACCAGCCGATCGACTTACCTGGTCAGTTCTTCCAACCAACGATTTTGACGGACATCGATCAAGACAACCCACTCTTTTATGAAGAAATGTTTGGCCCAGTTGCCCAAGTCTTCAAAGTCGATTCCGAACAAGCAGCCATCGATTTAGCCAACAATTCTGAATTAGGCTTAGGTGGGATTGTCTTTGCGGGGACTGCAGCTCATGGCAAAGCGGTTGCGCAACAAGTCGAAACTGGGATGGTTTTTGTTAACACCTTCCTCAGTTCCTTACCTGAACTACCATTTGGTGGCGTTAAGGGTTCCGGTTACGGTCGCGAGTTAAGCAGCCTGGGCTTAATGGCCTTTGTTAACGAAAAATTAGTCGTTACTGCTCAGAAACCTGACTACGATAACGGTGCTGGTGGCCTAGTTATTTTATAAACATTAACTCATCACTACAACAAAACAGGCTTTGAAACCGCGTCGCTTGACGTGATCTCAAAGCCTGTTTCTTTATTGCATTAGTAATTGGTCACTAATTGTTAGCCGATCTTAGCAACGTAATGGTAAGCACCAGAGTTAGATAGGTACTTCAGCCATTGATAGCCATTAGCGGAAACCGTACCAACATAATAAACGGATTCGCCCGCATAGTATTGGCCAACAACCGAGGCATTCAAACTAGCTGCGGTCCGAATGTTCGTTGTGGTCTTAAACGTGTACGTGCCAGTTGCCGCCGTAGTCTTGTTTGCGGAAGATGACGTGGTCGTTGCTGCGCCACCACTAACTTTAACGTAGTGTTGGGCACCACTGTAACTTGTATAACGTAACCAAGTTTGACCGTTAGTAGTTACCTTGGCATTGTAATTGACCGTATTGCCTTTGTAGTAAGTCCCAACCGTTGAAGCAGCATCGCTTGCTGAAGACTTGATTGCCGTGGCCTTAGCAAACTTGTAAGTACCAGTTTGCGCAACCGTCTTGGCACTCGCCGTCGACGTTGACTTGCTGGTGGTCGTTGACGTTGCAGCACCACTAACCTTAACGTAGTGTTGCGCACCACTATAACTCAAGTAACGTAGCCAAGTTTGACCATTCTTAGTTACCTTAGCATTATAGTAAACTGTGTCGCCTTTATAGTAAGTGCCTAACGTCTTCGCAGAATCACTAACGGAACCTTTGATGGCTGTGGTCTTCGTAAACTTGTAAGTACCAGTTTCAGCCTTAGTCACCGTCTTGCTCGTGCTTGTCGTTGGTTTAGTGGTTGTCGTAGCCTTAGCAGCGCTACTAATCTTAACGTAGTGTTGCGCACCACCATAGCTTAAGTAACGCAGCCAAGTGGCCCCATCCTTAGTAACTTTAGCATTATAGTAGACCGTATCGCCCTTGTAGTAAGTGCCTAACGTCTTCGCAGAATCACTAACAGAGCCCTTGATGGCTGTGGTCTTCGTAAACTTGTAAGTGCCAGTTTCAGCCTTAGTCACCGTCTTACTTGTGCTCGTCGTTGGCTTGGTAGTCGTCGTAGTCTTAGCGGCATCACTAATCTTAACGAAGTGTTCCGCACCACTGTAACTTAAGTAACGTAACCAAGTTTCACCCGCAGTCGTTACCTTGGCATTATAGTAAACTTTGTTGCCCTTACTATATGAACCAACCGTAGTGGCACTATCACTAGCAGCGCTCTTGATGGCCGTTGTCTTAGTAAAGGTGTACCAACCAGAAGCTTTTTTGGTCGTGGTACTACTGGTATTTGTACCGGTACTCGTATTGCTGGTACTAGTATTGCCAGTACTCGTATTACTGCTTGTGTTATCAGTTGTTGTGTCAGAATCCGTCGTATCGTCACTACTCGTCGTTGTCACAAACGTATTAGTTCCGGCACTATCTTCAATTAAACCATTGTAATCGATGCTGACATCAATGTAGCCGGTATAATCGGAACCGGTTGGCAAGAGTGCCGTATCGGAGAATTGCCAAGCACCATCCCCCGTATTCCAAAGGTTATCAGCAGAAGGCGTGTATGGATATTGGGCCCGCCAAACGCGTGATTGACCAACCGTCTTAACAACAGCATCCCGATATAAGTATGAGTTTGAGGTGTATACCCCGTGGTTCGTATAGCCATATGAATCTAACGTTGACCAGAAAGTATTTAAGTTTGCTGTGGCGTTAACTGAGTATGAAGCAGTGTCTTCCATATCCGCAAATAATAAGACTTTCGTTGAAACACTATTCTTCACTAAGAAGCTGGCCATGTTAGTGGCTTCAGACTTAGCCGCATCGGCTGTACTGAATGTTGCGTAGTGATAAAAGTCAACGTTCAAACCCGCCTTGTTCGCCATCTGAGCCTGCGTTAATGCGGCTGGGTTCGTGTAATCAGTGCCTTCAGTCGACTTAACGATGACCGTCTTAACACCAGCAGCCTTTAACTTATTGAAATCAGATTGCGTCATCGTACTTTGATATGACGCCACGTCCACAACGTCAACACGTGGCCGCGTCGTATCGCCAATCGTCCAAACATCGGTTGTTTCAGTTGCAGCCGCCGTATAGGCAACGGCAGCAACTTTAGCCGTGGCTTTCTTAGCAGTTGTTGCCGTGCTACTTACAGTACTGGAAGTTGCTGAAACAGCTTTGACTGTTGCTGAGCTAGAAGCAGCACTGGCAGCACTACTCGTAGCAGCACTACTTACTTGGCTGGTTGCAACCGTACTTGTGGCAGCACTAGTCGCTTGGCTCGTCGACGTACTTGCTTGACTAGCGGCACTAACTGAAGTGCTTGTTGCCGTGCTGGCCGCAGATTTAGTTGACTGACTAGTAACGGAGCTAGCGGCGGTGCTAGTAGCTTGGCTCGTCGTGGCACTCGATGAAGCTGTCGTAGCTTGACTGGTCGTCTAGTTGACGCACTTGTTACTTGGGTCGTGGCACTGGCAGCAACTGCCGTAGCTTTAGTGGTTGCATCGCTAGTGGCTGTACTCGTTGCAATCTGCGATGACGTACTGGCAGCTGAAGAAGTTGCAGTAGCGACCGTAGTTGTATCAGCATGCACATTGGTATTGCTAAGTACTGAACCGCCTAAAAATGAGAAGAAAGTTAAACCAGCAACTAGCCAGAGTTTTCCTGACTTGTAAAGTTTAAATCTTTCCGACTGACTAACATCAATTGGATTCTGTGATTTGAAATTCATATAAACACCCTTTTTTATTTACTCAAAACAACTTAATTATAAAGGGTAATTTCACATACCCGCAAGTACATTTAGCATAATAATTGTATTTTTTGACAATTATTTTTCAATATTAATCATATACAGGGTTAATATCACGTTAATACCACTCTTTAGCTTAATAATAATCAGCTGAGAATAATGACCTAGTCCATTAATAATTGATTATCTTTAATTGTTCATGGTAATTTTGATTATTAGAACTTATTACACTAGTTAATTTGTCATGCTTAATTCGTGTCAATTAGTTAAATCATTATTCAGCAGCAAGTAGTGCCCCTAATGCGACCACCAAAGCTGAATGCCAATCACTGGAACGTCGCTGGTTGTTTTTAGCCTTAAAAATTGGCATAGTTTAATCATGATTGATACTCAATAATCACTAGTACAATGTGTCATCATTTGTTTTACTAGTGAAACAACACTCTCAGATGGAGGCCTAATATACATGAAAACTTATCAATTTGACGCACCAATTCAAGCCGCAACAGCAGGTAAAGGTGGTGCCTACGTTGCTTGCCCCTTCGATATTCGTCAGCGTTTTGGTAAGGGCCGAGTCAAAGTGCACGCTACCTTCAATGGTATCCCTTACGACGGCTCAATCGTCAATATGGGGGTTAAAAATCCCGATGGTAGCATTTGTTATATTTTAGGTATTCGCAAAGCTATTCGCGCGCTGATCCACAAAGATATTGGCGATGTAGTGACCGTTACCATCACCGTAATTGGTTAGTGACCATCGCCAACTCCACGCTTTACTTGCTGTGATTCCGAATCACCTTGAACGGATGTAATACAACTATTTAAATCGCGGTCATGTTTAGCTGTAAGTCGGTCAAAAAAGCAATGACCACCACTAGCTTCAGAGACAAATAAGCGCGTTAAGAATTCACGGTCAAATTCTTAACGCGCTTATTTTTTCGGTAATCAAAAGCCGAGCACTGACGTTGCATTCGCAAGCAACCTTATTCTTCGAGTTATGTCGCCATGCGTATTGGCAGATATGCAGTAACGGTTAGTTTCGACCTACCATGCTATTCATCACACAGTGAGCGTTCAATCAAGGCTGGATCAATATGCTGATCGCCCCATGTACAAATAGCATCTAAAATTGGAATCAAACTCAATCCTTTAGCCGTCAACCGATACTCAACATGCGGCTGAGCTGTCTTAAAATCATGCCGTTCGACTAATTCATCTTGTTCCAATTCTTTCAATTGACTCGCTAGCGTTTTATGTGACACCACCTGAATATGATGTTGTAAGTCAGCAAAGCGACTGACTTTAACTTCAGCCAGTTCAAATAAGATCATAATCTTCCACTTACCACGAATCAGTTGCATGGTCGCATCAAACTCATTACGGTAGCGTGGTTGCGCATTTACCCGTTCTTTTAACATTATCAGATCCCCGTTCTCGATTGGTAGTTACCTAAAAGTGCGTACTTGTCGCGTTTAATTTAGCCAAGTATACTGTAAATCGTTGAAAATTCAAGTAACAACAATTATCCAAGAATTACGGAGGACTGAAAATATGAAACCACTAGTCGTCATTACCGGGGCCAGTTCTGGCTTTGGAGCTGAAATTGCCAAGTTATTCGCCGCTGACGGTTACCCACTGTTACTTTTAGGGCGTCGCCAAGAAAAGCTAGCTACCTTAGCTGCGAACTTCAAACACGCCATGATTGCCGCGGTCGACGTGACCAACTACGCCCAATTTGAAACTGCCATTCGTAAGGCCGAAGCCAAGTATGGCAAGACCGATTTATTGGTCAACAATGCCGGGTTAATGCTACTTGGTAACGTTCAAAATCAAGATCCAAAAGAATGGCAGACCATGCTCAACACGAATGTGATGGGCGTGCTAAACGGGACCCAAATCGTTTTAAATGACATGCGTGCGCGGGAACACGGAACCATTCTCAACATGTCATCTTTGGCTGGCAAAAAAACATTTGTTAATCACGCGGCTTACGTCGCCTCTAAGTTCGGCGTGCACGGCTTATCTGAAACGCTCCGTGAAGAAAATGCGCCGAAGAACGTTCGGGTCATGTTAGTGGCTCCCGGAGCAGCTGAAACGGAATTGTTGACCCATGTCACCAGCGAATCTGCCTTGTCTGATTACGAAGCGTGGAAAGCTTCCATGGGTGGTCTAACCTTAGACCCTAAGCATGTCGCCGAAACGGTTAAGTTCATGTACGATATGCCACAAAACGTCAATATCCGTGAAGTTGACATTGCCGCTACGGCTCAAGACGCTTAAATTCGACAATCTAATAACCCTCAATCACCCCCACCTAATCATGCCGACATTCCGCGCATTGTTAGGTGGGGGTTGTCGTTTTCAAAACTCAATCGCACATTTAAAATCTACTGAATACGCATTGTGCTAGTTAATTTGTCATGAATCATGATTAAAAATGGCTATCTTTAAGTTTAAAAGCTATCAGCCGAGTCCCACTGAAAAGCCTGCAATTGGCACCCAGCCCCGGAGGTCGTCCTAGGACGCACATATACTGACGAATAGTAATCCAACTAACTGGCATGTTTTAATCATGATTCATACTAAATAATAACTAGCGCAATGCATTACTGAATAATCTTAACCATTGTTGCTATTACTACCACAACACCGTCACTAATCGGCCCCCTGAGTCAACGCCTGCATCGTCGCCGTCTGCAAAGTGGCTAGTAACTCATGAATCGTTGTTAACGACTCCAACTGACCTCCAAGTAGCCATTCGCGCCAAATTGCGTATACCCCGGCACTCATAAACTTAGTCCAATACTTAAGTTGCACTGCAGTGAGGGGCCCATTTTCCATCGTTGTTTGGTAATAAGTCGTCATATTATCATTAAAAAGTCGTTGAATAATGCTTTCAAAACCACGTTGCTCAGCTAGTCGTAACGTCGGGGCAAGTTCACTGAAGAATTGGCCCATCGCGAGTAACTTTTGATTGGCCGGTACGTGCTGTAAGACGTCCTGAAACCGGGCCGCAATCGCGGGTGCAAAATACGCCGTCAACAGATCGTCCAGCGTCGCAAAATTTCGATAAAAGGCCATCCGACTGACCCCCGCTCTTTTGACGACTTGCGTCACCGTAATTGTATCTAAATCATGCGTTTTCAATAATTGTAGTAAGGCCGTCGTTAAATAGGTTTGTGAATCTTTCTTGATGGCTTGGGCGTGATTAGTCGCTGCCATAACAATTCCTCCGTTCTGTCACAGATGCTCGTGATTAACTTGTATTCGCTATGACTCCATTGTAAGATACTGGCACAGACGTTACAAGTGTAACAATCGATCACAATTCAATTTGGAGGATTTCTCATGCAAAAACAATTAGTCGTCGTCACTGGTGGCAGTGGCTTCATCGCCATTCACATCATTCGTCAATTATTACAACAAGGCTACGCCGTCCGTACAACGGTCCGCTCCCTTACTAAGGCCCCTGTGATTAAAGAAATGCTGACCAATGGCGGTATCACCGACCTTTCCGCGCTCGAAATCGTGGTGGCCGACTTGGCCCATGATGATCACTGGCAAACCGTTATGACCGGAGCAACTTATACGATCGACGTGGCATCACCAACGCCCAAGCTTGATTTCAAAAACAAAGCTGAGATGATTCGCCCAGCTGTCGACGGTGTTCGGCGGGTCCTAACGGCTAGTCGGGACGCCGGCGTCAAACGCGTCGTTTTAACATCCGCATACGGGGCCATCTTTGCCGGTCACAAAAATCGTACCACCCCCTACACTGAAGAAGACTGGTCCGATCTCAATTGGAAAGCGATTCATCCCTATCAGGAATCAAAGACGCGTGCTGAATTAGCCGCATGGGACTTCATCAACCATGAGGGGCGCGGGCTAGAATTAACAACGGTCAATCCAGTTGCCGTCATGGGTCCAGTGTTGTCTGCAAAATATTCACATTCCAACATTCAAATTCAACAATTCTTAGAAGGACAAGTAAAGGCCGTACCGAACGTGGATTCCGGCTATGTGGACGTACGCGATGTTGCTAGCTTGCACTTGCTTGCCATGACCGCACCGCAAGCTAATGGCGAACGTTTTCTAGCCACAACAGGTGAGACGTTATCCATGCTAGATGTCGCCAATATCTTACGCCAGGCCTTACCAGACTTTGCCAGTCAGCTACCAACCAAGACGATCCCCAATGCAGTCGTTAAGTTAGCCGCTAAGACTCGGCCAGAATTACGGATGGTGGCCTCGCTAGTTGGGACTTACGCGGGGACAAGTAATCACAAAGCCCAAACATTGCTGGACTGGCATCCCCGCCCCGCTGCAGAAGCTATTATTGCAACGGCGCAGTCAATGATCGACCTCGGCATCATCACTAAACCACAATAATATTCTGGCTGTTCGCACTGATCAGGCTTACTACGGAAGTCAATTGACCATAACCGATTAACATCCAGACGCACCCACTAGCCTAACTTAGTACACAAAAATCCCCTTGTGGATAACTGCTTAAAAGAGCAGTTATCCACAAGGGGATTTCATTATTGCTGTTATTAATTGCGATTAAGGCAGATCGTTCCCGGCTGCAAAGTAGACGTCGTACCATTCCTGGCGCGTCAACGTGACATCGGTCCCCGCAATACTCTCATCGAGGTGTTGCGGATTCATTGAGCCTAAAATAACTTGCATATTGGCCGGATGACGTAAGATCCAGGCCGTTGCAATCGCATTCTTAGTGACATGATACTGATCGGCTAATTCTTGTAATTTCGTATTCAATTCTGGGAACTTCGGATTATCAATAAAAGTCCCGGCAAACATGCCGTATTGATAGGGTGACCAAGCTTGAATCGTCATGTGGTGTAACCGCGAATATTCGATAATTTCACCATCATGATTAAGACTAGCGGCATCTTGCATGTTCGTGTGCAACCCAAACTGAATTGGGCCGGTGTGCATAACCCCAAATTGTAATTGGTTGATCATTAATTTCTGGTTGACCGCCGCTTGTAACATCTCGACCTGCATTGGGTTAAAGTTGGAAACCCCAAAGTGCCGCACCTTCCCAGCGGCCTGCAATTCGTCAAACGCCGCAGCGACTTCGGCGGGATCCATCAGTGGATCGGGCCGGTGTAATAGAAATGAATCCAGGTAGTCAAGCTGCATCCGTTGCAAGATCTTATCGACCGTTGCAATCAAATGTTGCTTAGAAAAGTCGTAGCGTTGCCCAAAGACTAGTTCACCAGAACTCTTTTCAGGATCGAGCACAATGCCACCCTTAGATTGAATGAAAAAGTCTTCGCGCTTTAAACTCGACTGTTTTAACGCTTGCCCAAAGATTCGTTCCGAATCACCGTTGCCATAAATATCCGCCGAATCAATAAAATTAACGCCACGGTCATGAACGGTCTCTAAGACGTTTGCCGCCGCTGGTGCGTCTAAGCGAACCATCCGCATAATGCCTAACGCAACCGCGGACGCTTTGAGCTGACTAGCGCCGATTTGAATTGTTTTCATGATTATTGTCCCCTTTTCGATGAATTATAGTTAAAAACATCTGCCAACGAGACTAATGATAGTTGTTAGAGCCGACTATAAGTCAAGCGGATTTAATTATTTTTTCGCTAACTGCTAGAATACACTGATAGCACCCATTTTTTGCTCGTTAGTTAAGCACACTGTCAGTAGCATACAGTTACTGCTCAAATTTATAATTACTAGCAGACCTTGACCGAACCGTCCTAAATAAATAAAATATAATGGTATCTGACATTGTAATGCGTATCGTTTTCAAAAATCATTCAATGGGCTGCTTAATGTGACTGAATCATGATAGTACTAGCAACGTCATCAGCGCTAAGCTCAACGCACCACTAATTTATAAAACTGGTAGGTAATCATGACAATCTTTTCTAGAGAAACACTTTTATTAAATGTTTTAAACGAATTAGCCGAAAAGACTAATCTCAAAAGCAGTGACTTAGTTTTTCTGAACTATGACTTTTCGAACCAAGAAATTACTGATTTGATGGCCGTACTTTCCGAAAAGCAACTCAAGAAAACCCCAATCACTGACCAAGAATTTGAAAAAATAGTGGCGGTAGCTAAACCAGATTTACAAGGTATTCACTCCGTTTGTCAACAATTAGTCACCACTTTTATTGCTGAAGAACGCTTCTTGGCTGTATTTGACGATGGCACATGCCATCCTTCAAACTAGCCGTTTAATTAAATAGAACCGATTTTAACTGTTCCTTGTACTGGTCCCTGACAAGTTATCAGATTTCCCATTGACAAGTCTTTAAACTGGCCGGATTTAACATAGTATCGTTCGAACAACTTTTATATTAAAGAGTCGGATTAGTAAAGATGAAAAGCATCGCTAACTGATAAAAATCAATCTCCAAAAATAAAGCGCGTAACACTGAATTGTCACGCGCTAGCTTATACTAGGTTTACACATACACAATCATTATTTGAACTTGTTCCAGACACATTCAATAACTAGAATAATCCCGAAAAAAGCAAAAGTTCCTAAAAAGTAATGTATCAACGTTGTTAAATAAGCAAACCAATCGTATGGTAGTTGGTTATAACGATCGATACTACCTTTCACTACAAACAGTAAAACAAACTCAAGCATCAACATAATCTTATTAATATTGATAAAATTATCAACTTGTTTTTGATATCGTAAATAGACTTTTTTCAATCTTATCCCCCCAAAAAAGTATTACCTCGCAAGATGTGTTTAATACCATCATATCAATGAACTGCTGCGCCTGTCACTGTTGTCTTGAAGTTATGATTATTAGTCTCAAAAGTTTATACAGTTTGGCCCATCAATTCAACAAGGAATATTAACGGCTTAAGCCAGTGCCACAAAAGCCCACGTAGATAATCGAGATGCCCCGTTGCAATCAATTGTTGCTTAACCATTCGTAGTACACAGCTCTGAACGGACCGTGAATTTTTTAGCCTAGTACTTAATACAAGCCCGAAAACAACTTAGCTGATTAACAATAAATGAAATTCGCCATGGGCTACTTCGCCGCCTTCAATTTGTTAGTTAATAATAAGGTTGGCAAAATAATGACTATTGCAGCAATTGCAATCACTAGAAAGCCTTGTTGAAACGCTGCTAAGCGAATTGCTTGCAAATGGCTTGTGGTAAAAGCTTGTAGGTGCGCCGCGGCGACGTGATACGTTCCTGCTTTCAGCTCCCGTTCAAACACATTCACTTGGTGTGTGGAATACGCCGTTACAATCGTCGTAATCAAAGCAGATCCAAACGCACTCCCAATATTTTGGATAATTCGGGTCCCAATTGTTGCGGCGGGCACTTGTTCAGGTTGCATTCCGGTATAGGCATCGGCCATCAACGGCATTAAAATACCACCAGCACCGATCCCCCGCACAAATAAAATAAGTGCCAAAATCCAGTACGACGTCTGTTGACCAAACCAATAAAACGGTAAGGTACCGACAAACGTGATGACGACACTTCCCAGAACCACGTACTTAGCGCCTATTTGATCTGTTAGCCTTCCCGTTAACGTCCGCGAAACTAGCATGCCTGCTCCCTGAGGTAATAATGCTAAAGCGGCGTTAATCACGCTCATTCCCCGAACGTTCTGAAAATAGAGCGGTAGTAATAACATTGCACCGTTCAATACCGTCCCAGCGATAAATAATCCTAAACCAGCACCATCAAATGATGCAAACTTAAATAAGTGCAATGGCACCACCGCTCGTTCTTTCTGCCAAGCGGCCCATACGACATAACTAATCAACGCCAGCGCCCCTAGAATTAACATCTCAATACTTGTGGCGTTATTAAATCGGTCAGTATGCGCGGCATTAACCAAACTATAGATGATGGCACTTGAGGACACAATTAGTAGCAAGATACCGATAAAGTCCATTTTCGCTGTTCGATTTTGTGCCGGATAATTCGGCATCTTCCACAAAATCAAAGCGATCGAAATTAGGACAACCGGGACATTAATCCAAAAAATCCAATGCCACGATGCAAATTTGATAATGATTCCGCCGATAACCGGTCCGATTAATGGTCCTAAAATCATTGGTAGCCCCACTGTTGCCATCATCTGGCCCATCACAGCTGCACCCGCAGTTTGCACAAGTAAGGTCGTCAAGAGTGGCATAATCAGGCCACCCGCGAAGCCTTGAACTAACCGAGCAATAATCAATAATTGAATATTTGGTGCTACGGCTGCAAATATCGAGCCAACGCCAAACAAAATCTCACCAGCCACAAAGACCGCTTTACCATCAAATCGATTGAGTAACCAACTGGAAAATGGCACCGCGACCCCCGTTGCCAGTAAATAACCTGTAACTGCCCACTGGACCGTCGTCACGCTACTATGAAAACTAGTCACTAAGTTGTTAATGGCAATGTTGATCATGGTTGAATCTAATAATGGTGCCATCGCACCAAACACGACGACCCAGGCAATCGTCATAGTTGCTTTTGAAATTTTTGCTTTTGCTTGCATATTATCCTCCTAATTAAGAAACCTAAAGTATCTTATTTGCATAACTGGTATAATACGCTATATAAAGAAAAAGTCAATAAGAAACTTCGAGTATCTTATTTTAAAAAAGAGGGATTACATGACTAAAACACGTCGTCGTGGTGCCGAGCTTGAAACCGCCATCTATCAAGCTGCCCGTGACATCTTAACTCAAGGCGGTCTTGAGCAATTGACGTTCGCTAACGTCGCGGAACAGGCCGGCACTAGTAAGCCCGTCATTTACCGACGCTGGCGCTCACCACTAGAGCTCGCAATTGCGGCTATCCAGGACCAAATTATTACGGAAAATCATGGTCAACTAGACGAAGTGAACTTGACCGGTCAGACACTTGCTGAAGATTTATTCCAAGTACTCAAGCGCTTCACTGTCAGTATTAATACATTCAATCAAGCACTAGTCATCACTTGGTTTCACCACCTAGATCAACAAGCTAATCCAGAAGTTAAGGATTTGCTCAATGCCGTGAAAAAGATTGACGCCCATGCGATTGAACGCGTATGTCAGCGCGCACAGCAACGTGGAGAATTGCGGGCTGGGACTTTATCACGCGACTTACAACTGATGCCATTCGACTGGCTACGCTACCGTGCCTTTGCCAATGAACCGATTACTGATGCCACCCTACATCTACTTGTCGATTATTTATTAGTCCCCGCTTATCAGCACGCGTTGGGATGATGATTACCGCTGGTTATACAAACGAGCGCAGACAACAAAACGCGCAAATTACTCAATTTACTGTGAGTAATTTGCGCGTTTTAAAATTTTGTCCCAGTCCGATTTGCTTTTCGTTAAATGATTAACTAACCATTACTTCAACAAATCCGTCTTCACCATATCAATCATTTGTGAATAAGCAATTGGTCCCGAATACTGCCAACTGCTACTGTCACCATACTGGTACAGATGGTTGTTTTTCACGGCCTTGATATTTTTCCACAGCGGGTCTTTAAATAACGACGCACTCTTTTGACTATTCACTAAGAAAATATCATCCGCATCCAACTTAGCGAGTTTTTCCAACGAGACCGCTGACCAATCCGCCGTGGCTGACTTAGAAACCTGTTTAACGAGGCTCGGTTCACCCAATTTTAAGTCTTGATACAACAAGGCTCCGCTAGCTGAATTGTCATTGACCATATAGGCCGTATTATTGGTGACCCACAACACTGCCACTTTATGCTGACCCGACTTTTTCAACGCTTGCCGCGTCGTTTGGACCTGCTTGTCATACTTAGCAAGGACTTTTTTGGCCTTAGCCTGACGATCGACTACCTTAGCCACATCAAGGAAAGTTTGACGCCACGTTACCGTGGTCCCATTTTTGACAACGTAGGTCGGGGCGATTTTATTATATTGCGCATACTTGCCATTGGCAACCGCACTACTCGTGCCCATCAGAATCAAATCTGGTTTGGCCTTGGTTACCGCTTCATATGGCAACGAATAGTCAATTAGCGGCACCCCTTTCAACTGCTTTTTCAAGTAAGCCTGCGTACCACTCCCATTTTTGACTGACCACTGCACGACCGGCTTGATCCCCAGTGCCACCAGATCATCTTCAAGATAACTCGCGACAATCCGCTTGGGGTGCTTAGGAACTTTGACGTGATGTTTCAAATAATCCGTCCGTGTCACCGTAGTACTTGTGGTCTGTTTAGCTCCACACGCCCCCAATAACAAGCTGCCCGTTAAACCTAAAACTAACCCTAACTTTACCATTTGCCACCGTTTTGTCACAACTGTCTCCACCTTTCAAACGCTACCAAAATTATTAGTGAAAACACTATCAATTGTCAACCAAAACATTTAAGATAAGACTATTAATTGCTTACTAATTTATGGTTAGTAACTTTATTTCATTACTAAATCGCCGTTTTCAAAAGTTACATATCGTGCGACTTGATTGTGTACAATTTAACAAATTAATAAAGAACTGAAGATTTCGCAACTTATGACCTGCTAAGCTTCTTGAAAGGACACGTACTCGTGAATACCATTGAAACACAAAATATTAGTATCGGTTATGGCACCAAGGTAATCGTTGACCAATTGTCGATGACGATTCCTCACGGGCAGATCACCACCCTGATTGGTCCTAACGGTAGTGGCAAATCAACCTTGATTCGCGCCATCGCGCACCTGTTGAAACCAACAGCCGGCGTCATTTTACTCGACCACCAAAATATTCAACAAATCAAAAGTAAAACGTTTGCTAAGAAAATCGCCGTCTTGCCACAAACTAATCAAACCGCTAATGACCTTACCGTCGAAGAACTCGTTAGCTTCGGTCGCTTACCCTATCGGCGAGCACTGAGTGGGTTGACTGCCACTGATCATCAAAAGATTGAGTGGGCACTAACCCAGGCTAGTCTGCAAGATTTACGTCAACGGCCCCTCAGCACACTCTCCGGTGGACAACGACAACGGGCGTGGATCGCCATGGCCGTTGCCCAAGATACCGATACGATCATCCTGGATGAGCCCACCACTTACTTGGATCTGACGCATCAATTAGAAGTCATGCAACTCGTCAAACAGCTCAATGAACAGGCCCACCGAACGATTATTATGGCACTACATGATTTGAATCATGCCGCTCGAATCTCCGACCAGCTGATTGCCTTAAAGGATGGCCACGTTTTGGCCCATGGTCCCGTATCAACCGTCATGACAGCTGAAAACTTAAAAACGATTTTTAACATTGACGCGACGCTCGTCGATTATCATGGCACCCCGTTGATTTTAACGTACAACGGCTGTCAGGATGTGGCACCCGTATGAGAGCAACAACTAAATATCTGAGCATTCTCGGTCTCAGTATCGCCATGCTTTTACTAGTAACGTTACTCAGTCTACGGTTCGGGGCTGATCAAATGACAACGACCACCGTCTGGCGTGCTTTGACTAGGGCCCATCCAGCCAATCTGGATCAACAAATCATTCGTCATATTCGCGTCCCCCGTGTGATTGGGGCCGCCTTGATTGGGGCGGCCCTTGCCGGTAGCGGGGCGTTGATGCAAGCCGTAACTCGAAATCCACTGGCCGATTCCGGCCTATTGGGAATCAACGCGGGAGCGGGCCTAATGTTAACCCTGTGTCTCGCTTTTTTTCCGCACCTCTCAACCTTGCAAACAACTGGTTGGGCAATCGTTGGCGCCGCTGCTAGTGCTGGGTTAATTTTCTGCATCAGTACCGCCCGGCACGTCCAACTTGATCCAACCATCTTGGTATTGGCGGGAATTGCAATCAGCAGCTTGCTAACCGCACTTAGTGAAGGGTTAGCCCTCGTCTTGCAACTCAAACAGGACTTGGCTTTTTGGTATTTTGGCGGATTAGGTGCCGTCAGTTGGTCGCAACTGAAATTCCTTGGACCAGGGCTTGCAGTCGGTCTCATCTTGACATTACTACTGGCCCCCCAACTAAACCTCGCCTACCTTACTGATGATAACGCCCAAAGCTTAGGGAAGAGCCTCCCAATACTCCGAGGATTAGCGCTAGCCTGTGCCGTGATTCTATCCGGAATTTCGGTTGCATTAGTCGGTACGATTACCTTCGTTGGCCTGATGATTCCACATATGGCGCACTGGTTAGTTGGGGCCAGTTACCGCTACAGCATGCCATTGACCTTAGTTCTAGGCGCAACTTTGACCGTGGGTGCTGACTTGATTGCGCGTTTGGTCAATCCACCTCACGAGACCCCCTTTGGTATTATCATCTCGCTAATTGGGGTTCCCTGCTTCATCTACTTAGCACGAAAGGAGTCGATGACCGCATGACCATCCACCGACGTGTATGTACTTGGTCCGTCTGCTTAGCAGGTTGTATCCTAGTCCTCGCCCTAATTAATCTCAGTACCGGTACAATGGCAATCGGGTTACCAGCACTCTTCCAAATCATTAGTGGTCACGGCGCTGCTACGGACACACTAGTTCTATTCAACTTTCGGCTTCCGCGTATTATTCTAGCGCTGGTCGTTGGCTGGGCCTTGGCCTTAGCAGGTAACGTCCTACAAACGATTACGAATAACCCGATGGCCGATCCTAGTCTATTAGGGATTAACAACGGTGCTGGTCTCGCGGTGATGCTGCTCATTATTAGTGCCGGTACGAACGCCTCCTTGACGTTTAGTCTACCGATTGTAGCACTGCTTGGCGCGTGGTTGAGTACCGCACTGATTTTTCTATTAGCCAACCAGCCACAGCGGGGGATCTCATCAAAACGGTTATTATTAGTCGGCGTCGCCCTCTCCGGCTGTTTTTCAGCGTTAATGGTCTTGATGACCCTTAAGTTGTCCCCAGATAACTACCAATTCGTCATGAACTGGTTAGCTGGTAGCTTATGGGGCACTGATTGGGCCTATATCGGTTGGGCCTTACCATGGCTCGTGGCCGGTAGTATCATTCTTTTGATTCAATTACCCGTCCTAGATGCATTTACGTTAGGAACGACCACGGCACAAACCTTAGGCCTCAACTTGAAACACCAGCAGCTCGGCCTAATCAGCGTCGCTGCGATGCTCGCGGGCGTCAGCGTTGCCATTAGCGGTGGTATCAGCTTTATCGGTTTGATCACCCCTAACCTAGCCCGCCGAATCGTGGGATCGCGACAACGCTATCAGCTTCCACTAGCAGGGCTACTAGGAAGTACGTTATTACTGGCCGCGGACACTTTAGGCAAACTAATTACCACAACTACAGAATTACCGGCCGGTGTATTAGTCGCGCTAATTGGGGCCCCTTACTTTATTTATTTGTTGGTGCGGGGATAGCCACTTTTCGCTACACACTAACAAACCAACTCATGAGTGCTATTAAGCTTAGTTACTAGTTGGCCGCATTACTTAATCAGACTATCTACGCGGTATTTATTATTATTGGTACCCGAATGTCACAATTCATAATAAAATAACCATCGTCGATCTACCAGTAATCTGATAAGTTGACGGTGGTTATTTTTAAAGTCAAATCACTTTAAGCTGGCTTACCCTGCTGACAGATGCTGGGTCATCACACTTCTTGCTGGGCTGGCCGTACCAACACTTCGCTAATCGCAACGTGCTTAGGCTAGTCAATCGCAAATAAGACAGCGTTGGCGATGTCTTCTGGATTCAAGGCCAATCCTTGACTGTCATCCGCATTCATTAGCTCACTGATGCCCGCCTGAATTTGTGTATTGCCAATCGTATTGACTAACTCAGTTCGCACTGCACCGGGTGACACGATGGTTGACCGAATCCCGTGACCCTTTTCTTCTTGGCGTAAACCCTCCATAATAGCTCGCACCGCATATTTGGTTCCATTATACACAGCCGATGCGGGATAAACGACATGACCGGCTACTGAATCTGTTGCAATAATCAACCCATCGTGTTGTTTTTGCATGATTGGTAAGACTTTTCCGATGCCATTCAAAACCCCCATGATATTGACGTTGAGCATCATCTGCCACTTATCATAATCCCGGTCACTCAAATTACCTTGCGGCATCGTACCAGCGTTGTTGTATAGCACATCGACGCGCCCAAACTTGGCAACGGCTAAGTCAATCAATGCCCGAACTTGTTGGCGATCCGTCACGTCAGTTACTTGATAGAATGCGTTATCGCCAATTGTCTGGCTCAAAGCTTGTAGCCGGTCTTCTCGACGGGCGCCCAAAACGACTTTGGCACCCTTAGCTGCTAGTAACTTAGCGGTTGCCGCGCCAATACCACTAGACGCACCCGTAATAACGACAACTTTATTATCAATACTCATTTGTTAATAACCTCCGTTAACTTGCTTAATCAATTGTTTTAATCACCTTAGCAGGAACTCCCGCCACTACCGTATTTGCAGGCACCGATTTTGTCACGACCGCACCAGCACCCACAACGGCATTTTCACCAACTGTGACCCCGGCTAAGACCTTGGCTCCCGCCCCAATCCAGGCATTTCGCCCAATGTGAATTGGTTGAACTTCAACTGCGTGCCGCTTAGCAGGATCTAACGGGTGATTGACGGATAGTAACATCGCCCCCGGACCAATCAACACGTCATCTGCCAGTTCAATCCCGCCTAGATCAGTAATCTGAACATTGTCATTAATGAAGACGCGGTTACCAATCTTTAAATTACGCCCATAATCCGTCCACAATGGGACGCGAACTTCTACAGAGTCATCAATCGATTGGCCCGTGATTGCGGCTAATAACTGTCGCATTTTACTAGGCTGGTGCGTCGTATTTAATTGTTGAATTCGCTGCTGATTCGCGTCCACGATTGGCTGAATGGCTTGTAAATAAGCCTGATCTAAATACTTTGGTTTGATGATGTCACCCTCCCTCATGAATTAAACTCAGTATACGGGTCTAAAACGAATATGTTAAATACTTATAATTAATAATTATATATAGCGAAAAAGCATAGTTACCCTTTGACTGATTCATAGTGACTCAGGCTCAAAAAAGCGTTCCACAATCTTCTCCAAGATTCCAGAACACTTCATTAGCGTTAATACTTGGCATGGTAACGCCTTTACTAACGATAACCATCGTTATGCGGTTACGCCCATGCCAAGCCTACTTAATCTGATACGACTTGAGTGACTTCTGACAACTCAGCAGCTACCGTATCTTGAACCATTATGCCAGCAGCAATTAACGCTTGAATCTTATCAGCAAATTGTGGTAAATAAGCCTGATGCGCAATCAAGAGTTCATCTAACACTCGCTTGGCAGTTGCACCACTCGGAATTAGTGGATTCATTGTGAAGGCTTGCAGTGCAAGGCCATAGTCACCGGTAACGGCCGCTTCAACGATCACTAACTCCATATTTTTCATTAATTGTAGCCAGCCGCGTTCAGCTGGTTGAAAATGACCAAACGCCATTGGAACAGCCCCAGCAGCACCAATCTGTGCCGAAACTTCCACAACATGATCACTCGGTAAGTCTGGCACGCTCCCTTGATTCAAGGTCGAAACCACCATATGGGTCTTCTTATCTCGGTAAATCGACGCAATCGCCTCACAGGCCGCATCGGAATAGTGCGCACCACCCCGTTCAGCTAATTGCTTAGGTTTATAATCCAATTCAGGATCACGATATAACTCGAACAATTCCTCTTCAATTTGAGTCACTTGTTGTGCTCGCGTCTTATTCTCACGATACTCCGCTAACCCGTGCGCGGTCATTTCTTCCTGTCGGTAATAATAGCGATGATAACCACACGGAATCATCCGCATCGCAGCTAATTGGTCTTTGAAAAATGGCACATCAAAAATATTAGTCGGCAGTCCGGCATCATTATCACCAAATAATTTGTCGATAATCGTCATTGTTACTTCTTGACCCGATTCATCCCAAACGCGGTGCCAATGAAAATGATCAATACCAGCAAATTTATACGTGAGCTGATCTAATGTCTTACCAATCAATTCTGGCTCACTCAACATTGCCATCACTGGGACGTTACATAATCCAATAACCCGGTCCCAATGGCCGTATGTCCTGATTGCTTCTGTAATCATGCCACTAGGATTCGTAAAGTTAATCAGCCAGGCTTGCGGACACAATCTCTTCATATCGGCCACAATGTCTAAGATTACCGGTACCGTCCGAAAAGCTTTAAATATCCCACCAGCCCCATTAGTTTCTTGACCAATCAATCCATAATAATTGGGAATGCGTTCATCTTTAATACGTGCAGGTAACCGCCCTACTCGAAATTGGGTGGAAACAAAGTCTGCGTCCTTCAATGCCGCCTGCCGATCCAAGGTTAAGTGTACCTCCCAATCCAGCCCAGCCGCTTTGACCATCCGTTGAGCCATCGCACCGACAATTTTTAGCTTTTCCATCCCCGCTTCAATATCCACCAACCAAATTTCCTTAATTGGCAATTGCTCGCGCCGTTTAATATAGCCCTCAATCAATTCAGGGGTGTAACTCGACCCACCACCAATGGTAACTAATTTCAATGCATCGTGTGACATAAGCTGACCTCCGTATTAAAGTTATATTGTTTAACACGGTTAGTATAAATTGTGGGAATGTTCCCATGTCAAGTCATAAGTTAACACGAGGATCGAAAAATCAGCCGTGGTGTTAGTTGTTGATACGGCCGACTAGTCTGTTGAATCCGATTAATCAAATAAGTATAGGCGTTTTGTGCTTGACCTTGAAGCTGAGCATCAACCGTTGTAATCGCCATCAATCGTCCAAATTCGCTATTATCAAAACCAAACACTCGGCAATCTTCTGGAACGCGTTTACCATGCAACCGCAATGTTGCAATAAACTCGGCAGCGACATAATCTGCGTACAATACTACGACCTGAGGTGGATTAGGCGTTTGTAACCAAGTTAAAGCCGCTTGCTCACCAGCATGTTGTTGATGTTGGTGTGCTTGTTGCCATTCCTGATCAATTTGAGGATATTTTCGTTTAAAAGCTGCGATTGCGTGCAACCGTGCCTGGGTATTGCTTGCCCGCTTATTGTTTAACACATGGCCAATCCGGGTATATCCTTGGTTGACCAAATAAGTCAGAATTTGAAGATACAAGGGATAATGATCAATGTACGAAGAATAGATTTCATTTGAATCTATTCGCTGCCAAGTGGCAATGGGCCCGTATTTAGTATATGGTTCAATCTTATCCCAACGATTATGGCGTACTGCAATATAAACCGCATCCAATTCATGAGTCATCAATTGATTCAAAACATGTAATTCATCCGCCGCATTGGTTGTTTGATACATGTTAACTCGGTAACCGTCACTTTGAGCAATCTGCGTAAAATAATTAATTAAATCGCCCATCACCGGTGCATATTCATTAACTAAAAAACCAATTGTTTTGGTTCGCTGAGCCTTCAATTGGCGCGCCAATTGGTTGGGAACATAATTAACTTGGTGCATCGCTGCTAACACACGTTTTCGGACCGGTGCGCTAACATAACCGTGCCCACTGACAACTCGTGAAACCGTTGACTTTGATGTTTGGGCAAGCTTCGCAACATCAAAAATAGTCGCCATGCTTCCCACCTCCTCTTAATCCTAGCTTACTCGATTAACACATTAAAATTCAAGCAACTAAGCTGGGTGTCAGCGCTTGTGTTGGGACTGCCCCCCCATGTTATACTCGGTTCAATCGAATACAAGGAGGCTCGTCTCATGAATACCGCCGCATTTTGCCATCACGTTCATACCACTCGTGATACATTACGCTATTATGAACAGATCCACTTATTGGTTCCCAAACGTACCAATAACCGCTACCGTCAATATGATGCCGCTGATCAACAAACATTTCAACTTATTCGCCAGTTGCAACGAGCCGGCCTAACATTGACTGAAATCAAACAAGTGCTATCCTTGCGCCAGCAATCTGTAACACCAAGCTGTCATGATGAAACACTGCTCTTCATTCAACACAAAGCCAGCGAATTCTACCACCAAGCCACATTTTTTCAACAATTGGCCAGCCTGGCTGATCAATTAGCAGATGCACTTGAACATGATGAGTCGCTAAAATTCCAACAATTGTTATCACATTTAGGAGGTACGGATGATCAAACTAATTCATGCTAGTATCCGTTGCTTATTAGAGATGACAACGATTATCCTGTTCTTAATAAGCGGTTTACGGACGGCTAGTTGGCAGCGTATCACCATCTTACTCACCCTTTTACTGCTCATTTTATTTTGGTCACGTTACATGGCGCCACTTTCAGCATCACGATGGCCATCGCACCGGCGATTACTCGTAGAATGTCTGCTCTTCGGTAGTACGATCATCTTAACCTACAGCCTAATTAATCCAATCTGGGCTAGTGTTTATGCTGTCATTGCAATTATCAATACAACTAGTGAACATCTCATTACTACTCCCTCACTTTAAAGCTTAACAAGCCTATTAACACCGGCCAACCTAGCAATGGACAACCAAGCAAAAGCAGCCGCCTTCAAACAGTACCAACAAATTATTCATGGTCGTCTTCAACATTTGAAAGCAATCGATCAGTTATTGGCTACTAAAATCGACTATTTTGAAAATCATTCCACTAATGTTTAAAGTATAAACAAAACGCCTAATATCCTAGTAACAGTATTCTTACCAATACTAGGATGTTAAGCGTTTTTTGTGTGCTATCGTTAGACAAATTCATTACTTCTCATAGTGCTTGCGTTTTAATTCACCAAAGCCCAACAATAACGTCGCTAAGGTTACCCCTAGTATTTCAGTCATCAATTCGGACCGGCGACTTTCACTGGTTTGCGGTAATTGTCTCGACGTAGCTACTCTAGTCTTATTAGTCTGCACCGTTGCTTCGCTTGCCGCTTTAATTATCGGGGTCGCCTTTACAGCGTTAGCACGACTGGTTATTGCCATTTGTGACGGTTCAAGTGCAGATAATTGATTGCTAGTTGTGACGTGATCAGCCTTCACGATTGTCGTTGGCTTTGTTGGTTGCAATAAATGAACTAATTTTGCCGGTGTCGTCGACTGCGCTGGCTTAAGCAAATCATCCGCGCCTGTTGGTTTTGCCGGTTTTACTGGCTTTAATGGCTTTAATGGTTCTACTGGTTTTGTCGGTTCGATTGGCTTTGTCGGTTCTGTCGGTGTTAGGTTATCCAACGCATAGGTTAACGTTTGGACATCATCAACACTATCAGCCGTAATTGTTACAGCCTGCGTAGTTGCTGTCAACGCATAGTACTTCGCAATCGTTGGGGCAGTCAAGGCCGTGAAGTTCAGCACGGTCGGTTCCCAATCGCGATACGTCGCCACGCCAGTCACCGCGTCTTCAATGCCAGAACGTGTAAATGTTAGTGCCCGGATTGTATCGGCTTGAAGCATCTGCCCAGATTGATCCTGATAGTGCACCGTTTGTGTCACCGTTTTAGTGAGTTGATCTTGGTCGGTAATCGCTAGCTTATTATGCGCCAAATACACCGTATATCTCTGAACAACGCCATCTTGATTGAAGACAGCCCCCATTGATGGATAGTCATTACTCATCAAGACGTAACCAGCTTTAACGTATTGTGCAATCACTGACGCTGGTTGATAATCCGCTTGAGTGCCGAACAATCCAGTCAGCGTAACGCTAGCTCCCAGTTGATGCCCCACTGTGACATCGATATAAGTGACCATCGCCGTTTCGATATTCGCTTGGTAAACAACTGTTTGTTGTACATCAGCATCACCAGCCTTGACCGTTATACCATCGACGCGGACAGCACTCGGAGTATAACCTGTAATGACTGGTGAATCGATGGTCGCGTATGCACCCGTCACGATGGATTCAGCTGTATCCCAATCCGTATACGTGACTTTCTTCGTTACTTGGTCAAAGGTCGCCGTTCGATGGAAGATCACCGTTTGCGCCACAGTTGGGGCAGCGTTTTGTCCATCACCATAAACGTAATTGATGATGCGCTTAGAGCGAGTCGTTAGATCCTCAATCCCGGTCCCAACCGGATATTTAGGCCCATCTGGGTTAGTTGGATCAATCGGCTGACCTGGTTTCCCAGGCTTAGTTGGAGTGACGGTCGTCAACTGATGCGTTAGTTTGACCGTATAGACTTTCATCACATCATCCTGGTCAAAGCTAATTCCGGTTATTGGAACATTGTTCGAAGTTAATTGATAGCCTAAGCTTTTATAAGCCGCAATCTGCGAAGCCGGTGAATAGTCACTAACGGTGTCATAATCACCAGTCACCAATCTCGTTGCTAACGTATCGCCACTCGTCACATCAACAAATACAATGGACGCCACCTCTGGTTTAGCTGTATACGTAATCACGACTGGTTGTAGCTCACTTTGGCTAGTGACCGTGATTGCACCAACTTCAGCAGCACTGGCCTGATAGCCAGTAATCGTCGGTGACGTGACCACAGCCAACGATGCAGTCTGACCAGGTGCAACCACCCAATCACTATAGATCAACTGTTTGCCAGTCACCATATCAAAAGTCGCTGTCCGCTCAAAAGTGACCGACTGGTTAACAGCAGCCGCTGCTAACTTGCCAGTCGCATACTGGTACATGATGGTGCGCGTCACCGTTTGCTGCAATGAATCACGGCCGGTATCAGCCGGATATTTAGGTCCACCTGGATAATTAGTATCGATGGGCTGACCGGGCTGTCCCGGATGGTCAACGCTGACCGTTACCCGGCGATGTACTAGTGTAATCCTATAAGTCGGGTCATCCTGATTATATGTCAGCTGATTAGGTAAATCCGAACTGGCTAATTCATAGCCTAACTTTTCATACTTCGCAATATCAGCAGTAGCCGTATAGTTAGCTGAGTCACCATAATTTCCACGAAGCTCAACGGTCGCTAAAACTTGATTGCCGGTGGTTTCATCAATAAATTGAATCTTAATCGTTTCGGGATTGACGGTATAGATCACCGTCTTCGTCATGACTTCACCAACACTAGCGGGCATTGCCGCGGCAACCGTCGCTGTATCTGCCGTGTAACCAGTAATGATTGGCGAAACAACGACTGGATAGCCACCAGTCGCACTCGTTGTCCAGTTACCATATGAAAGCAATGTCCCATCTACCGCATCGACTATTGCCGTACGAGTATACCCCACTGTTTGAATCACATTATCTAATCCAGTTGGTGTTTGGTCGGCATAGACGTAATTAATTATCCGCTGACTAGTGGTCGTTAAGTCACTAACCGTCAAGCTACCTGGATGATCGACCGTGACCGTGGTTGTTCCATGCGTCAAGTACACATAGTAGGTCTGTTCAGTATCTTGATCAAAACGAATCGACGTTGGGACTTGATCCGAAACTAAGACGTAGCCTAATTCTTCATACGCCTCAATGTCATTAGCCGTCGTATAATTTACCGACGTACTAAAGCTACCACTGAGCGGCACCCGCTTTAAAGTCGCGTTATTTTGATCCTGATCGACGTAAACCACAGTGATCTTTTCTGTATTTGCCAGATAGGTGTAAACGACTTGCCCACCAACATCGGTTAAAGTGCCATCCGCTTGATAACCGGTACTTCCTGGTTGCAAGGTATAGCCAATTTTATTGTGAGCAGCCGCGGTATCACTCGTTGTATAGTTCAAATAATCGGTAGCGTTGATATTCACACCGTGCGTCGCAGTTCCGCTGATTGTTGATGTCAGCTTAAAAGTGCCGTCTGCCGCTTGGTACCCATAGTTATAAACAACCGTCACAGCGCCAACCGTCAGCTCACCACTAGCTGGATTGGTTATCTCATAATTATTATTGACCGCCGCACTCGTTAAAGTTACCGTAATCATTTTCGTACCGGGATCCGTTAGCCCCGATGTTAACGTGTAACCGATTGTCTGCCCCGCAACGACACCGGTAATGACTGGTATAATATTCTGCTCCTGACCGTTGGCCCACAGAATCGTATCTGGCAAGGCGATAGTCACTGGCCGTTTAGTAATCGTTAACGTCCCACCAACATTAACATTGCCTGCGATTAGCAAGTTCGGATTAGCGGCAGCTAAAGCAGCCATTCCAGCCGCATTCAGCGTCACCGCGTACGTTCCCACATTTTGATCGATTGTTGTGGTATCGAGATAATTCGTCGAAACATGATACGCCGTTGTGCCACTCACAACCACTGCAGTGTCATCAATGGTCCAATTGCTAGGAGCCACGTATTCTGTGGGCAAGTACACCGTGTAACTACTTGGATCAGTCGTTGCATCGTTGTCATAGACCTTTGAAGCCGGTGCGATGGTTATTCGAGCCGTAGCATCCGTACTGGTAGTAACGTAGCGCTGATAAGTGACCGTGTACACCGTATTCTCATCACCAGAATAGTTCTGCGTTGATGCCACCGTGTTAGTATTCAGATAGTATGTCACACCATCTTGTGTAATTGTCGTTGGCAACTTAGTCATTGGGACATACGTTGCACCACTATCTCCCGTATAGGTCACCGTGCCTAACGCCGCACCATCGTTCCCGACTAACTGATAAGTATCAGTAATAGTCTTAGCTGATAATGTGTAATGATATAAATAATCCGTAAAACCACTACCAATCGTAACCGCATCTGCAATACCTAGGGCATCCGCAACACGATCAATATTAGTATAATTTTGTAAACTTAACGAATAGCTACCATCAGTTTCATTAGGATCATCAGTCACATACACAACTGCCGAGTCAGGACTGGAAACTTGGTTACCAATTAAGCCGCTGGTCACCCCACTACTTTGAACAGCAATGACCGGCAATAGTGTATATTTCAGCGTCGAAAATGAGCCACCATTATAAACACTCGTTTGATCAAAATGAACCTGAAATGTTTGGCGGTCATTATAATCGGTAAGTTGAGTGACCACTAATCCCTGATAAGTCACGTTGTTTTGGGTCATCATCGTTTCAATAGCAGCCGTTAAAGTACTAACCGGATCAGTTGCGACTTGAGCAGCCCCATTACTGGCCGTAGTAGCAACTTTAAAGCCTGATGGCACAATAATATACTCAGTAAGATTGTTCACTGCCGTTTCTGATTGACTGATATTAAGAAGCGGCAAAATCAAGTACAACGCCTGACCATACGATAAATCAATTCCCCTTGTTCGGGCATGAGAAATCGTCAACACTGAAATCGGGGTCTCAACGCTAGCTTGCGCCCCATAATTTGCGGGCGATAAAATGACAGCGGTGCTAGTCTTGACCAACACCACCCCATCACCAACAGTCGTACTATCAAAGGTCGTACTATTAAGATCAGATAAAGTCGTCATCGCAGCATCAGTTAAAGTGATAGTGTATTTACCCACAACGCCAGAATTAACGACTTCTGAATATGTCGTGTATGCAATTGGTACATTATACACAATTGCATCAGTCTGCGTATCATCATAACTAATTGTCCAATCAGCTGGAACTACAAGGGAACGACTATTAATAGTCGCTTGAACGACACTAAGCGTCTTGTTCACCATCACCGTTGTCGCGCCCATTGTAATAAGATCATGGGCAGCAATCACTAACTGACCAGTAATAATCGCATCGGCAGTAATCGCGTCATTCGGATTAGCCTGCTGCAAAGCTACCAGTCCCTGATTTGACAAGGTTAACTGGTAAGTTCCAGATTCCGTTGCTGTGGGAACCACAATATCCCCACTGTCACTGGCTATCATGTACGTATTAGTTGTGCCATCTGTAGCCGAGCTAGCTAGCGTCCACGCACTCGGCACCTTATACTGACTAGGTACCGTGATCGTATACGCACTGGGGGTGGCATCACCATAATTAATACTGGCTGAGCCAATCGTGATTATCGCACTTGGTACCGGAGCCTGCTCAATAGTTAATGTCCCCGTCACCACATTAGCAGCTGTAATATCTGCGCTGTTATTAGCTTCCGATAACTTAGTAATACCAGTTGTCGAAAGTGCGATTGTATATGTCCCGATTTCTGAACTGAACTTAGCCGTATCAACATCTGCTAAGTCCGTCACTGTATAAACATTGGCCGTACTTGTCGCTGCCCAATCTGCAGGCGCCTTAGTTCCATCAGCCAACGTAACCGTATAACGATTTGGTGTATCGGTCTTACCGTCATATGTTTTCGTAGCTGAATTAACTGTTGCAACCGTTGTAACAGCCGCTCGGGACGTGCTTGACGGACTAGCAATTGCGGCCGAAAAACTAGCCACACTGACCGTCTCCGCCACATTAGTTTTAGTCCTTGTTTTGATAAGCGTTGCCGTCGTATCAGGATTTGTCTCACTAATCGCAACACCACTAGTTTTTGTCGAACTACTAGTCGTAGCATCGGCCGCCGTACTGGCTGTTGTTGCTGCACTCGCATTTGCAACACTGGACTTAGTAGCCGTGTTCGCATGACTAGTCGTTGAGCTTGCGTCACCTTCCGCAGCAACAGACACCGAGTTAGCTGAAGTCGTTGCAACGTTATTGTTAGAATCGGTACTCGTTGTTTGCGTTCCATCACTACTATCATTCTGTTTAGTCGCCGTGTCCGATTCAGTACTAGCAGTACTCGTGCTGACCGTAGCTTTAGTTGTTAACGTGGCACTAGTCCCAGTGACTTCTGTCGTTTCGGTCTGACTCGTGGCAGTACTAGTTGTATCCGCCTTCACTTGAAGCTGAGCTAGTCCCGTCCCAATTGTTAGGGTACTGAGCCCAGCAACTAACCACAGCCGTCCCTTCTTATACATTTTATAAGTTCGTTTCTCAACCAAACGAGCTTGTTGCAAGCGCCGTTTCTGCATCTTTAATCACCTCAAAAAGCAGCCATACTTATCACTTTTACGCGTGCCACTAGTTATTATTTAGCATAATTCATAGCGGATTAATGGCCGTAAACCACATTATTTTTATATTAACTAATAATACGTTTTATATTAATAATAAGTATACGCTTTTTATCAATTAGCATTACGCCCTATCTAACTATTTTTAGGTACCAGTATCATACATTTATAGGTTAAACTTCAATTTCATTCCTGAACCCGTTAATCGGATAATACTGAAATAATCGTCTGAGAAGACTGCATATAATCATTAGTCAGTATTTATTCATCATTTTTACTATCTAAACTATACAATGACCGACATGATCCATCATTGTCAGTTACTGCAAACACCATAAAACGACTTCTCAAAACCAGTACTGGTTTTGAAAAGTCGTTTTATTAATCAGAACTATTTATCTTTCTCTGCTAATTGTTTTTCTAATGCTTTGATCTTCTTTTGTTTGCGTCGAATGTACCAAATTACCAGCACCATTAGCAATAGTAGTAATAAGCCAATCCCGATATATAGCCACCAGTTAGGCCCTTGATTCAAGACCGCCGTCTTATTCAAGGTATCGGCCTGCCCCTGCGTAATCACAAAGTTCTGCTTAAACTGCCAGTGTTGCTTCTTGGAAGTGACTTTCACGACCGCTGTGTATTTACCGGCCGCTAGCGCCTTTTCCCCCGTCCGTAATGGCAATTTATAGATTGAATTAGGTGCCATCTGGCCGTTTGCTAACTTTTGATGGTAGACAACTTTACTGCCTCCCCGATGATAAATCTTAATGTTAGTCTGTACTTTATTTAGGTAAGCCGCCGTATGGTTAACCAACGGAAAATTAATGACATTGCGCCCATTAATCTGCTTGACCGCAATCTTATTCATTGTTAGCTGATTGGTTGTTAAATCCTTACTACCATGCAAAATTACGGCTTCAGTATAAGCGTATTGGTTATTGACTGCCACGGCCTTTTTAGTATCAGTTGCCGTGGCCTTTTTCAGGAAAGTTATCCCACCTGCTAAAATACCTTGATAACTTTGGGCCGGCATCTTAATTTGAAACTTGACCGTCTTGATTTGCCCCTTAGCCAGCTTGACTTGTGGTTCATCAGTTGTCACTAATTTGCTAATATCATACGGCAAATTTGCGCTGCGATTATTCGTATGTTTGTATTCCACAACACCATTAATATTTGTCGTGGCCTTAGCGATACCTATATTGATTGTAATGGGCGCACTAGCCGTATTATGAATTTTGACCGCAACGATTTGTGTTTGTCGCGGTTTTAACTTCAAGTCAAAGTAAGAGAGACGCTTATCGACCTGACTGCTAGACTGGACTGGCGTGATTTCAAAGCCGACACCCTGATCAGCGGCCGCTGCTTGTCCCATCATTAATAAACTAACAACACCGGCCAATAATATTCCCAATATACATTGCAATCGTTTCTGCACTTTAACCCCGCCTTTTTCTCAGATTATGTATCGACATTGGCCGTAGCCAACATCGGCTAACTAGTCACCCAGATTAGTTACCTGGTGTGACACTTAAGTTCCAAGTTAACGTAGTGGTATAACCCGTAGCTAACTTAGTCGTTTCTCCAGGAACAACCAACTTAGAATCACTAAATGTCACCGTTGAATCTCCGTTACCAGTACCATTTTTAGCAGAAGCGACGGTCCCCGCTGCACCTGCAGTCTCAGTCGTCCCCGGCACTAACGTAGTACTGCCATTCGTCACTGCCGAATCACTCTCAGTACCAGCAACTGTTAAAGCCGCATTCGTCAAAGCTGATCCAGTCCCATCGGTGGCCGTATTGAATTGTTGCCCCTGAGCAACCGTCAAGGTCCAACCCGCACTAGTCCCACGCAAGTCGCTTACCGTAACCGTTGGGGTAGTCGTAGTATCTAAGGTGGCATTACTTGAGGTAATTGCATTGCTACCGAAAGCCAAATTAGTGGTATCAACGCTCATTGACAGTGTTCCCCCAGTAAACGTTACATCACCTGTCGAAGTATCAGCATTAGCCACAACCGTCGTGGCTCCCAAAAGTCCTGCAGAAATCATTAATCCAAAAACGAATTTTTTCATTACAATACGCTTCCTTTCAAGCTAAGCTGTGTTTTTAACTATGAATCACTAATTAATTATTGGCCACGGTATTATTTAGACTCCACGAAATCGTGCCTTGATATTCGTCGATGGTGGCCGCACCACTCGGAACCTTTAGCAATAGCCCGGCATTATCTGACCAACTACCAGAGATATCGACACCCTCGTGATTAGTCGTTGTTTGTGAATAAACTTGGGCAGCTACTCCCGGCGACAATATTATCTGACTATCACCAGTCTGGTAATACAACGTAGCTCCTAAAGTTCGACCAGTCTCAGTACCGACAAAGCCCGTGCTCCCAAGCTCAGCAGTTAAATTCCATGTCGAATTTAACTTACCATTATTCTGAACTTCCAACAGCTTATCAAGGGTTGGGGCATACGTCTCAGTCGTTCCTGATAACGCATGACTACCAAAATCGAGCGTTGCCGGTGACGAATTAAAGAATAAGTTACCAGCGTAGACGTAAGTTACCGTAATTGCATCGTCACCGTACGTCCCAGTGGCATTATCCGGTGTTACGCTAAGTGTATAACCCGTAATGTCCTCAGAAGTCGTTGTATAATCCTGACCCGCTGTTCCAGATAGCGTTTGCTCAGCCGCAATTTCGGTTCCGTCTTCATCCACATACTTAACAGTCACTGCACCACCAACCTTCGCCCAGTTATAAGTTCCCGCCATTGTGCTACCGTCATAACTTGACATCAAGTCAGCCGAATTATACGTCTTGCCGCTGGTACCTTTTTGCCATTCACCAGTGTAAGGAGCAATACTACTAGGTGATTGCAAAGCCATCGTACTGTCACCATGGAAAGTAAAGTTGCTACCTAGTGTCAGATGCTGAAGCTTAGCATCACCAACAAAGACATTCGTGTACGTGGTTGCCTTACTAGTGTCCCAACTTGATAAATCTAACGTTGTCAGCCCGGTGCAATTCATAAATACTTCCTGCATGTTGGTCACAAGCTTGGTATTCCAACCTGACAAATCCAATTTAGTTAACGCTTTATCATTAGCAAACATATCAGCTACTGTTGTTACGTTACTAGTTTGCCAATTACTTACATTGGCACTCGTCAAGGCAACACAATTATAAAATGTATGATCCATGGTCGTTACCTTACTAGTATTCCAGCTATCAACATCCAATGTGGTTACTTTGC
The DNA here is from genome assembly GCF_003641145.1 of Lactiplantibacillus paraplantarum. Classification (NCBI taxonomy): domain Bacteria; kingdom Bacillati; phylum Bacillota; class Bacilli; order Lactobacillales; family Lactobacillaceae; genus Lactiplantibacillus; species Lactiplantibacillus paraplantarum. The sequence goes on from NZ_CP032744.1 coordinate 2,727,649, forward strand.
TACAGCCTGTGAAAGTATAAGCTAAGCTAGCCACCGTACCAATATTCCAGCCACTTATGTCGAGATGAGTGAGACTTGAACAATTCTGAAAGGTATTAGCTAGGGTAGTGACGTCGGACGTATCCCAACCACTAAGATTCAGTGTTGTCACCTTAGAACAATTCTGAAAGGTGCTGGCTAAACTAGTAATTACTGGAACAGTCCAATTACTAACATCTAAGGTCGTCACCTTAGAACAATTTTGAAAAGTCCCCGCTAAGGTCGTTACACTTTGAGTAGACCATTTGCTAACATCTAGCGTAGTTACCCCTGAACAGCCACTGAATAAATATGACATATCCGTAACATTGCTAGTATTCCAACCGCTAACATCCAAACTCGTTAGTGCAGCACATCTATAAAATAAATACCGCGCGGAAACTAAGCTATCTGTTTTCCAGGCACTTACATCCACAGTCGCAAGATTCGAACAAGAAATAAACATCGAATTCATGCTGGTCACCTGGCTGACATTCCAACTTTTCGTTCCTACTTTAGTTAAAGCGGTGCAGCTGGCAAACATCCGACTCATATCAGTGACATTTCCCGTCTGCCACTCATCGGTATCACCAATCGATGTCAAGGCTGTACAGCCATCAAACATCCCACTCATATTAGTGACGGTTGAAAAATCAGTTTGACCAAAATCAACTGATGTCAACTTAGCATCCATGTAGAACATCTGTTGGGTACTGGTAACCCCATCCATTGATAGATTACTGAGGCCCGTAATCGTCGTCAAGTTTGTTAAGTTCGAAAACAAATAGGCATAATTTGGCGCTGTTGTAATCGTAATTACGCCCGTTATTTTGATACTCGTAATTGCTGTCGCATAATTCGCCCACGGTGACGCGCTTGCTAGTAAATATTGAAAGCTACCGCCACTTAGCGTTAATACGCCATCACTATCGATGGTCCACGATACCGTTCCCATCGTTCCCGAAGCCGGTAGCTCACCCGTCGTACTCGTTGTATCGTTTGCTGCCGTACTACTGGTTGAGCTAGAACTACTCGAGCCATTGTCAGTCGTACTGCTACTAGAACTGCTTGATACGCTGCTAGTCGTATTGCCACTAGAACTGCTGTCATCAGTCGTGCTCGTCGTATCAGCGCTCACCGCCATCACGTTCGTAGCTGCAACCTTGCTCACAGCAGTGTCGTCAGTCGACGAGGACGAAGCGCTCGTTGGCGTTGTTGTAGCAGCCTGGGTTGCCAATGCAGGCACGATCATACTTAGTGGCGCACTTCCGCCTAAAATAAAACCAACGCTTAAAATCATTAACTTCGAAATTCGCCAACGCACACGATCACCTCCTATTTGGACATTGGTTGTCAGCCCACTTATTCATGTAATACTGAATGCTGATAGCGTTCACATTTATTGCCATAGTATGCCGCCATTAATAATAAAATTAATAGTAATAGTCCCATAATAACTAACAGCCACCGGCAGGCCTGCTCATCTGTTTGTGGTAAGTAGCCTCGCCAAGATGAACCTTGATTAGTTTGACGATCATTTTTCCGATAAGCCCGGCTAGTTCTGGTTGAAATTTTCTTACTATCCGATTGTTTAGTTGCTTTTGTTATGGTGTCATGATGCTTAATCGTTGTTTGCGTATTTGTTGTTGAAGATGAGGTCGTCGTTTGTTGAAACGTCACTTGCGCTGTACTAGTATCATTGGCCCTAGCAATCATTGTTGGGGTAACAATGACACAAATGGCACCTATCATACCAACTAACCATGCTACCCATCGTCTCTTAATAACAATCGCCTCCAAGTAAGGTTTGATTGCTTAATCATTAACCTTTTATGCACAGTTTGGCAAAACACTAACCTGGTATTTTAGCCATTAAGGTTTGCATACAAAAATAGATAACAGCCACTACCATTTCCCCTATTCACTATGTAATTATAGCATTATTATTTTATAATGGTTAATGTTTTTTTAATATTTATTTCAAAAAAATTCACTAGCATAATCAATGCTCAGCACGTCCAAATTGGACATTAGGTTTAGCAGACTGCTGGCCGTTTATTTTCGCCAACTAATTGCTCAATATTACTATGACCAGTCAAGCAATTAAATTGCCACTTATATCTCAGTTTTAAAACTGCTATATCACTACAGCCTATAATGCAAGAAAGTTGCCATCACTAAGAAATGGCAACTGATTTAAGACAAATATTTAATTTGAAGATCACAGCCAACGCTAGTCTTTTTGCCCCCACTTATCCAAGATCAACTGGCCAATTTCCTGCCAATGAGTCTCAAGAACAAAGTGGCCACCATTTAATAAATGAACATCCACATTAGGATCATCCTTAGCAAAGGCTTGCGCCCCTTGATAGACGAAGCTCAGATCATTCTTACCCCACGCCGCAATAATTTCCGGCTGATAAGTACGCACATACTTTTGAAATACAGGATAGTTTTTCACATTATTTTGATAATCAAAGATTAAATCAGACTGGCGCTCCGCATAATCTGGTAAGCTCGTGTAAAAGATGTCCAGGCTGTAGCCATCTGGTGAAACCGAATTCGGTTGCTCGCCACCCTTATATTGTCCAATAATCGTTGCCGGTTTGAAAGCGGCCTGATAACTTTTCCGTAAGGCCGGCGTTGGGTGTTGCCAATAAGCTTCCCGGTCCGCCCACTTAGCACCTAAGCCTTCTTGATAAATATTGCCATTCTGACTCACGATTCCCAAAATTCGTTCGGGGTACTTCACGGCAATGCCAAAACCAATTGGTGCCCCGTAGTCAAAGACATACATATAAAACTTGTCGATATTCATAACGGTTAAGAAAACTTCAACATAGTTAGTCAAATTCTCAAATGTATAATCAAACGTGTCATGCGCCGGTGCAGCCGATTGACCAAAACCAATAAAATCAGGTGCAATCACGTGAAAGTCCTTAGCCAGCATTGGCATCAAATTGCGAAAAAGATGGCTGGCCGTTGGAAAACCATGTAACAACAAGAATACCGGTTTATCTGGTGATCCTGCTTCTCGATAAAACATTTCTAGTCCCTGAACCTTAACCGTTGCAAATTTCATCTTAAGTACCTCGTCTCTTTTATTTAACAAATTCATTGTAAGACCAATTTGACATATAATAAACTACGAGATGACGAAGTTGGCCATCTCAAATCAAGATAGCAAGGAGCTCCTTACCGTGAATACGGATACCCTTAAAATGTTCATCACCATTGCGCAAGCGGGTAGCATTTCAGCTGCTGCTCAGCAACTAGGCTATGCCCAGTCTAATATTTCCACTAAGCTCCAACAACTGGAGCGTGATTTGAATACTCGGCTATTTTACCGTAATAATCGGGGGATCGTCTTAACAGCCACCGGTCAGCAATTACTGCAACGAGCAAGCCAAATCGTGCAGCTAACCGACAGAACCATCACTGACATTCAGCATCCCAATGATGTTCGGGGTAGACTACGATTAGGAACGCTTCAAGCCGCCGCTTCGACCTTTCTTCCCCCAATCTTGTCACACTACCATCAACACTATCCTAAAGTAACCTTGACAATTCAAACAGGTACGACCTTGACTAATACACAAGCAGTCCTAAATTATCAAGTTGATGGTGCAATTATCGGTGGCACCGTCAATGATGACGCCCTAATTTCGATACCATTAATGCAGGAACCACTTTGCCTCATCACTGCTACTTCATCAATGGCTGACATTCACCACACTCCCATCCTCGTCTTTCCAGTCGGGTGTGCTTACCGCAAAACACTGGAACGTTGGCTTGATTCCCAACAGATCACCCTTCATTATCCCGTGGAATTCGACTACTTAAATGCAATCATCGCGAGTGTCAGCGCTGGTCTGGGCATGAGCATTTTACCCACGCGCGTCGTGCAACCGTATGTTGATGCGGGGGTGTTAAATGCCGTGACCTTACCAGCGCCATTTGCAACGCTCCCCGTCACTTTTATTTATCGCCAGGATACCGTGATGAGTGCCCCATTTGACCACTTTATTACTGCAATTAGGCACTACCATGACTAATAATGTGCGCCATTGTGCTAGTGTTTTTAGTCTAAATCATGCCGCATGGTACCAAAACAGTTTTAATTACAGCGTCGAAACCACCGTTACTGGCGGCAACGACAACTTCAATTGATACTCAGTTGACAGCAAGGGGCCTAACGGTTATCCACAGTGGATAACCGTTAGGCCCCTTTAAAGTATTGTGGATAACCCTACCTGTAATCGAGTTCAGCAACCATCCGGCCAACTAATCTTTGACGCCATACTCCAACACCACCATTTCTGCCATCGTAATCTCGTGATAGAGTTGGTTAAAAAGATCCTCACTGATTGCATGGGTCTCATCATATTGTTGCTGCAAATAATCACGTTCGGTTTGAAAGACTTGCCGATAAATTACCATTAGTTCACGCATTTGATTGGCCGTATATTCTGGATGCTGAACCATTCGGCGCCACTCCGCAATGAACTGTCGCATACTCGTATGTCCATTTTGCGACCGCAAGTCAAACGCTACCGCGTCCTTAAATTCTTGTGGTATCGTCATTTGTTGCACTCGGTTAACCCCAGCGTCAATCATCTGTTGACGAATACCAGCTATCCGTACCGTAGCAGTCGGGTCGGTCGGAATACTGGGTAGTAGCCAGCGAAAAATAATGGTTGGTACTAACAAACTTAAAATAATCAATAAACTTTCGGACATCAAAACCAAATTAAAGTCCGCTGTTTTGACTTGCGTTTCGGCGACCGTAAATGCCAAGGCAAAAGTGACAGCTCCATGAATTCCACCCAGCGCAAAAATCCAGGCTTCCCGTCTCGCCAAATGGTGTACTAGCCGAACATAGCCATAACGTGCAAATAAGTTAGCTAAGTACAGCGCTATCCCAATGACGATCCAAATTAACGAGCCGTCATAAGAAACTGAGCGATCTAATGCGGTCCGTAATAGCATGATGCCCAGCACGATAAAGACAATGCTATTCAAAATATCGCTCATCAAGCCAACCAGCTGATGAATATCACTCGCCAGTTGTGGATTAGCTAACGAACTCCGCTCACCCTCAGCATTATGAACTAGTCCAGCGACAACGACCGCAATAATTCCAGAAACGCCTAGTGCCTCAGCACCAAAGTAGAGGACAAACGGGGTCATGACATAAATTATTTTTAATGGCGTCCCATTATTATACGTGTTATTAATAAAATTAAGTCGAGAACGCAGCATTTTCTGCCGAACATAGACAATCAATCCACTGATGGCACCCCCAAAAACGATTCCGCCACCCGCAGCATAGACGAAATCCCACAATGTCTGTGAATAATTAATATACCCATTGACGTACCAGAGCGTTGCCATATTCAACAAGATAATCCCAGAAGCATCATTGAACAGCGACTCCAACTTTAAGCTAGTCTGTTCACGACGTGGTAATATCCTTCCCATCGTGACCGATTCCGTAGCAGTGGCGTCGGTTGGCGTACTAATTGCTGCCAAAATGAATGCGAGCGGCAGTCCCACGCCAGCTAATAACTGCGTTCCAATTCCAGCTGCCACTGCACACAAAACGACCATTCCAACGGTTAAACTAATGATTTCCCGCACATGGCGGCCAACAAGGTTAAGGCGTGTATTTTGGCCCTCAAAATAAAGTAATGGGGCTACAATCAGCCCAATAAAGACTTCCGAATTAAATTGTTCAACTAATCCATTCAAAAATGGCACGACCGCAATCAACGCACCAATTAGCATACTCACGTAATTAACCGAGAGTCGTGGTAACAACTGACGATTGGTCACAATACTGACCAGCGCTGCGACTACCAACACCGCGGTCGAAATAAGTAACGCCATCTTGATTCCCCCTTTTTTAATTAAAATAACTAATATTGATTATTCTCAGTTTAATGCAGTTTGTAAAGCAAGCGCACTTTGCAATGCTCACGGTGATACAGATTCAGTGCAGCATCTGATTAACTTCAATTGTTAATCAACAAGTTTCATCAAGTGATTTTTTCATCATTAACACCATTATCATCTATCTCTCAGGTAGCAGCCACTCGTAGCAAGCGACGCTTTAAACTTCAGTATTAGACCAAACTAGCGCGGCAAGAATGAAAGCTCACATTCTTGCCGCACTAGTTTAATCAATCATTTAAAGCTTGATTCCAACTTTCGACATATTCCAAAACCAAAACTATTTTTCCTGATGATGCCGAAACGCTTCAATCATCGTCCATGTCAAGCTCGTATTCGTATCATTATGCGGAATCTGATCGCGCTGGAACCATTGCGCCTTAGCTAGTTCATCCGTTTCGAGCTCAATAGCCACGTTCTCGTTAAGATCCGCGAAGTACCCCGCCAATAATGAATGCGATGGTGCCCACGGTTGACTACCAAAATACCGAATATTATGAACCTCAAGCCCCACCTCCTCGAAGACTTCCCGCCGAACGGTATCTTCAAAGGTCTCACCAATTTCAGTATAGCCCGAGATCAATGAGAAATGATTATAGCCAGACAAAAACTTGGTCATCAAGATTTTATCACCATTGGTCACCCCGACAATAATTGCCGGCATAATCGTTGGATAGATGGTCTGTCCACATGCCGCACAAACAAGTGAACGTTCAGTCGCCCCCGGATGGAGTGGCTGACCACAATGCCCACAAAATCGTTTCGTATCGTACCACCAAGCCAAATGGGCCGCCGTCGCACTACTGAATGCTAACCAGGCCGGTGTTAGATTACGAAAATCGCGAGTTGTGCCAACCGTATACTGATCCTTAGCCTCGGCCTCAACATCGACCCAGAAAAAGGCTGCTTGGTCTACTGCCAGCAAGTATTGATACTGGTCGGCAGTAAATGCCCAATCTGCGGTGACCGCTTCGTACTTAGGCAAGGTCCCATTGATAAGTAGGACCTGTTGTTGACGCCCAATAAGCACATAGTCGCCAGGACGCGGAGACCGTTGTTGATCATTTTGATTTTTTAAAACGTGTGGTTGAATATCTTGAAACATGTTGGGCCCACTTTCCTGTATAAATTCGTTAAATTAAGAACAATGCTTTCATTATACCGGAAAGCCGCTACTAGGATAATAATTTTATCTCAGCAATAACGCGGCGTACTTTATTAATTAGCACACTCCATAGCCTACTTATACCGATTGATCTAATCCGAAATCAATCAAGGAATGGGCTGTATCAATCACAGTTTCTTCAGGCCGATGCTGTATCCAGCCCAAATCATGTTCAGCCGCTCTAGTAGTATGTCGCGATTGCCGATTAAGCATGGGGACTAATGACCGCATACTTGGTACAAATCGGGCCACTACTTTAGTACCCCAGTTAGGCAACAGTCGAATCTTAATCTTTTTTTCAGGAAATTCATTTTGATAACAACGGGCAACGTCAGCCATCGACATCGTTTGTGAGGCCGCTAAGTAACGCTGATCAATTGCCACATCACTTTCAAATGCTAGCCGGTGTAGATGAGCTAAATCGCGAACATCTGAAATTTCAAGTGGCACATGTGGAATCATTGGTAGGCCATGCAATAATTGGCCTAAGATGCGATCCGAACTAACTGCCCGTGACGACAAAATTGGTCCAAAGATAGCTCCTGGCAAGATGGTGGTTAATGCCAACTGATTAGCCCGTGCATATTGCCATGCGGCCCGCTCAGACTCAACTTTTGAAATGCGATATGGGTCTAAATCTGGATTGTGAATATCTGTCCAGAAACTTTCATCTAATACCGCCGTGCTGCCATGTTCGGGTGTCGACGCGGCCTGCGAGCTTGTCATCACGATTCGTTTCACTCCAGCCTTTTTAGCGGCACGTAATACGGTTAACGCACCGTTTTTAGCAACGCTAACAAGTTCATCAACGGTTTGCGTGCCGTTGCCCATTGGTGAAGCCACGTGGATAACCCCTTGGGCACCACGCATGTTTTCGACCCAACCAGCAGACTGGGTCAAGTCCGCTTCAAAAAAGCTAAGATTAGCCAATTCTTGCGGTGTCACTACTTTTTCAAAAGTCTCAGTTAACTGACTAATTTTACTAGTCGACCGAATACTAGTAGCCACTTGATAACCGGCTTTCAAGAACTCAACAATTACCCAACCTGCAACAAATCCTGTACCGCCCGTAACAATTACTTTTTTCATTGCTATTAATCTCCTAATATTTTTATTTAGACAAATAATACTTTAATCTGTCTAAATAATCAAATATTTGTTATAATTATTTTATGGAGGTATCGACAATGGATCCTAAAAAAGAACTCATCATCAAATTCAACCACATTATTTTAATTCAAGGCTTTACCCGTTTTTCAATGGTCGACCTAGCCAAAATGGCTAATATCAGTCGTGCCAAACTGTACATTTATTTTAAAAATAAAGACGAAATCGTTGCAGCCGTTGTGGAACGTCACTTACGTTTCACCCAAAAGTACCCCGTACCTAGCCAAGCACAAGCTGATAATTTGCTGCCAACAATGCTCAATGCCTGGCTACTGATGGGATCGACCACAACCTTATTCGAACAAGAATTACAACAAACCTATCCCCAACTAGCGCGTCGACTCAACCAAGCCATCACTAAGTACTTTGCCGACGTCCAGCAATACTATCAACAGGCTCAAACGGCTAACCTAATCATCGACACTGTCTCCACAGAATACTTAATGTTCCAAAACAAACTAAATATTCGGGGCATCTTGCAACAAGTTCAATTAGGTGAATTAACACTAGAACAAGGTGAACACTACCTCAAAGAAAGTAGTACCTTTCAATTACAGGCCATGTTCGTTGCGCCAGTTCCACAACCTACACCAGAAGTGTTGGCACTTGAAAAAACGATTATTAATGAATATTACGATACTTATTCACTGACCAACTAACATTGATTAGCCTAATTATTATTGTTGCGCGCCTATAACTAATTGAAATGTCAGTGGCTAGTATTGTCTACGTTATACTTGTACTCAGCATACCGGCGCCATCGTGCATGCACCTTATGATTTTTTACAAGCTCTTTCACCTGCACAACTACAATTAACAAAATAATTTAATTTGCTGACAATCAGTTATCATATCCATCATCAGTAATGATCCAGTGGCAGCCATAAACATACTAAGATTGGGACAAAACTAATTGTGCTCGGCTTTTTGAGAAAAGACCCAAGAAGCCGAGCACAATTTTTCTGTCAATATTGTCGAAACGTGCGCCAAAATTCATCTGTAGTTGGTCATCAAGTCCCAACCAAGCGCATTCCTGCCTGATAACGCACTATTCATTAAACCGATCAAGATGTCATCATTTGGATTAATTGCCGTAATAACAGTGATGACTTAGTTTCATTAAACAATGCCACAATATCATAGCCTTGCTGCACCCCATCCGCAATCGGTAAATAAGCAACCTGCGTATCACTTTCAGGGGACACTAATCCCGCCGGATAAAATGCGAAAGCTTGGTTAAGCGCGACCAACAAGTGCATCTGTTCAGCACTAGCAACCCGTCGGATCTGGTTATAATTGTGAATAAACGGTGTACTTGCTAAAAAGCTCTCCAACAAGAACGTTGAACTTTCTGGACTATAGTATAGGATTGGCAATGTCGTTAACGCTGATGGTGGTAATTCTGCCAACTCACTCAATGGATTTAACCGACTCACCCCGATGACCATCTGATTATGATAAATTGGTACGGCTTTTAACTTAGTTGCAGCCGTAATCGCAGGGCGACCATAACTAATTGATAAAGCCAAATCCAACGCACCATCCGCCACTTGTTGTGTCAAATGTTCATTACTACCTTGGCGAATGATGAGTTGCAATGCCGAATATTTCTTTTTTAATGCGTATAACGCATTCAATAATAGTTATTGCTCAAAGGCCGAGAAATACCCCACCCGTAAAACCTGATTCGTTGGGGTCGCAAATTGATGTAACTCGGTCAAGGCCGTCGTATAATTATTCACAATATCCTGAGCTGAAGCCCAAAACAACCGACCTTGCGGGGTCAACTGAATTTTGTTATGGCCACGTTCAAATAATGTCACTTGTAATTCATTTTCTAATTGTGTCATTTATTTTGACACCGTGCGCTGTGAGCGATACTCATGGGCCGCAACCTGTTGAAAGCTTCCATACTGCACCACTTTTAAAAACGTCTGTAACCGATCAAGATCCATCTCTTCAACTCCATCCGCACGATTGGTTCGCCTGCCGAACCAAATTGTCTGTTTGCTAACCACCAAGCGCTCGTTATGATGAGGGTGTGATAGCGGTTACTTCATTATAATAATGGTGAATTCAACCGTCAAATGCTCAATAGATAACAAATTAGTCTGGAGGAATTGATATGACGCTAACAGAACATACTTCATATGATATTGTCGTTGTCGGTACGGGTGCGGCCGGAACTGCGGCAGCGCTCGAAGCCGCCCAACACGGTGCGACCGTTCTACTACTCGAAAAGGGCCGACATACTGGCGGTAGTAGTAATTATACTGAAGGTTTATTTGCCGTTGATTCATACTTACAGCAAGCTCAAAATATCCACGTCTCAGCGACCGACGTCTTAAAAGAAGAGGTTGACTATTCCAAATATCGCGCTGATTCACGAATTTGGCGACAATATTTAGATGACAGCGCCAATACGGTCCAATGGCTCAAGGACCAGGGAGTAGAATACGAAGGCGTGCAAGCAATGGGTGCTGGTGAAGCCACTTGGCATATTTATAAAGGAATGGGCCAAGCCGTTTTACACGATGCCCTGCAACCTAAAGCACAATCGCTTGGCGTTGAGATGCTCACCTCAACCACGGTCACGGCACTTCATCAAGCCGATGACGGTACAATTACCGGTGTAACGATTCAAGACGCCGGCACTAAGGAGACACAAGCAATTGCAACCAGTGCCGTTATCTTAGCAACTGGTGGTTATTTAAACAATCCAGAAATGATGGCATCACTAACCCACTACGACACTCGCCGACTAATTCCCGTCAGTTCTGGAAAAGGTACCGGTGATGGCTTACAACTAGCTTGGGACGCTGGTGCCCAAAAATATGGGACTGGCATGGCAATGTTATTTGGCGGCTACTTAAAAGATCCCGCTGAGCCTTCCTTCAAATACATGGCATCACAAATGGAAACTGCCGCAGGTCAACAACCGCTACTGTGGCTCAATGAACATGGTGAACGGTTTGTCGACGAAGCGGTCGTCTATAATTTTTCTTATGCCGGCAACGCCCTCTATACTCAAAACCAGGTTTTCAGTATTCTTGACCAAGGGGTAATTGATAGAATGGCGCAAGATGGTAATTTCATGGGCTTAGGTGTCTATGTACGTCGTGGCGAAAAAATGACGAAGCTTCAGTCTGAAATTGATGCAGCCGTCACGGCTAAGAAACCTTTCATTTTCAAAGCCGATACGATTGACGAATTAGCCGCCAAAATGCACCTTCCCGTTGACCAAGTCACAAAATCCGTTCAAACTTACAATCAATATTGTGATAATGGTCAAGATGCTGACTTTGGTAAGAATCCCGACTACCTCGTCAAAGTTGCGACCGGACCATATTATGGCTTTGAGCTGAATGTCGGCGCCTTCTGTACCATGGGTGGCTTAAAAGTCACCACCGCTAATGAGGTGTTAGATACAACTGGTAACACCATTCAAGGCCTTTACGCAGCAGGTAATGATGCGGCCGGCTTAACTGGTGATACTTACGGCCCCAACATGCCTGGGACTTGCGTCGGCTACGCCTTTTATTCTGGTCGTAATTCTGGCCGACACGCGGCGAGCTACGCTAACCACTAGCTAAATATAATGACAAAGCAAAACGACTTTTCTGATAGTACTGATCAGAAAAGTCGTTTTGCTTTATTAACCTAACAGGCCCACCTCTTCACAGCCACTCAAACCAATTACAATCTAGTTTTCTCTTCACTGTTCAATCTTATTGCAACAAGGCGCATCACAATCATCACTTTTTAGTCAAGTTTACCAACTAGCCAGCCTCACCCGCTATGTTTAAAAACCAATCATTTTAGTATGACGACTTAATGTTTCTTAACGACCACCGATGCTGACGCAATCAAGGTCACCTGAAAGCGCCTACAGAAAGCTGCTTTCAGCGTCAATTTTCAAACGCCACCAGTCAAGTTGGGCCACACTAGCAAAAAAACTTCAGTTAAAGCCAACTAGACCAGTTCAAATAATGGTGCTACACTTTAACTAATTTAGTACGTTTATTACTGAATCAATCATAAAAGGAGTATGATTATTTTGAATAAGCAGAAAATCATTACTAATAATCCGCCAAAGTGGCACTTAATCACTGGAATTGCCGCCACGATTCTGGCCGGCGTTATCTTAACCAATCAGCAAGCTTTCGCCGCATCCGAACCATCAACACTAACGATGCCAACCACTAATCAATTGACCACCACTAGTCCACTTTCTGGGCAGCAAGTTGTCTTAGCAACATCGGCCAATAGTCAGCCTACCACAAGTTTGGTTGCTAGCGATGCCCAAGCGACAAGTGCCAGTTCCGACAACCACACTAGTGTGGTTACGGCCGACCAATCAAATCGTCCTACTAGTACGGCTAGCTCAGCCAACAGCACCACTTCAGTCACTACAACAACTGCCAGCAATGCACCGTCTAACGCAACCACTGCAACTGTAGCTGCTGGCAGTAACGCTGGCACAGCCAGTGCTACGACTCACACTAGTGACGGTCCAACTAATATTAGCCCTGACTTGCCTACCACTATCGCAAGTACAGGTCAGAATAGCGATGGTTCAACGGCAAGTCCGTCAACAACGCTAGCCAGTCCTGCCAGCATATCAACTACTAGTTCAACGGTCCCGGCAGCCTCTAGTTCCACTGCCACGGCACCAATTAACGCCACAATATCAACCAGTGTGGCCCCCGCTAGCGGTGCAACGTCCGTCGCTGGTGCCAGTAATGCCGCAATCTCAAGCAGTGCTGCGGCCGACCAACCAGCTAACACCACTAGTATAAGTACAGAACTGGTTAGTGCTGGTAGCGGAACAACGCACCCGGCAACTACCAACACGGCACCCAGTTCGTCAGTACCAGTGACTAGTGCCGTCAATTCTGCCACTAGTTCAGCGATGTCAGCAACCACTAATTTTATCACTAGCGCGGTCAACAGTATTGCCGCCAGCACCGTATCTGAAGTTGCCAGTGCCGCTAGTGCCGAGAGTGCTGCGACAAGTAGTACCAGTGCAACCGCACCAGCTAGCACCGGGACACCAACTACTTTTCAGATTACTAGTGCCGTCAACAGTATCGCTGCCAGCACCTATTCCGAATATGCAGCAGCAGCTAGCGCTGAAGCGGCTTCGGCCGGCACCGTAGCCGAAACACCGGCAACTAGTGTTGGTACCATTATTCCAACAACAGCACCCAGCGAATCAATTGATACTTGGATGCCAAACAAACATCTGCAAACAGCTGTCTTACGCGAATTACAAGCTTTAAAACTCCCCGACCATCAGTTTAATTCCGTCAATGATATTACCAAAGATGATATGCAATTATTAACAAAATTCTATGGCAACGATACTTACATCGATGGTCAAACTGCTTACTCGTTGGAAGGCTTACAATACGCCACTAACTTGACAACGATCTGGCTCAATAATGGTCTCAACGCACTTGGCGGTTACTATAACGGTGATGTTACTGATATTTCACCATTAGCAGGACTGACCAAACTAACCGTTTTAAATATTCAACATAACCGGGTCAGCGACCTATCGCCAATTGCACATCTAACTAATCTAGAAGAGCTAGATGTCGCGTACAACCATATCGCTGATTTATCAATCTTTAAAGACCTGCCAAATCTCAAAACCACGACTTATGTTGGTCAAACTATTTTGGAACCACTGGTCTACGTCGATCAAAATACGGCCAGCGCCACCCTAAAAAATTATTTTTACTTGCCTAATGGTCAACAAGCCACATTTAAATCCCAAGCAGCCATTCTGAAGCCTATCCAACTTACCCCTGACGGTCAGTTTTACTATCGATTCTACTTCAATGGTGCGGGTAAAGCCGTCAATGGCGACTTGAGCAACGTGGTACCTGATGGGCAAGGTGGTTTGACTTTTAATCAATTAGTCCCTCAAATCCCCGGCTTTACGGGTGACGCAAATGGTCAGTTTTCAGTTGGCGGTATTAATGTCAATGTCATGCCAAACGAACGTAATTTCTACTTGGTCGCTCAAGGATTAGACGGGACCGCACCCGTGTTTCACGTCTTTCAGCCATATGTGCTAGCAGCTAAAGCAGCTCCAGTCACCGTCCAACATCTTGACCGCACCGGCGTTGCCTTACGCGAACCGGAGGAATTGACCGGCCTCGTTGGTGAAGATTATCAGAGCACGCCCGCTGATATTCCAAACTACACCCATGTTGATACTCAGGGTGCCCCACAAGGAACTTTCAGCGCAGAGCCTCAAACGGTTGCCTATGTTTACGAAAAGACAGCTGGAGCCCCCGTTACCGTTAGCTATCAAGATGAGCAAGGCCAGACATTGAAACCAGACACGACCTGCAACGGGTTTACAGGTGATGCCTACACCACTGACCCCCTAACAATTGATGGTTATGATCTCGTTAAAACGCCAACCAACGCTACGGGGACTTTCACGAGCGAACCTCAGCACGTTATTTATGTTTATACTAAACAGATTCCACAACCGGTTACGGCTAGTTATCAAGATGAAACTGGACAGACGTTGAAGCCCGACATCACCCATACTGGTGAAATCGGGACAGCTTATCAGACTGAAGCTTTAGTGATTCCCGGTTACGACTTGGTAAAGACTACCGGTGATGCTACGGGGACCTTTACTAAGGAACCTCAACATGTCGTCTACGTTTATACTAAACAAATCCCACAACCGGTTACGGCTAGTTATCAAGATGCAGCTGGACAGACGTTGAAACCCGACATCACCCATACTGGTGAAATCGGGGCAACTTATCAGACTGAAGCTTTAGTGATTCCCGGTTACGACTTGGTAAAGACTACCGGTGATGCTACGGGGACCTTTACTAAGGAACCTCAACATGTCGTCTATGTTTACGCTAAACAGTCAGTACTCCCAGTCACCGTTAGTTATCAAGATGCGGACGGTAAGCCAATCCACGCTGACGTTATTCTAGCTGGCGATTTTGGTCAAAACTATCAAACTGAGCAGCTGGCGATTCCCGGTTACGTTTTCAGTAAGGTCACGGGGCCAATCAGTGGGACTTTTGGCGCAACGGCACAACATGTGATTTACGCCTACACACCTGAACCCAGTGTTCCAGGGACTCCCGCGCCTAAACCGGAACCAGAACCACAGCCAGTACCGGAGCCAATACCACAACCCGGACTAACACCAGTACCAAAACCGCAGCCGAGCCCAGTGCCGGTACCGACTCCTGGTTCAACGTCAAATTCTAGTTCGGCACCACAAGCGAAAACGCCGTTACCACCAGATATCGCTGGTTTACCTGATACTAAGCCGGCTTCGGTTCCAGCAACAACAGCGTCTGAGCCAATCGTTCCAGCAACCGCATCAGCGCAACCGAATGCCAAAACACCCGCCCAGACAAACTCAACGACAGCTGGTCAACTACCACAAACCAACGAACAGTCTGAACACGATGCAACGATCTGGGGCCTACTTGCCGCCTTATTCGCAGGACTAGGCTGGTTGGGACTAGCTGCTAAGTTTAAGAAACACGAATAAACGATATTATTACTGACAAATTACTAAACGACCACTTCAATGGAGTGGCCGTTTTGTTTATGCTTATTACAATTACTGGAAAGTACCAACCCGACGAAAGAATAGTATCCGCTACTTCGCTTTTCTGAATTACAGCTAGCAAGTTTACAATGTATAACGTTTCAGATTAATCAGTATCTAAGCTATAATAAAAGTATTGAAAGGAGATCAATTACTATGAAATATACGAAAACCAAAGAAGTATTAAATCAACTTGTTGCTGATTTGAGTCAAATGTCGATGATTATCCACCAAACGCATTGGTACATGCGCGGGCCTAACTTTTTAAAGTTACATCCATTAATGGACGAATTTATGGCAGAAATCGACAGTCAACTTGACGTTATTTCTGAGCGCCTGATTGCGCTCGACGGTAGCCCCTACTCGACTTTAAAAGAAATGACTGAAAACACTAAGATTCAAGATTGGCCCGGCGAATGGGACAAGACAACGCCGGAACGCCTCGCACATTTAGTTGATGGCTATCGTTACTTGGAAAATCTTTATCAACATGGCATTGAAGTGTCTGATGTTGAGAAAGATTTTAGTACCCAAGATATTTTCATTGGTCTCAAAACTGCGATTGAAAAGAAGATTTGGATGATTCAGGCCGAGCTTGGGGCAGCACCGGAGATTGATAAATAATACCACCGTAAATTCAAAGAGCTTTCTAAGTTTTGACGAAGCAATGTAAAACACCAAGAGTACACCGTAACTATACGGTATACTCTTGGTGTTTTACTACTAAGCTAATCTTTAATTTCAGAAAGTATCAATTGATTAGTCCAAATCCAGCAACAATTCCAGCAACAATAAAAATCAGCCCAAATACAAAACCACTCCACAAAGCCAGCGCTGAAAAGGGAGACGTTTCAGAATTTCCATGTAGTTTTAATTGTCGAAAATATCGGCGTACAGCAATAATTTGAAGCCCACCTAAACCAGTAAATAGCAAGCCAAACACAATTCGTAAAACAATACCCGTCCTCAACGTTATTGCCCCCTTACATTAGCTAGATAACTCCCACTATCACAATTTAAATCAGTAGGTGCTCTAAATCGAAACTTCAAACAAAGCACAACTAAAATAGTACTTATTAGATTATTATAATAACAACTTATTTAGTTCATAAAATAATAGCACTTCAAAATAAACTACTTTACTTTAAATATTAAACCTGGCACATTGAAATTATTACTAACGAACTTCTTCAAAAACAATCATCACATCTAGTTATAAAAAACTGTCAGCACTTATTTTGGCGCAACTTGCTGCCATTCTTACGGACGATAGTCACAACAATCCTAATATTTTAAGATAGTTGCTGTTAATTAGCTTCCGAATAAATTAATGCTAATGAATCACCCGCAGTTTGGTTAGTCGCAAACGCGGCATACGCTGGTGCCATTTGGAATACTTTACCACCATCATTTGACAATGCTATTGAAAATCGATTAACTACCGTATTAGTCATATCTTCGATTGATTCCCCAGTCTGCCAATTTTTTGTAATTTTACGTTCATGGGGCGCAAATAAAACACTCAAATAAACTAATTTAATATGTTCACCCTTGCCGTCATAAGCATTATAATGATAATTTCCATGCATGTTGATGACTAGGCTCTTATCAGGATGGACCATAACTTTGTCAAAATAAAAAATTTGTTGCTTTTGTGGCCCAGTAGTTAGTAACTTCCCAGACGAAAAATCAAGTGAGTAGGTTTGTGTTTCGCTTCCATATTCACCTGAATAAATTGAATATCTTTGATAATTATTAACTACCACCGTTTTTTGTGTATCTTCAGTTGATCTGTGCTCACTAGTAACCGTTTGATTAGTGGAGCTCGTATTTGAATCTTGTCTACTAGTATTTTCCACTGCAGTCGATTGGGAAGACTGGCTCGATCTATCCAATAATGACGTTGCTCGTTTTCCATACCCAATCACTCCGAACAACATGAGAGCTAAGATGATAATCAAAGTAAACAGAATATGACGTTGTCGTTGTGTCCGAGCCTCAAGGTAATCAGCTCGCCAGTTAGGATCATTTCGACGCTGACGATAAAAAGAATAAGTATGTGTTGTACGTGTACGCTGACTAATATATTTTTTCTGTCCCATTATTTAGATTCTCCATTTAATACCCATTTACTTCTATACTAACAATCCAGTTTGCAAATCACCACAGCATGTCGCCACAATCTAGTTACCGCTATTAATAGATGTTGATGATTACATTTTGCGCCATCAACACAAAAACAAGTCATAAATTATCAACAAAAATAATTTATAACTTGTTACTATAGCAGTCATTATTATAAATCGTTAAAAATTCCGATATCAGCTTTTGCAATAGCTACGAATTTACTTTTGACTATCTGCAAAAACTTCTTTAACCACCGTTAACGCGTTCAGCACCTTCGGAAAACCCACGTATGGAATACAATGAATACAAGCTTCCACAATTTCCTTTTGACTAAGTCCAACATTGAGACAACCATTGAGATGCACCCGTAATTGGTCAGCTGTATCGCCCTGCGTTAGTAAGCTAGTAATGGTAATTAACTCCCGTTGTTGCAACGATAGTCCGGAACGCATATAAATATCATTAAACGCAAATTCCAGAATCATCTTGGCCACATCTGGTGCAATTGTATGCAGACTCGCCATTACACTGTCAGCCGCTTCAGCATCCACTCGTTGTAACATCGCTTTACCATCAATTAATCGTTGATTATGTTCCATCATGATCAGCTCCTTCATTTGATTAATCTTAGGTTACAACCTCGGGTACACCCGACATCAAGCTTTATTTTAGGAGGCTTTTACAATGATGCAAATTGGTGAATTTTCACGGAAAACTGACTTAACAATCGACACGCTACGCTACTACGAAGAAGTCGGCCTGATACGCCCAACGCGAACTACTGGCAATCGTCGGCAATATTGTACTGCCGATATAGACTGGGTTAATTTCTTAAAACGTCTAAAAAAGACTGGAATATCAATTCAGCACATGCAACGATATGCACAATTACGCTATGCCGGTAATCAAACGATTCCCGAACGTTTAACTTTACTGCAGGAACAAGAAACACAATTAAATATTATCATGGCAGAAACACAAGGCAACTTGGATTTTCTGCATCGAAAGATGATACTATATCGTGAAATACAAGCAAAATCGTCATCCACTCCTAATCCGCCCAAAAACTAGTTTTTATACAAATATACGCCATCATGATAATAGCTCATAATGGCGTATACTTTTCACTTGTAATTACCTGTCAAGTATATAATAGTGCAGTTATGGTAACACACGTTGAATCTGCATCGCCATCAACATCACTTCTTCATCCGGTAGGGGTGTCTGAAACTTCATATTCAAGTATGCAGCCACCTTTCCAGCAATTGCAAAAGCACGCGGATTTTGACTTCTGACTATGGCTACCATTGCCGGATCTGTATCCTTCAACAACTCTCCTGCAATAGCCCGTTCAACTAAAAATTTCACATGTACCACACATCGCTGATAATTTAAATCATGTTCATTAACTACTCCACCGGCCTGATACTTGATAATATTAATGATCCGTCCAATCAATTGGCCAGCCTTTAATGCATCCTTCCGCTCATCGGTTCCATTTTCTGCATTAATGATGTGTGCAGCAATATTTGCCGCCTCTTGCTCCGAAAATTCAGTTTTAAATGCCCGGTTAACTAATCTAACTGCTAACTGACCAATTTCAAATTCATGGGTATAGTATGTTTTAATTTCCCAATAAACTCGGTTGGTAATGACGATCCCTTTCGCAGCACGTTCAAGGGCAAATTTCAAATGATCCAGCAAAGCAACATATAACGTATCACTTAACTTGCTCCGCAACTGCTCGGTCGCCTCGCTAACGATTGTTTGCGTAATTTCAATCAATTGGGGCGATGATGATGCAATCGTTGCTAGTAATTGTTCTACGTTTGGGTCTGATGATGCTACGAAAACCTGATTAAAATCGCCTTTCATAATCACAGCACCCGGCCTCTTTCCATAACCAATCCCCTTACCTAGCAAGATAAATTCCTGATTATGTTCATCGGTAACCAAGACAACGCTAGAGTTTAACACCTTCTTAATCCGTAGCATTTAATCACCACACCTTCACTAATCTAGATCAATTCCATTTGTCTTGATTACTTTCTGATACCAAGCAAAAGAGTCTTTCCGGTAGCGCTTGAGCGAGCCATTACCTAAATCATCTTCATCCACATAAATAAAGCCATAGCGCTTAGACATCTGTGAGGTTGAAGCACTTACTAAATCAATTGGTGCCCAGCTAGTGTATCCCAACAAATCGACACCCGCGTCCACTGCCTTAATCATTTCTTTGAAATGTGTGCGGAAATATTTAATACGATAATCATCATGGATCTGATGGTCCGCAGTGAGCTCGTCCTTAGCACCCATTCCGTTTTCAACGATCATTAATGGCTTGTGATAGCGATCATATAACTGTAATAATGAAATCCTCAATCCAACTGGATCAACCGTCCATCCCCACTCCGTAACCGGTAGATGTGGATTCTTACCGCCAACAATCGTATTACCGGTCGTCAAGGTCAAGTTATTCTCATCATACGACGAAACCAATGACATGTAATAACTAAAGGTTACAAAATCAACCGTATTTTTTTTCAAAATATCTAAGTCCGCTGAAGTCATATCAATGTGGATTTTCTGTTTCTTGAAGTAATTCAATACTAAGGCCGGATATTCACCAAACACTTGTACATCTGCCGGGAAATAATTCATCGTGTTCTCATTGAATGATGCCAGTACATCCCGCGGATCCGACGAATTTGGATAATCTGTTAATTTTGTCAACATACATCCTACCTGACTACCAGGAATAATCTCGTGACAAGCCTTCGTTACCATAGCAGAAGCCACGAATTGATGATGAAATGCTTGATACTCTACCTGCAACAAATTATCAGTCTGATCAGGAATAATGCCAGCTGAAGTAAACGGATGACGCGTAACACTATCAATCTCATTGAAAGTCAGCCAATACTTCACATCATCCTTGTAAGCCACGAAACAAGTTTTACAGAACCGAACAAATAAATCAATGACTTTGCGATCTTCCCAGCCATTATATTTAGTTGCCAATGCTAGCGGCATTTCATAATGTGATAGTGTCACAATTGGTTCAATCCCTAACTTATGCATCTTATTAAACATTGCCTTATAGTAGTCTAAACCAGCTTGGTTAGGTTCAGATTCCTCACCTGTCGGAAATATTCGTGTCCACGCAATTGACAAACGCAATGTTTTAAATCCCATTTCATGAAACAATTCCAAATCTTCTGGGTAGCGGTGATAAAAATCAATGCCACGTCGTTTAGGGTAATACTTAGTATCTGTATCCTGAATAGCTTGTTCAATGCCAGACATCGTAACGCCAACCTGTTTGCGGTAATCTTTAACATCGACATTAGGCTTATATGTCGCAACATCTGCAACTGATAACCCCTTACCATCAGTATCCCATGCACCCTCTACTTGATTAGCAGCTATCGCGCCGCCCCATAAAAAATCTTTTCGTAATCCCATTAGCTAAACTCCTAACTTTGCAATATTCATAACAGATCGACTATCAAATGTCTCATTTTTTTCGTCCACAGCAACGGCATAACTGTCTTGGTTAGTCACAACCATCATCGTAATAGGGTTATATCCCGCTGCTTTAATCTTAGCTATATCAAAAGTTTCAAGTAACTCACCAGCCTGGACATGTTGACCAACTTGCACGAGGGATTCAAAATACTTACCATTTAATTGAACAGTGTCCAAACCAATATGGAACAACAGCTCTGCGCCATTATCCGTACGCATACCTAATGCGTGTTTGGTCTCATAAACCATCTCAATGGTACCATCTGTGGGTGCAATTAACTTTCCATCACTTGGTTCAACGGCAATTCCTTGACCAATTAATCCTTGTGAAAAGACATCATCAGGAACATCAGATAATGGTAACACCTTGCCAGCAACTGGTGACATTAAGTCCTCAGCAACTACTGCTGTCGCTTTTTCGTCAGTATTGCTTGCAGAACTAGTTTCTTCGTTATTTTTCCAGATAATCAGACTAACGACAAACGAAACAACGAATGAAATTCCAAACCCAATCAAGGCATGAATTAAATTAGATGGATCACTTTTGTCTACAAACATTGGTAGGCTTGCCAATCCGGGACCAACAATCGTAAAACCAGATAAACCAGCAATTCCAACGTAGGCACCTCCAATTACACCACCCGTAATAACACTGATTAGTGCCCGTTTATGTTGTAAGGTAACTCCGTATAACGCAGGTTCAGTAATACCAAATAGTGCTGAAATTCCCGCTGAAAGTGCAACTGCTCGTAATTTGGTATCCTTCGTGCGAAGTGCAATTGCAAAACAAGTCCCACTTTCTGAAATATTGTGTGCCAATGACGCAGGCAAATATAACGACTCTTTACCCACTGTGCTAAACGTTGACACAACATATGGAATCATTGGCTTGTGCATTCCTGTTGCAACCATAAATGGTAGCACACCGGCTAGCAATGCTGTTGCTACCCAACCCAGGTGCGTATTTAAAAATAAAATAACACTAACAAAACCTTCACCAACAACATAACCTAATGGTCCGAGAAACAGTAACGTAATTGGTGCCGTGATCAACATTGACATCATAGGTACAAAGAAGATTCGGATTGGTTTAGGCGAATACTTTGTAAAGAAGCGTTCCATTAATGCATAAAACAAAACACATAAGATTGCGGGAAATACTTGTGAACTATAGGTAACATTAGTAACATGTAATCCAAACAAAGTCGTTCCCTTGGTTAACATTGCTACTAGGTCTGGTAAAATTAACACACCGACCGTTGACACTGCCACCAGCGGATTCACTTTGAGTTTTTGAGCTGTTGTGATTGCCACTAAAATTGGCAATAAGTATAACGGTGCCCCACCAACTAAGTTTAGGACTTGGTAAGTTTGACTCTTATCACTAATCCAGCCAAACATGGCCAACAACATTAATACCGCTTTTAAAATACCACCGCCGGCAATTGCTGGTACTAACGGTTGAAAAACCCCAATAATAAAATCAAGAACAATTTTTCCCCATGATTGCTTAGGTCCCGTAGCAGCACCTTGTTGCGTATTATTGCCCAATAAAATCTGAACCGCATCAAACATCTCAACAACGTCATTACCAATAATCACCTGACATTGACCACCAGCAATTACAGCTCCCAGAACACCATCAATTGTTTTCAATTTTTCCAAATCTACCTTAGCAAAATCATTCAAGGTAAACCGTAACCTAGTCGAACAATGAATCAAAGAATTAATATTTGGGGCTCCACCGACATTTAAAATAATTGCTTGCGCACTATCATTAAAATCCATTTTAATCACTCCTAACGACAAAAAACAGGACCTAAAAAGTTATTCGGACCAAGCCCGTTACTTTTTTAGATCCTGCCTGCATTACCAGTTACATGTCTAATTTATTTATATTTACAAGTAACAATGTAAGCCTTTACATAGCAAAAGTCAAATGTTTTTTCGAAAAATATTACAGCGCTTACAATATAGCCTTATTTTTTCAACATTCAGGTCATCCGAATAATTGACACAATTGAACCCTTCATTAATTTTTTATTTAATTGCTTGTTTTTCGTTTAGCATCGCATAAACTGCTGGCCACCGTTTTTCCATACCGTTATGATTAGCATCAGATTTCAACTAATCACTTGGAGGGATTATTAATGAAAACAGCGGGTATCTGGGGACTGATTATCACAATTATCGTGTTAATTCCAGTTGGCCTTGGTTTCAACTGGTACCACTCAAACTATGGAACCACAGCTTACTACACTCAAATCACAACTAAAGGTGAGCGTAAAACCGGAAAAGATGATTCCGGCAAGGCTTATGTCTACTACCACTACTCACAGCCTGGATACAGTGATAATGGTGCTAAGAAAGATCTTTCTTTTGATAGCGTTCTGCCACGCTCACTAAAGATGGGGGCCTATCTCAAAGTCGGCTATAATGACAAACGCCAACAAGTGATCAACTGGGAAAAAGTTAATCACAAAGACGTCCCGAAAGCGGCCCTCAATAAAATCAATTAATTGTTAAGCCCCAGCAAACTTTAATTTGCTGGGGCTTTATCGTGTTCCGATTATAGTCCAATCACAGATTGCACCGCTAACGGGTCACTTTAATACAGTCAATTTGTATAATACTAATTATCTAGAAATAAGCTATTGATGCCTTAAAATGACATCTGACACCTCATCATTTAGCTACATCAAAGTTGAAAAACAGCTTATAAAGTCTTATTTCAGTTTGAATTTTTCAATAAAACAAGACAATAATTATTTATGTACATTAATGAACAAAATGTGAATTTAATATTAATATTTTGTTAATATTCCCAACTAGTTATGTTATGCTTATTTTCGGCTGTCATAACAACTTACTCGGCCATATAATAAAATTCTACTTATATTCATAATATTTCGCCTAGTATAAGTATTCCAGGAGGAACATCGATGTCCGAAACAAAGTATTGTATTAACTGCGGAAAAGAAATTCCCGTTGACGCGACTTTTTGCCCTTTTTGTGGTGCTACGCAAGGCAAAGCCACTTCCGCTAAAGCTCAGAGTACCAGTGCTCCGGAACAGAACAATGAACCCAATCAGCCGGAACATGTCAATATGTGGATCGCGCTCAAACTAGGCATGCGCCAGACCTTTACTTGGTCACAACGAATCACACGACCCCAGTATTGGTGGCTTTACTTAGATTTAGTGTTAATTACCCTAATTTTAACGATTGTATTTGGCTTTAAAGTATACAGTTACCCAGCATTTATTCTTGATCCATTCCACGTCAATGCTTTACAAACCGTATTATTATTAGTTTACTCGGCACTCATGTCTTGGATCTCAGTGATGCAATTCACAGCTAGCGCCCGGCGTCTCCATGATTCTAATCGCTCAGCGCACTATTTATGGTTCTCGCTGATCCCGCTTGTCGGACCAATTTTAATCATTGTGTTCCTTTGCCAACGCTCTAAAGCTGCTGGTGAACGCTTTGACCGTTCGACCAGCCAACCAAAACACTGGACGCACAAATGGTGGACTTGGTGCCTCCTAGTCTTATTTACATTGGCATACGCTGCACTTGTTAACGTGACAGCTCGTGAAAACGCCATTGATTCTGCTTTGACGACAACTTCCAAGTCAGCTACAACTAGCTCTGATGATAGTTATAGCGATAGTGACAGTGAAGAAGCCAGCGATAGTGATAGCGAAGACTCTGAATCTGACTCTGATTCAGATTCAGACAGTATTACCATTGGTGATGATGACATTGATATTGCCGACCAACAAGCTTATACGGCCTCATTTACTGACAGTAGCTGGGCCGGCTCCACTTTTAAAATCGATAAAGTTACGGTCTACAAAACAGATGGTACTTATACGAGCGGCAGTGGTAGCGACAAACAAGACTTTAACGGAATCGTAAAAGTTCACATGAGCATCCATGCTGGCCGCGACATTTCAGCGTACCCAACCCAAGCTAAACTCAGCACTAACGATGGGCAACAAGTCGATGCTGATGCCGACAGTGATGATTTTGATGGTGATTTAAACAGCGGTACCGATTCTGATGGCAATCTGTATTTCATTTTGCCAAAGCTATCCAGTGTCAAAAACATTACCAGTGTCCGTCTAAAATGGGATGCTAGTTACGATACTGATGACTATGACGATGATAATGACTTTAAAACATTTGACGCTACGCTTAATTTGAACTAGCTTCGAATTAATATCATTTTTATAAGCTATTCCATCCGCAAAAATTAATCACAGGTCGTAACTAAAGCAACGTCAATAAGATTAACATCTAAATTCACCCCCTATCAGACTAGTAAAAATCTAGTTGATCGAGGGTGAATTTATTATTTCTGAAATGTTTAGTACCACTGGAATTACGCTCAATCAACAACTGACATCAATTAACGTCTGAATTGCGCCGCTTTACGCTGTAAAAATCGTGTCACCGCGTCATTAAAGTCAATCCCATTTTCAGTAGCCAAAACACTCAACCACCACACGGATTCACCTATCTTTTCAGTTAACAATTGATGATTTGCATTATCTGGCCAACTACCGGTCTGGGCCATTACCTGACGACCTACTAACGACGCATCTGTCAGAAAGGCCAATGCATCCTGCTCAGTTGTCCAAGAATGCCCATCTTGCTTAATTTCTAACTGATGGTATTGCTCACGAATTTCTGCTGACCGCTGTGCTACTTCTTTAATTTCCAAATCACTGACCTCAATTCATCTTTTCAGTACTTTTAAACTGGTTAGAACCATTGACTTCTCCGTACTTGCTAGCCGTAATTAAGCGATAATTGCCAGCATTCACCGTCAATTCCACCTTCGCTTCGCAACTTCGGATATAATAATTTTTCCCACATCTTTTGACTTCATCCGGCTGTACCAGGATACGATTGACTAGCTCTTTGATTTCAGCTTCACTCAAATTAATAGCTAATTTTTTATTAACACGTTGAAAAACCCGTGGTGTATAACAAATATATGCTCTAATTGAATCAAGTACTACGGATTTTTGGCTCATCTGCCGACCTCCAATATTTAAACATGTGCTCGCTTTTGAGAACATATGTTCGTATAATTAAGGATAACACATTCGATGTCGAAAATATAGCCTTAATCTGTAGGTCACTATGAAGACTGCACTATTTCTAATGCTGGATCAATACGCGGATTGGGAAGGTTCTTACCTGGCTAGCCAAGTAAACCAAAATCCTGACTGGTAAGTTGTCACCCTTACATGTCATTTTACTAATCAACGCGTACTCGTCATCGCTTAAAAAATAGCGGTATCGCTCGGTCCAACGACCTTACGACACCGCTATTATATTCTCCACCAGCTATTGTCAATGTTACGACCATTCATTCAACTTCTTCATATCGCCCTTTAGTGTGCCCCCAAGTGACGGATAGCAGAAATTCAATCGCTTCTCCCAGTTCAACAAAAGGCAATCCATAAACAAATGGCAAGAAATACCAAAAAGCTTCATTAAAGCTAACCATGTTAAACGTTGTTAACAGTAACAGAGTAAAGCACCCTATTAAAAGTAGTAACACCTATACCTTTCGCTTGGCCATCGTCTTAACTGCCAAGGATATTCCGAGTAAGCTTAATAAAACGCCACAAGCCATGTAACCAATCAATTGATTATCATCCAACTTAAAACCAGTATGAACTCCCGTTGAAAAATAGAGTGCCGCTAAATAAGCTATTAAATTAATCCCTGCTATCAACTGAACTCGCCCATATATTTTCATATCAATCCGCTCCCCCTAAAATATCAATACCTAAACCAAACTAAAATACCATTTTATCATTCATAATATTAAACTACCGACCTATTCCTCACTCCGGCAAAAACTGCTTGCCATGCAATTAGCGTTAATAACAACCATGTCATCACAGAGACACCCACTGGTAACCAAATTACTGTCATCATGCTGACCTGTATCCCAACTTGTGTATGCCAAGCAAGGATTGTTAGCACACTGTATAAGGCCATATTAGTAATCAACATCGTTATTAAGAGTGGCATTACTTGGAAACAACTTTCCCAGCTACGCTCGCGTAACAACATGTTAAAACTAAATCCCAATCGCGTTAGCTGTTTAATATCCCGCTGTTGTTGTCGCCCATTTAACATGGCTACAGAAATCACATTAGCAATAACCAATAGTCCCGGTGCTCCGACATAAATAATAAATGAGACAATAACATTTTTGATATCCTGGCCACCAGTTCCACCAAATCCATAAAGTAACATAATGAGTCCATAGATTAATGACTGTAAGACTAATATCGGCACGTTAACACTAGCATTCCCCGTTGAGCGACAACTTGCCACTTTCAGAAGACCAGTTGGTGTCAACTTCATAATCTGTTTAGCACCCCAAGTCATTATTGGGCGCCCCATCTGAATTTGAACCAAAATCAGCCAGAATAGTAGTACTAGGAAAACATTACCATTGTAATCTTCGACCTCATTCATTAGCGCCTGATAATTCGCTATAATCAAACCTACTAACGATATAGCGAATAAAAGGCTCGTCAGGATCCGTCGATGATGGTCCCACAACAACCGTCGCGTATTAATAAAGCCAGATACTACCGCAAGTCCTGTTACGATCAAACTAGTACCTAGTCCCACCTCACCAGATATTCTGAAAGTCACGTTAGGTAGCCAAATATGCCCTATATAAACCTGAAGCAATCCATATAATGGTTTAATGCTCACCACCGCCAAACCGTAGCCAAGCCAACTACTAAAAAAGGCCGTTATCCCTACTTGTACTGCAATTAAAAGTGCCAATTGATGCTGATTAGCTCCCAAAACACCCCATAAACGGTACTCAACTGCTAATTCTTGCAAAATCATTCGAATGATTGTACCTAAAACAAACAGTAACGTTAGCCCACCAAAAACCATCGGCATAATGAAAAGTGGCAATGGATTAATCTGTACATCAAACACCATCTGGTGCAACGCAGCAATTCCTGACAAGCAGAATCCAATCAGCCAGCTTGCAACAATAAAAATAAAGCTTCCCGTCAGCCACGACTTCCAAGAAACTTGAAACTGGCGAGCCCCCAATCTCAACATAATTATTACCCCCTCAAATGATCCATTTGCGTAAACAATTGCTCAACTGATGGTTGCTTCACTTCATTAACAATACAACCGTCACTCAAGATTAGTGCCCGATCCGTTTGGGCCGCCTGTTCAATATCATGAGTCACCATAATGACACAGACACCTTGCTGAGATAGTGCCCTTAATTGGCCAAAAATCACCTGACGCGATAGCGAGTCCAATGCGCCAGTGGGTTCATCTGCAAAAATAATGCGGGCATGCATCATCAGTGCTCGAGCAACAGCAACCTTTTGTTGTTCTCCCCCCGACAATTGACTAGGGACCTGATTCAAATCAGCCTTAAAATTCAATTTTTGGAGTAATTCTGTAATTGCTACTTTACTAGCTCGCTGGTGATTCAAACGCAATGGTAAAACCACATTATCATAAACATTTAATGCTGGTAATAAATTATACGATTGAAAAATCGTACTAATCGAGGTACGCCGTAATTGGGCCAATTTACGTGCCGACAACTTCTGGATGCACTGCCCATCAATATAAACTTCACCAGTTGATGGTTTAACCAGCCCTGACAAACAATTCAACAATGTCGTTTTTCCTGAACCAGAGGGACCAATAATACTGAGGAACTCCCCAGCCTCAGCCGCAATTGTTGTTTCATGCAAAATCTCTACAGACTGATTGGCAAGTTGAATTTGCTTACTGATTTTCTTTGCGATAATCATCATTAGCCCCCCTTGGCACAACCTCATACACAATTGAATTCATATTATACCGATAATAGGCCCTTAAAATACGGCCCATATAACATGTAATCTTCCAAACAATCGGAATAACAACTATCGTAATTCCTAACATGCCACAGCTAATCAATAATCTGCTGACATTAAAACGATGAATACCAACAATAAACTGCCAAATAATTACGAATGGTGCGACCAGACCAGCTCCCAACATTCCCCACAATGTTAGTAGGACTGTTAATAACACAATTGCAATTAGCCAGAAAAATATAAAATTCACAAAAAGACTGCCCACAAAAGCAAAAAAGTTAAACCGGCGCATAATCACTTGATCTTCCCCAAAGAAATAGGCTGTTGGTACGTCAAACAGTTCACTCAGATCCTGAACTGCTTTTACTGGTAACATATGCTTTCCGCTCTCCCACCTAGCAACGGTTTGCTGTGTGACAAATAATTTTTCTGCAACTTGGTTTTGAGTTAACTTCAATTCTAGTCGTTTGGTTTTAATTCGTTGCCCAATTGAATCTTCCATTAGTTCTACCCCCTCTAACTACTTTTATTTACTCACTTTATGAGTTAAATGGCTAACAATTTATTTGATAGGTGTCTCAAAGTACTGATACAATGGTTCTTCTGAACAATAAAAAAACACCAATTCTAATTGAATCAGTGCTTACATTAAAGAATTTCATTGAAATAAATCGTAAGATATTAATCATCTACTTAGCAGGCAAACTTCATCCAATATGGATTGAACGGTTATCTCGCTAGTCAACAAGTCAATTTTAACCAATTCTTGATAGCTATTTTTTTGTCAACGGCATATTGGCAGTTTCTGTGCAATAAAAGTTATACACTGTGGATAATCAAATCTACTCCAGCTCCCTCATTTTCACGATTTATCCTCAGATAATGGTTGCTTTACTCACAACCAAGGTGCTTTATTAACAGCTATTTTCATCAATTTTATCTAATTAACCGCAAACCTGATAACTTATCCACAGACTACGCACCATCGTATCAGGGGGTTAAAAATGATTGCAGCACGCTGAAAAAATAGGCAACTATGCTTGTTTGTCACCATTTTCATGTTGCTGGTAGTCCACCGCAAAGTCCTCCAACGCTTGCAAAACGGGTAAAAATTTTTTCTCCCAGTGCCGTTAGTGAATATTCAACCTTTGGCGGTACCTGTGGATAAACTTTTCGATTCACTAGCCCATATTCCTGTCGTTGGCACCCCCAGTTACTGGTACTTCAAAACAATAAAGAATTCCAATTCTAGTCGAATCAGAGCCTATAGCAATGAGGCTTACTTGAAGTAACTAACAAAATATTAGTTATTTACTAACTAGCTGATTCACATTTGGCATATACTAGCTCAATTGCCATCTATTGATTATTTAATTCTATTTCCACATACTTCTAGAGTACAAATTCAAAGTAGTTTATGTCCAATTATTAATGATTTGATTGTCTAAGAATACCAACGATTGTCTACAAGAAAATCTGTAATGAAAAACGCTTTTAGACGATTGAGGAAGGTATATGAAATACTAAACTTAATATTTCCGAGTCCAGCGAACACACCACTAACGGTTTGATCAATACATTTTTAACTAACCGTTAGTAAATAAACAGGACGAACAACCTAAACCCGGTTGCTCGTCCTGTTTATTTATATTT
Source organism: Lactiplantibacillus paraplantarum (assembly GCF_003641145.1). NCBI lineage: Bacteria > Bacillati > Bacillota > Bacilli > Lactobacillales > Lactobacillaceae > Lactiplantibacillus > Lactiplantibacillus paraplantarum. The sequence continues at coordinate 2,758,757 of NZ_CP032744.1, forward strand.
AGAAGTTATTGTTGGCACAGACCCACCCGAAATTATCGCTTTTTCCAGTTAAGCCTTAACGCTAGTAAGTACTAGCAACTTGGTCAGTAATCATCCACTTACCGGCTTGCTTTTTATAATACATCCGCATTTGCAACGGCCAAGTATTAATGCCGCCACCCCAAATCTTGGCTTGGACCCGGTTTTGACCGATTAGGCTTGCTTTGTCACCGTTGATTTGAATGGCTTTGATAGCTTCTTCTTTGGAAGCAAGGTACTGCATCTCTTCATTCTGAATCTGATCGATCCATTCGAATTTAGGCTGCACGTAGCCAGTCATATGGGTCAGATGCATATCATCGGTCAAAATCTCATTTAGTTTATTGAGATCCTTATTGATCATTGCTTCATTTTCATCACGATATAATTGTACGATTGCTTCTTCATCTGTCATAACTTCCACGTCTCCTTGTTTTGATTACAAAGAAAATGATAACGAAAGTTCCAGATTAAAGCTATTTCACTTTTGCCGACCTTCGATAAGCTCAACTTATGCAAAATTCTGTTTCAACAACTCAGCAAACGTCTCAATATAATAGCCTGAATTATCAGCTTGCCAGTAAGCATAGTAGTTTTGAATCAAATTACGATGCCCCTTGAACAATGGAATCATTTTAACAACATCTTGATCTAACTGGGTTCGCATCCGCTGATTGATGATCAAATACCCTTGATTAGAGGCAACCAACATCTGAGCCTCGTCATAATTTTGGGCACGGACAAACTCACTTTTAACGCCCAAAACATCCCGATAATAAGATTCTTCCGCGGCTTGTTGGCTACCATCAATAATCAATATACAAGGCAGGTCAACTAACGCCGCAATATCGATTTTTTCAGTATCCACTGGTAGCGCATGATTGACAGCAACCATAAATTCACTCGCCGTTAAAAATTCATTTTGGTACTCATTCGACAATGCTCGTCGTTGATCAGATAAGTTTAAATCGATTTGGCCCGTCCTTAATAACTCATAGAGGTCTTCATGGGTCCCACTGCTAATTTTGATTTTAACTTTGGGAAACTCCCGCGTAAACTCAGACACCGTTTGCAAGAACTCAGTGGTTCCAAAGCTTCTTAGATAACCTACCCGTAGTTCAGCTTCATCATTTTTTTCAATCTTAATTGTATTTTCAACGAGTTGCTCAACATCAGCTAAAATATCCTGACTGTGGGTATAAAAGTACTGCCCCGCTTCCGTCACTTCAAAGCTTCGCCCCTGACGCTTGATTAGCTTTAATCCCAGACGGCTTTCTAACTCCTTCATTTGTTGCGAAATCGCGGATTGTGAAATGTGACAATCCACCGCAGCCTGGGTAAAACTATGGTTTTTGACGATTGCGATAAAATACTGCATTTGTTGAAACATTGACTTCACCCTAACCTTTACGTTGCTTTTAACTTATTATGCCACAGAAAAAGGCCACCAGCTGCGCCAATGACCTTAGTATTACTATTTTGAATTTAGACCAACGCTATCGTGTGAATAATAATTGTCATCCGCAATAGCATCCTTCACAAAGTCGGCAATTGAACTGATTGAAACATCGTGACCACCAAAGGGCTCGCCCTTCTTCGTAATCTCATAATCAACGGGTCCCCCAGTGAACCAGCCTGGGCGAATCACGGTGTAGTTCAAATTAGAACCTTCAATAATATCGGCAGCTTCACGGTAAGACCGTAACATTGAATTATGACTTAAATTGCCACTAGCACCAATCGAAGCAGGAATTTCATCATAGATACCCATGGAAGTGATGAACAATAGCCGCGTAACGTGGTTTCGATCCATCGCGGCAACAATGGTTTTAGCAAATCGACCTAAAGCACCACTCAAGGCAACAAAAACAACGTCTTGGCCTGCAATCGCCTTGTCTAGATCGCTATCCTTAGTCACATCGCCAGCGATCACCGTTTCACGCTCAGTAGCGCTTAACCGATTCGCACTTCTAGTAAACAGCGTTAACTGATCATCGGTTTCATTCAAGAGGGTTTGGCGAACGGCACCGCCAATAGTTCCCGTGGCACCAATAATTAAAACTTTTTTCATGGTTTTTCTCCTATCTATCACTGACAACCACCAACGACTTAATTGCAGTCCGTTGATCCATTGCTTCATAAGCTGCTTGAATATCTTCAAGCGCAAACTGTTTCGTAAAGACTTTCCCTGGCTGGATTTTGCCAGTCAAAACGGCATCTAACAACACCTGCTTGTCATCAGTCGTAACCGAAGCGATCCCACCTCGTAATCCAATATTCTTCCAAAAAAGATTATTAGTATTCATTTCGGCCTTTTGTGGCACGCCGACGCGGCCAACAACCGCACCAGGACGGCCAACCTTGATTGCCGTATCAACTGACTGTTCAGTCCCAACACATTCAAGGACAGCATCGGCACCCGTTTTGGTCAGGGCCATCACTTGAGCAACGGCTTCATCGCCCCGTTCAGCGATAATATCTGTGGCACCAAATTCTCTCGCTAGTTTTTGGCGATCTTCATGACGACTCATTGCAATGATACGGTTAGCACCGAGTAGTTTTGCAGAGAGAACCCCGCTCAAACCAACGGCCCCATCGCCCATTACAACGACAGTATCACCTTGTTTGACTTCCGCACTAGTTGCAGCATGGAAGCCTGTTGCCATCACATCGGCTAAGGCTAGGAAGTTATTCAGCATCTCATCGGAATAATCTGCTGGTTGTCCAGGAATCTTAACCAGCGCCCAATTAGCATTGGTAAAGCGCAAGTATTCACCTTGATAACCACCATTACCACCGGCTTCTTGATTCAAGCAATCCCCATCAAAGCCCGCTAAACAAGCGGCACAGTGCCCACAACCGTGAGTAAACGGTGCAATCACAAAATCACCCGCTTGCACATCTTTAACGGCTGAGCCAACAGATTCGACGATCCCGATGGCCTCATGACCAACTGTTGAACCCGCTTGCCGTTGGGAAATACCACGGAACCACCATAGGTCTGACCCACATACACAGGCCCGAAGCACTCTGATAATCGCATCGGTTGGTTTTTGAATGGTTGGTTTTTCGTATTCTTTAACTTCGACTTTTCCTGGTTCAATAAACGTTGCTGCTTTCATAATAAAATCTCCTTAAAAATTTATTTTTGGGCGCCACTGTTACGAACTTCTGCAACGTTGCCATACCAATATTGCGCGGTAATGCCGCCATCAGCCAAAAAGTCACTCCCAGTAATGAAGGCACCGCGACGATCCATTAAGAGTTCCGCCAAATTGGCAATTTCATCGGGCGTCCCTGGACGTTTCGTGACCATTGACTCAAACATCTGTTTGTAACCCGCACCACGGGGACCGTTCAATTCGTCAACCGCTAATGGTGTCATGATGATGCCGGGGCTGATCGTATTGATCCGTGCACCACGGGCTTGCCATTTAACTGATTCGGCAGCGACTCGCAAAACGTTGGTCCGTTTAGCATATTGATAAGCAGCTAACGAATCCTTGATCACGTCTGGTTGTAAGATTGGCAAAGCTAATAATTCTTCCGTCGGTGTCATGGCTAAGGCTTGATTATCTGCTTGTGATAAGGCCGGTAACCGGTGTCCCGATTGTGATGAGATTACGATACCCGCACCACCGGGAGCCATCACTCGACCAAATTCTTCTAGTAAAACGGACGTGCCATAAAGATCCACTTTGAGGACCTGTTCTGGACTAGCCTGTGACGGTGAAACCCCAGCTGCGTTAACCAATCCCATAATACTGCCTAAGGACTGCGCTTTAGCAACGACCGCCTTAATGGAATCTCGCGATGAAAGGTCCGCTTTAATCGTTGCAACGGTAAACCCGGCTTCCATCAAACGTTGTTTCATTTCAACTAATTTAGCTTCATTATAGTCTGCCAATAATAAATTTCTACCGGCAGCGACTCGTCTAACAATGGCTTCGCCGATTGAACCGGCACCAAAAAGCACGATTACTTCGTTATTCATTTATTTACCTCTTCACTTGTTCTGATTTAGCTTACAAGTGATATTTTACAAGCAACCGACCGTTAGACCAATTTCAAATCAAGCACGCATTGATAAGTTTTACTTATGAAAAACAATATCAGCACCCCTGCCATCATGCTGACGACAAGCTTGCTGATATTAACGCTGTTTCTAATCTACTTTCACAAAGGTCAAATGCAAACCGCCATCGGCAAGTTGTTTAACTGCCTTGATTTTGAACGTATCCTGTACCGTGGCACCCAACGTATCAAAGGCCGCCTTTTTCGTGTTATCGCCACTAACGTGTGGTGCAATAACTAAAGAAATCTCATCCACAAAATGCGCTTTTAGAAAGGCTCCGTTGATCACAGCCCCACCACACACGGCCAAGGTGTCAATCTGATAATGTTGTTTTAGTTTCCGCAGCACATCTTCAAAATTAAAATCCGTCTCGCCACTAACAATGTATGGAATCTCTAACGATTGCAAATAGGCTAAGTACGCCTTTTGGACCTGTTTAGTCACAACTTCAATCGTATGCATCCGATGATTATTGTAATCAAAATAATTCACATCCCAGCCATCTTTGCCTTTACGGTCAAAAGCGACGGCCCAAGTCTCTGACTTAATATCAGGTAACCAATCTTGATAATCAATCCCGGTCGTATCGTACTGGCTTAAGTCTGGATGGCCAGTAGCCGCGTACATTTGTATCGTTTCACGACCATTGCCATCAGCATTACTTAAGCGGAATAGTTCGTCTGAATAATATTGGCTCGAATTAGCACTGCCATACGAACCGTCAATTTTTCCATCAATTGAGACGTACATGTGAACAACAACTTTACTACGCTCCATCTTAACTCCGCCCTTTCTTTGGGGAACCTATATCAATAGTTTCATGATATGACTTAAAGCGTGCTTTAAGTCAAGTGCTTTTAAAATGAATAACAGTCCAGCAATTCAGTTAAGTGAACTGCTGGACTGTTATTACCATCTGTCGACTACGGTGTATAAACAAAACTGCTATTTTCCAGCCGGAAAGTCGGTCGATGCTGCCAATTCCTTTTCAGACTTATATTCAGCCAACCGTTTTTCCAAAGTTGCAATCGTATTTTCCAACGCTTGCGACCCTAAGACCATATGCAACGGTGTGTCAGGTTGATCGACGCTTTCAATAATACGGGTAGCCATTTTTTCTGGATCACCAGGTGCTAAGCCATTTGCTGGATCAAGCATCTTCATAAAGGCATGGGCTGGATTTTCATCATAGACCTTCATCAAATTGGCAACGTGGGCACTGCCATACCGGAACTCAGTCCGAGCGCCACCGGGTTCAACAATCGTCATACCAATGTTAAATGGCGCAACCTCTTGGGCGACCGATTCACAGAAGCCTTCAATGCCAAACTTGGCGGCGTGATACATCGAATTACCTGCATAGGCAACTTGACCACCGTAAGACGAAATCTGGATAATTTGACCACGTTGTTGCTCTCGCATGAATGGTAAGATCGAGCGAATCATTTGAATTGACCCCGTCAAATCAGTTGCTAGAATTTTATCAATATCCGTATCATTTAATTCTTCAGCTGCGCCAAAGAGCCCGTAACCAGCGTTGTTAACTAAAACGTCAATTTGGTGTTCGGTCGCAACACGATTAATTAATTCGTGGATTGCCGGCACATCCATGACATCTAAGGTTTCACAAATAAAAGTATTCGGATATTGATCGATTAAATCTTGAACCTTAGTGGTATTTCTAACCGTCCCAATTACCGTATTACCAGCTTCCAATAATTGCGTGGTCATGGCCCGACCAAAACCACTGCTAACACCTGTAATTAACCATGTTTTTTTCGTCATAACTATTTGTCCTCTTTTCATTATTTGTTTTCTGGAATAATTTCATTTAATAAATTCAGCGCGGTTAACGTTCTTGGATAACCAATGAATGGTAACAACACTGTAATCGCAGACAACAATGTCTCTTTATCATTACCCACCGTGACGTTATTGCGTATGTGGCCCTTAACTTGCGGGTCCGCGCCGCCAAGTGAAATCAACATCGCAAAAGTAATCAATTCCCGCGTCTTGGCATCAAGACCGTTACGAGTATAGTAATCGCCGAAGCAATTATCAGCTAGGAACATTGCAAAATGCTTTTCGTTTTCGGGTAAATTTTTCTGCATTTTATCAACAGCATCACCAGCCATCTGTCGAACCGTATCCAAGCCCTTCTCATAACGGGTCGCTGGCGTAGTCGTTGATTGGCCTTCAATCGGTAATGAGATATTTCGTTCTGTAAAGACGGCATTGGTGGCATGCAAGAAATCAAATACCTTCCCCAAACCGACATATGCCGTGGCCTGATAGACGATTTCTTTGACTTCAACGGGTGTCACCCCAACATTCAAAGCGCCATTTAACATGGCCTGATATTCGTTAACGGATTGCATCGCAATTAATGAGGCCAGCGTAATCTTCATTCTCAACTTGAGCTCCAAGTTTTGATGCTGTAGCACTTCATCAAAGTTAAAGTTATCAAAAATTTCAATGAATTCCGGATCAGTGACCTTCAAAGTCGACTTTAAATCTGGAAATAGTTCTTGATGATTTGCCTGTGCGTTTTTACTAATTGCCATAACTGAAGACCCTCTTTTGTTTATATTTGGTTCGTTGCTAATTAACTTACAAGTGCTATCTTACAAGCAAAATGGGGAGGGACCAATTCCAATAACGCCCCTCATTGATAAGTTTTGCTTATCGATGAGAGGCGTTATGACACCGGTTAGCGACTAGCTTCACGGCGACATCGCGACGTTAGTGTTTATCGCAAGCTGTTTAATTACCTTTAGTTAAACTTAGTTATACTTGTTATAACAAGGCTTAGGAGTGCTTAACATCGAGACTACCATCCGTAAAATTACCAACTCTGTCGAGGCGATTATTTCCTGCGAATTAACCGCTAAAGTCGATGTCAAATTTCAGATTATCAAGATTGACGCGATTATTGTCCTGCCCCCTGTTCGTATCACCTTATTCGCACATGCGGCTAATTGGAAGGAACTTCGTGATCGCGTCTCAACCGAATACCAGGATGGGACCAAGTAGACGACTAATGTATTATCCAGCTCAAAGAGACGGGGCGACATTAATTTTAATCCTTCTGGTGGCCACGAAGTTGTTCTCTGATTAACGTTCAGTGAATCGCATACCTTAAACTACTGACCGTTTAGTTATACTTATTTATGATGCCATCCGTACGCACTGCATTGACTTCAAACTAGTCTAGCCCTAGGACCATACTTTTTGAATACCTACCTTGACTTCTTGAGTGATAACGCTTTTAATTAGTGTATAGTTAAAAAATAATTAGAATTTAATTGGCATTCATTCTTGTGATATTAACCTAATACAACAATCTGATTGTCACTTAGATCTATTTCAAACAACGTGGTGAATATAATGGTAAAACGATATGATGATAAAAAAATTGAACAACTGATTTACAATATTTATAAAGGTTACGGCTTTACCGAAGAAGAAAGTCAAGAAGTCGCCCACATGTTGATCTACACCGACTTAATTGGTATTGAGTCCCATGGGGTCCAGCGAATGATCATGTACGATGACTTTATTCGTAATGGTAAGATTCGCGTACATAATCAGCCAGAAGTTGTTAAGGAAACCGATGTTAGTGCGGTCGTTGATGCCCATTTTGGTTTAGGCCAGTTAAACGGCATTTATAGCATGCGCTTAGCTATTGAAAAAGCGAAACAACATGGTATCGGTATGGTTACGACTCGTAACTCCGGTCATTATGGCATTGCGGGTTACTATGCCAACATGGCTGACGAAGAAGGTATGATTGGCCTGTCGTCGTGCAATTCACGTTCAGCGATGTTACCCACTCACGCGACCAAAGCATTAGTCGGCACCAACCCAATTGCCTTTGCCATGCCAGCCAACCCGAACACGTTTATCTTCGATGCGGCCACAACGACGGTGCCACAAGGTAAAATTGAGGTTTATCGTAAATTAGGTAAAGATATGCCCGCATTATGGGTCGCTAAGGATGGCGAAACGCCCGTTAATAGCCATAGCGATACGCAAGACTTAGACGCCCTGCGTGATTTAGATTCCAATGTTGGTTTAGCCCCATTAGGTGGCGTTACCGAAGACACTGGTAGCCACAAGGGCTTCGGTCTCGGCGTCATCGTCGAGGTGTTCACGGCAATCCTTTCAATGGGCAACACCTCTAACGAAATTACTCCGGACGACCTTTCCGTGGGCCCTTGTCAGAGCTTTGTCGCCATTGACCCTTCAATCTTTGGCGATAAGGATGCCATTATTGCTAAGTTTTCAGCTTACTTACAAGCTATTCGCGACCTACCATCCGTTCCTGGCAAACCAGTCATCGTTGCCGGCGATAAGGAAGCGGCCGCGTACCAAGACCGGTCAGCTAACGGTATCGAGATTGATGACAAGACACTCGCAGAAGTTACCGGAATTGCCAAGCGTTTAGGGATCGACTACGCGCAATATGTTGATTAACTAGTTCGATTATTCATCTAATTTAAAAACCAGCAAATACCAATGTCCTGAATCATCAGCGGCGTTGGTATTTGCTGGTTTTTTTTGCGTGGCTTATAACGCGAAAACTCACCAAGCAACCAGTTCGCATTGAACAAGCTCTAATTACCATTGGTTTTATCACTCCACCACCACAAAACATGCGGCGCTTTCTATGGTCACGCGTTGAAGGTGCAAGCAATGGTCGTTAATCCCATTGTGCCTATACGGTCACCGTTTTACTTCCCACAATCACACCACTTGGCGCCCGCCAAAAGGCTGCAACCCTACCTTAATTTGGAAACTTTCCTGACCATGATTTTTCTACACCGTATCGGTCGCAAAAAATCTCACAGTTACCCAAATAAGTCAGTTTACACTCGCTATAATCATCAAGACGAACCCTACTTATAATTATTAATTTAATTTGACGTTTCCAACTCATTGTTATTCGAATAATCAGGTGCTAGGATTCAACTCGTGGAAATAAGCTTGCGGCTGCCGTGATTTTTTCATTTGTCGCACAGAAATTGATCGCTGACTAACAGAATATCTCAAACATTAGTCATACAATTGTCAAATCCCACTTGCGTATCCTGACATAAGTAACCACTCTAGAGTTTGACATTAATACCACCTGGGAAGCCGCTGTAATCAAACGTGGGTTCTAGCAAGCTACGTGCCACTATCGATGCTGTTCTCAAATCCCGGTGCTGGCGTCTTTCGCGATGCAGTACTATTAAGTTAAGGAGTATGAACACGTGCAAACCAAAACAAAGTATATTCTCTATCTAACCTTATCCATTGCCGGAGTAGTACTCCTATTTGGGATTAGAAGTATGATCGTCAATGGCCCCGCTGTTGCAATGACTAGCGCTAAAGCTGCCAGTACTAGTCATATTAATTCAAATCGTTCCAAACTGACAAAGCTTGCTAAAACGCGTAAAAGTAGTACCAGCCATAAAACAGCCGTTGCAATGGCAACCCCGGTTGATTGGCATGGCCCTTCTGAGCCCAACCATCCTTATCCGAATGTTCAAAATTATCCCAACTTGAGGATTGATGTCTCCGTTGCAAAGCAGCGGGTCTACCTGAAAGCTGGCGATAAGCTCCTATACACAATGCTTGCCACTACCGGTAAACCCGGTGTGAATGCGACCCCCAAAGGCGATTTCGTCATCCAACCTGAACGCGGCCTGCATTTTTACAATGCTAGCTTGAACGAAGGTGCTAATTACTGGGTCTCATTTAAGGATCACGGCGTCTACCTCTTTCACTCGGTTCCAGTAGACGCATCCGATCACTATATTGCCAGCAAGGCAGCCTTACTCGGCAAAAAATCCGATTCACATGGCTGCGTCCGCTTATCCATTTCGGATGCTAAGTGGATGTACGAGCATATCCCAGTAAACACACCTGTTCATATCCAGTAATAATGCGAAACATGCCAAACGCGTAACGATTAGCTGAAAACATAATCCCCCCCTGAGTCTGGATTTACTTCAACTCAGGGGGTTACTTTATATAATAGAAATTATGATACAAATCATCCAGAAGTGCTGATAAATAATAAGCATAGAAGAACATTAAAAATGGCGATTTAACTTCAAAGAAAATTTATTTTGCTGTTTGAAATCTTTAACAACTAACTGTCACTGTGAAGATTCGTTCGTTAACCATCTCTTTAAACATTAATGATTGGACTAATATTTCCATCAGCATTAGTGTATGGTAAAACATTTTGGAGGCAATAAAAATGAAATTTAAATTCAAAAAAAATTTTTATCGTAGCTTTAGATTCTGGATTTCTTTACTTCTCTTTATTCCTGTCCTGATGCATTACAGTCATGGCTTTGAATCCACTACCGATATATTTTGGGCCATCTTTATTCTTGGCATCTGCCTTTACGGCATGTTATCAGAACTATTTTTACAGAAAAAGAATGGCTGACATTAGGTACAATCAGATGATCGAGTAAAAAAAATCAGCGCTAATCCAAAGATAAGAATCTCTGGCTGGCACTGATTTTTTAATTATTATTCACACCACGAATTTTATCATAGAAGTATTCAAAATACGTCTTACTACCAGTAATATAATAGACCGTCCCCTGAAGGTCATAACGCAAATTCTTGATTTCAGATTTATTTACTTTAACAACCGAATCGACCTCATAGGCACTCTGATTTTTCAAGCTATCTGTTGCTACACTGATTTCACTTATCTTTCAGTCAACGTAAGCGGCTTTGGGGCTTAGTCATTAATCGATACCTTGTTTCTTGACCCACCTTTACATTAGTTACATCCGTTGACCACCACATAACTTTTTATCGCTTGGACTGACTGCTCAGCTTTGGATATATTTCAGCAATTTTTATTCTTTGAGGAATATATTCTTCTACCATTTTAGGCGGTACTAGTAAATGCAATACACTGTCCTTTTTAACTCGAAAATTATTAACCTTATCATCATTGTCACTAGCATTTATTTTAAGTTTCAAAGTAGCAAGCATCTCTTTTGCTTCAGTTAACTGTTTTTTTGTCGAAGACAATGCGGATGCTCTTAAACTGGCCAACTGTGTCTGACCAACTACTCCTAAATCATCAATGCTCTTTGGTGTTATTAATTGCACCTTCTGACTGTAAGTTTATTATGGACGGTAGCAAAACGTGAAAATGATTTTAACACTGAGACTACCTTTTCTTCCGTCGAACCCCACCTGACCAAGATTCAATCAAAACATAAAAGAAATTCATTTGGACTATCAACACATTCTGCAAAGAAGCCAGCAACCTGTATGTATATCAACTATGATGGTAGATTTTCCTCTTGATAAGTTGATTCTTTAAACTCTACAAGTGGGAATTAAAAAACTCTTTTATTCACATTATTTCTCCAGTTAAACTTACTTAATTTCTTACAGTGAAAAATCATTCGTCAATCTATCGATACCATACTACAGTCATCCCCAACTAATTAGTTTTTAAACATTTAAAATTTTTGCATCGTATTTTTGCTTATTAAACGCACACTCATGATAGACAATGCAACTAGCCCCAAACTACCCGTACAAAAGAGGAAAAGGCCCTGGTAAGAAAAGATTTGAATCATCATCCCACCGATTAGTGGCCCCAAGGCTTTCCCTATTGAAATCCAAGCATTGAGTAGTCCTTGGTACCGGCCCTTAACATTCGCAGGCGTCAGTAAATTGACAATTGCCGGAATTGTTGGAAAAACGGTTATCTCACCCAAAGTTAATATGCCCATTCCCAAAACAAACATGAGATAAGTATGCGACAACATTAAGATTGCAAACGAAAAAATAAACATTAAAACCCCAAAGTACACCAGCCAATAATCATTTGTAATACGACGAGTTAGCCAAGTTATTATTGGTTGAAAAACCATAATCAACACACCATTAATCGTCCATAATAAACTATACTTCATCATCGAAATTCCTTGGCCAGTCATATAAACAGAAAAATTACTCGACCATTGCGAATAAGTCACCCAAATGATTGCAATCGAAATGAATAACATCCAGATACTATAACCATTGTTATTCGGTAATGATGCACGCGGCCCCACCACTTTATGCTTCTCACTTTGTAGTGGCATGGAAGTCAATATAAAGAAGCGCCGGACAATCAGCAAATAAATAAAGTACATTCCAATCGTAATCGCAAATAATATTGAGACTCGATTACCATTGAGCTGATAGAGCGGTCCAGCAACCATTGTTCCAAAAACAACCCCTAAATTATTTGTGAAATAGAGCATATTAAATACGAATCGACTTTTTTGACCCACTAATTGAGTTCCGAAAGCATTTAAAATAGTAATAATCCAACCATTAAAAAAGCCAAATGAAATTAATAATATTGGATAATATGGCCAACTATTATACTTCACTAGAATTCCCATAACACCAATAGCACCAATAAGCCCACCAATCATCATTCGGCGAGGATCATGATGATCAAACCGAATTCCCGCAACATAGCTTCCAAGTACATTGAATCCGGAATACAACATCAAGATAATTCCAGAAATCGTTAGTGATTGATGCAATTGATTATGCATGTAGATGGTTGTTAGCGGCCAGATAAAACTATTTCCAAAACTGCCAAAAAATTCGCCTAACAATAGCCAACGAAGCTTAAGTGTTCTACTCAAAACTTGATTCCCTCTTTCAATAAAAAAAGGGCTGAGAAAAATTTCTCAACCCTTTGGTCTTCTAGCCAACATCAATCGATGTCTGAGAAGCTTGGTTCCAATTTTATAATTTTACCCTATTACCTTAAAATTGCAATCAATTTTCAGAAAAATATTTTTCCGAGTAATCAGTCATACATATTCGACGTCATCTTACTTTATCCACTAGTAGCTTGTATTTAGTTAGTTGTCGTATCTTTATTACTTTGAACTGACGACATGGTCCTCATCCAACATATACTGAAAGGCCACTTCACCAGTCAATAGGTTGGCTTTAAATAGCCCTTGATTCCCATTGTTCTCGTCACCCATGACAACGAAGTACGTAGCACCTTAATCGACGACGTGTTGAAAACTAAGGTAGTTGCCCTTAAACCCTTGCTTCCGGAACAAGCCAATAATTCGAATCATTTCACGTTGTGTTACTTCTGTTGCTTTTTCACTCATATTTAACTATAACTCCAATTCTCTTCTTTAATCTTATTTTGCCGTTTTATTTGTTGGCTTATTGCCAGCGACCACGTAACTATCAGTTAGCGGGGTCGCCCACCAACCGTTAAATCCTAAACTCATTGACTGGGTGATTTGCAAGCCAGCGTCTTGAAAAACCTGACCGTACTCGTTGATATTGCGACCCGTATCAATGATCATGATGTGTCCACCGGGTTTGAGCACCCGAATGGCTTCCTTGACAGCATTGATTCGGGCTTGTTCATTTTTGATATTATGGATGGCAAAGCTGGACGTCACCACGTCAAAACCTGCGTCAGGAAAGTCTAACTTGGTCATATCCCCCGTTACTAAATTAACTCGATTCGTTAATCCTAAATCATCCACGTTCTTTTGTGTTATGGTTATTTTGTTATGTGATTGGTCCCGCGACAACCACAGATCTAATCCGGTTGCTTTGCCAGCTGGTCCCAATTGTTGGGCGATTTTGGTCAACAGTGCTCCCCGACCACAGCCTAAGTCTAAGACCTGACTGTCAGGTGTCAGGTTCAAGTGGCGAATCGCCTCATCAAACAGTCGGTACTTCCCCTGTGCCGTGGTGTGCAAAAATAACAACGCACCCAACAATAATATAATTCCCAGCGTCATTTCGATGCCAATCGGATAGTTCAACCGATTTACGTAGGCATGTAACACTAGCCCCACACCAAAAGCGGTGTAGATCAATAGCGCAAACGGCGCATCGACCCCGTACCTTTTGATATTCATTCAGCTTTATCCCCTTTTAAATCCTCAATTTCCAATCTCCACGTTTGACCGGGAGGATTGGGGGCTTAATTTTACCCGCGTAGCCCCTAATGCTTAATCACTGTTTCATCAAGTAGTGACCAGTTAGCGACCACCACTCTTAATTCATTAATTTAACTGATTAACAATTGCTCGGTCAAGAATCCTCAAACCTTCAAGTGACCATTCACCATCATTGATCATAATTGATTTTATCTAAATATATAAGACCGGTTACTTTCTGAAACAAAAAACTTAGTTTCCATGATGACAACCAGCATCCGTGTTGCCACCAAATACCAACTCAATCCCACGTTATCGGCCCTCAGCGCCCAAAAAAGCACTCCCCTGAGACAGCGGAGTGCTCCAAAAAACTAGTAAATAACTATTAAATTATTTGCCTAACTTTTCCTTACCAAGAACCTTTAACTTTTCATCAAAGTCATAGACAACTGGTTCACCAGTAGCCATTTCAAGGTCCATGATATCATCATCACTGATTTGTTCGATGTACTTGCTTAAGGCACGTAATGAGTTACCGTGGGCAGCAATGATTACATTCTTGCCGTCTAATAACTTAGGTGCGATTTGGTCTTCCCAGAAAGGCGAGGCGGACACCGCCTGCAAGTATTGGTACGTCAACACTTCTAAGTGTTTTCTGAAAACACCGTAGTGTCCACTTTACGTCAACTTCATCTGCCGAAATCTTATGTTAACGGCGTTTCTAGTTAATATTTAGATTTTTAAATATGGTAGATTGTAAAATTTAAGTTGAACATATTAGTGGACAGAAAAACCCATAAAGGTCTTTAATGGTGTCACCACAACATTCCACTAGAAAGAAGGACCTTTATGGGCACCACTATTTTATCATTTGAAGACCGCGTTGTCATCGAAACACTTCATCATGAAAAGCACTCACTTCAATATATTGCTGATTATTTAGGCTTTAGTAAAACCACTATCTTTAATGAGGTTCATCGCTTAGAACCTGTCTAGTATCTGCTGAATCTGGTAGAATTGTGGAAAACCGACTGAGGAGTTTGTCATGCCAGATTATCCAAGCAATATTTCTCGAGCGCAATTTGCGTTAATACAACCTGATTTAGAAAACTTCCGCAAGCATACAAGACCGCGTCGTTATGATCTTTATGACGTATTCAATGCCATCCTTTACTCGCTTACTACAGGGTGTCAATGGCGTGAATTACCGCACGATTTCCCGGAATGGCACACTGTCTACCGCTATTACGATATGTGGCGAGATAAACCAGACCCGACAGCTGATTCGCTATTAGAAAGGCTTTTAAAAAAACTGTTGCATCCTATCGCTTTGCACAGGGCCGATCGGCCCGAACGTCGTTTGTGATTGTTGATGCTCAAAGTGTTAAAACCACTGATTTAACGAAAAATAGTGGCTACGATGGCGGCAAAAAGATTTCAGGGATTAAGCGTCACATGGCGGTTGATATTAATGGTTTACCACAAGCCATTCTCGTGACACGAGCTAATGTATCAGATCGTTCAGGTGCATTGGCTATGTTTAGTTTGGCTAGCCAAAATTTAGAGCTGGTTCAGCATGTCATGGTTGATGGTGGCTACACTGGCAATGACTTTGCGGATCAGGTGAAGCTCATTTTGAATGCTAAAACGACGGTAGCTAAACGCAACGAGTTGCATACGTTCACGGTGTTACCGCAACGATGGATCATTGAACGTTCATGGAGTTGGCTAGACAAATGTCGGCGACTTTGGAAAAACTGTGAACGTGCCCTTAACAGCAGTCTTCAAATGGTTGTATTGGCCTTCCTGAAGATAGTTCTTAAAAGATACTAGACAGGTTCTTAGCTGGTGAGTATCACGCAGTTAAGGCTCAAACTGACCATGAAGTTAAACTTAGTCATCGTGGTCGTAAAACCATCTTAACGACTAACCTAAAGCGATTGATTGAAGAAAAAATCAAGATTCAAAAATGGTCAATTGAACAAGTGGCTCATGTAGTTAGAATTGCCTACAAAACCATCTATAACTGGATTAATCAGGGACTACTGGATATTAATGTGACTGATTTACCTGACCATGGTATTCGTCGCAAACGAGCTAAAGAAAACCGTGGTAGTTTTAGTCATAGACGTTCCATCGAAGATCGTCCAGCTGAAATTTCTGATCGTAATACTTCAGGTCACTTCGAAGCTGATACAGTTTTATCTGGAAAACGTAAAGGTCAAGCAGTAGCTACGTTTGTCGAGCGTAAGAGTCGGCTTACCATCGTTAAACGGCTTAATGGACGAGATAGTACTTCAATGACCAAGGCTATTTTAGAATTGGCTAACCAGTTAGGAGATAATCTCAAGACCCTTACTGTTGACCATGGGAAAGAATTCGCCAACTACAATTTGATTGAAGAACAGACCGGTGTTCAGCTGTACTTTGCGCACGCTTATTCGCCACATGAACGAGGCAGTAATGAAAATCGCAACCGAGTACTACGCCGCTTCATTCCCAAAGGTCAACCGATTGATGAGATTACCGATGATGAATTGATTCAAATTAACTGGTATTTGAATTCCCGACCACTCAAATGTTTAAATTGGCGAACACCGATTGAGATCTTTTTGCGTAATCTGCGTTACTAAATTTGTTCAAGTTATTTCTTGCAATCTGCCTCTTATTTAAAAATTAATTTGAATTTGGCAAATTACAAGTTTAATCCGAACAAGCCCGGAAACTTTCAATGGCAGTTTGTTGATGATGGATTTTTAATGGCCGTTGGTTAATAAGTTCAAGCGCTGCCAGGATTTCATCTGTCGTTACCTGGCCAAAGTTAGTCTTTTTCGGGAAGAACCAACGTAACCGTCGATTGAAATATTCATTGGAACCCCGTTCCCATGGTGAATATGGATGGCAAAAATAAACTTTAATTTGATAGTCTTGTTCTATGGATTGATAATCGGCAAACTCTTTACCATGATCAACAGTTATAGATTTCACTTGGGAACCAAAGGTTCCCATAAACTTTTCAAAGGCGCTATTTAAGGCCTTGGCAGTTCGGTTAGGGGCTTTTATGGCCCATAGAAGTCGCGTCTTACGTTCTACAAAAGTGACCAGGCATGCTCGTGACGCTTTCCGGCCAGAAAGCACTGTATCTACTTCCCAATGACCAAAAGCTAACCGCTGATTAACAATTGTTGGTCGTTGTTCAATCGAAGTCCCACTTGTAAATGTGCCACGGTGTTCATTAACTCGACACTGTCGGATATTTCGATTAGGTAGATCAGCTAATTCGAAAGGTAACCAGCCACGATTAAGCCAATTATAAATTGAAGCGGTACCCAAGTTAAAAGCAGTCGCGACCGCTTCTGGTGACCAGGTTAATCGCAAGTGATTGGTAATTAAAGTCACTAATGATGATGTTAGAATCGAATGGCGACCGCAAGCCCGTCTTTTGCGGTCAGCATCTTGTTGGGCCAATTCAGGGTCATAAGGTTTAACCCGGTTCAATTCATAGTGAATGGTAGATTTGGCAACGCCTAAAGCGTCAGCCATATCTTGGTAAGTATGATGACCTTCACTGACTAGTTGTGCTAGCGCGCCACGTTGAAAACGTGATAAAGTAGAGATACCCAAAGTAATCGCTCCTTATAGTTGGTTGGAATTAGCTACTACCATTGTAAGAGATTGCTTTGGGCTTTTTTTAATTTTTGTTCGGATTAATTATAGAATTTACCATTTAATATTTATTTAAACCATTTTTTAATGATTCCAGACCCTCACTTGCAATAAAATAAACTAGCACTAAAGCAGCAATTGAATCGACCCACCATAAACCAAAGAGAGCAGTTAGAATGGCGCCCAAAAGAACGGTTCCTGCCATGTAGGCGCAAGTAATATTGCACATACCATCCTCAACTAGAGCATCGGAATTAATATTTTTACCTAAAGAACGTTTCTTAAAAGTGAAGAAAGGCATTAGTAGAACTGAAGCAATTGCGATTGAGATACCTGAAATACTGGTATCAGCCGTTTGATGGGTGACCAAATTGAAAATTGATACGGTGATGACGTAAATTGATAGCAGTAATAATACACTACCGACGATCAAAGAAGATTTCTTTTCAGCATTTTCAATTTGTTTGACAGGAGCCTTATTGAATTCTTTTTTTAAACGCCAAATTAGAGTACTTCCAGAAATAATTTCTAAAAAGCTGTCCAAACCGAAAGCAATTAATAGAATTGATCTAGCTTTTATTCCTGAATAGAAACCAACAATAAATTCAAAGGTCATCCAAATTGTTGAAAGATATTCTGTTTGGAGACTCTTTTTAACATAGTCTATTTTATTCTCCATGTTTTTTACCTCGCATAACGTGATCAGCATGTTCCAGAGTTTCATTGATAACATCTAAAATATGAGGATCATCTAATTGATAATAGTTGGCTTTTCCTACTCGATGGGAGCTTACTAGTTGATAATTTTTGAGAAGTGCCAATTGGTGAGAGATGACTGACTGTTCGACTCCTAATAGTTCGACAAGTTCACTGACATTCATTTCTTTTTGCTCTAAAACGTTGAGCATCTGAATTCGAGTTGGATTGCTGAGTAATTTCAGAATTTTTTGTGACTCATTTAAGAGATCAGGAGCAATGATTTTTATTTGTGACATATTCTTTCCTTTACACATGTTATTTTTAACATATTCAAATCATAACATGTGTAAATGGTAGATTGCAAATTTAATCCGAATTTTTTGACAAATTGGTCAGCATGACCTGATAAGGTGTTTGCCAGTCAAGTATTTTAAGTGGTCTCTGATTAATTTCGAGTAAGGTGGTTTTCAAGCCTTGAGCACTAATGTGCTCAAAATAAGTCCCCTTAGGATAAAAATAGCGTAAGTTCCGATTAAATCGTTCATTACTGCCGCGCTCAGCTGGCGTATAAGCATGGCAGTAATAGGTCTTAATACCGTATTGTGCTTCAAGTGATACTAGACCGCTAAACTCAGTGCCACGGTCCACCGTAAAACTATGCACCGGGCCATTAAAAGTTGCTAGAAACTTAGTTAGGGCTTCATTAACAGTTACTGCTGTCCGGTTTTTTAATCGGTAGGCCCAAAGGAAACGTGATTTGCGATCGATTAAGGTTAATAAAACTGCCTTACTATGCCCACGAGGACCAACGACTGTATCTAGTTCAAAATCGCCGATGCGATTACGTTGATTAATCATCATGGGACGCTGTTCAATTGACCGTCCTAATGATTGATTATATTTAGAACGTTGGTCAAGGTTACGCCGTTGGCGCACGCCATGTTCAGGCAAATCATTTAAAGAAAACTCAATTTTCCCTTGATTTAACCAATTATAAATTGATTTAGTCGCTAGTTTAAATTCGTGAGCTATCATTTCTGGTGACCAACTTAGCCGTAAATGGTTTAAAATTATTTGCCTTAATTTGTCATTCAATTTAGTCTTTCGGCCACATCGTGACCGCTTGTATTCGGCATCTGTTTGGGCCACTTCGGCCTGGTAAGGTTCACATCGAGCTAATTCATAAGAAATTGTGGCAGGTGATCGTTTTAGGCGATTGCTCATTTGGATATTGGACAGGCCTAGTTCACAAAAGGTTTCGATTTTAATTCGTTCAGAATAGGTTATACTAGACAAAAGATCAGCTCCTAAAAGATGTGTTTGTGGTAAACACCATTTTAAGGGAAGCTGATTTTTTTTGTCCGAACAGCGTCGGATTAATTTTACAATCTACCATATACCATAAATTACATTTTACTATATTGTCAGCGTTTCGTCGGCAAAAAAAGATAGGTCAGCGACCATTGCTGGCCTATCTTCTCAATCACCCTTCAATCACCTTCAATACTTTTCCAGCTTCAACTTCCACCTGCTCTGGCAACAAGCCAATATAATACTTTTCAGTAATCATCACGCTTGCATGCCCTAGATACCTTGAAACGTACACCATTGAAATATTTTCATTCGCCACCATCAAACTTGCTAGAGTGTGCCTAAACGTATGCGTACTAAACTTGGGTTCCATGCCTAGTCTGATTTGAATTTGATGATACGCAGCGTTGATGCTACTAGCCCTTGGTAGACGACCACGTTTATTCATGAGCATGAACTGATCCGGATTAGCAACACCCTCCCTAAACAAATAACGCCGCTGATAACTCATCCACTGTTCCAAGATGTGCACCACTTGCTTTGGTAAAGGAATAGTCCTCCTAGCATGTTTGGTCTTCGGTTCTTTTAAAATATTATGCTTACTGTCCCACGATTCATCTACGGTGATGGTATTATGCAAACAATCGATGTCTTCATATTTTAGTGCCAAGCATTCCCCAACCCGTAAACCCGATTGTGAAATGATCAGCAAAGCCAACCGGTCAACATCATTAATTCTGTAATGATAGCTTAGCAGAAAGTTCCGGACCCTTTTAAAGTCATGAATCGACATAAATTTCTGATCATCACCTTTCGTGCGGCTAGGGTCCGCCACAATCCTTAAAGTGCCCGCTGCTGGATTATGGGTCAGCACACCGTCACTAACCGCATCACGCAAGCAGCTTCGTAGTTGCATGAGATCCTTCCGAATACTTTCATGGCTTAAGTTCAAACCATTTAAGTACTTCTGAATTCGATTACGAGTCAAATCCTCCAGCCGAACATCGCCTAAGCCTTGTGAAAAATGTTGATAACTGGTCCAGTAAGTGTGCATGGTATTGGCTGAAACAACTGGTTTCTTATACAATTGTACCCACTGCCAATAGTAATCAATAAAGAGCCAACGTGATTTTTCAAAGTCAGTTCCACGGTCAGCCATAATTTCCATTTGGTGAATCCAGATTCTGGCTTCAGTCATATCATTAAAGGTCTTAGTCTTTCTTTTACGCGTAGAACCAGATCCGACACTGACCTCTGCTTTATATTTGCGTCCTTTAAGTGGATTTCGATAAACCCTACTCATTCTTAACCACCCTCATCTTTTCTTCATTAGCAACCACTTTCAATTCAGTATTTACAGGTGACTTCTCTGGCTTAGTTGTATTCTCATCAATAGTAGTCACCGGACCGAACTCCCACGGCGCATCTCTCAACGCCAATGGATGAACCTTCTTACCACCGTCATTCAGTAGCCAAAATAGTTTTCTCTGTTGCTTTTCGGCTTTACATTGATCGATATAATCAGCGAGCCGGACTGTTGCTACTTCATACTTTGTGGATAACGACCCAGTAGCAAGGATCACTTTATCCACATGTTTAGTCGCAGCCATTAATTCTTCAATCCCATCCGGTGCCGAAGCTTCGTCTAAACGCTTATTGCATGGCCACTTAACTTGCGCATTAAATAGGTTTGCAATCACAACACCACCAAAAGTTCCACAATCCACAATCGCATTTCGAATCAAGATACCAGTCAAACTATCCTTCATTACAGAACCGGTCACTGGGTAATTAGCTAATACCATAACTAGTGGTTCATCCTTGTTCCAGACCCACTTCTTCCAGTAGGTGAACTCACCCTTGATCTTTTGTTCCACAGTAACGTTTATTTTCTCCATATGCTTACGGTTCACTTCGGCCATTATTTAATCCCTCCAACTTCATCTAATAACTTAGTGACTGCAACGACTGTTACTTCCAAAGCAACTTTTATCCACATGTTCATTACTTTTCCTCCGATTTTTTTGCACAAAAAATACCAAACAGCTTGTAAACTGTTTGGTATTACATTTGAATATTATTATTTAAGCTATTTCCAACTACCAGTTTCTCCTTCAAATTGCTCAGCTTAGTATTGAGACTCTTTGCACCATTAGTAACTTTTGTCACAGCAGTCACTGTTGTCACAGCTTTTTGAACCTCACCATCTTTAAGCTCAGATTGTGTATCTAAATAAGCCTGGGTCTGGTCACGATAAGCCTTAGCCTTGCTGTCCTTTGGCTTTTGCGTCAATGCATTATCAAAATAAGTTAGTGCCTTATCAAACCTATTTTCAGCAACTGCATTAAGCCCTTTGCTGATAAAGCTATTGTATCCTGAATTCTTATTATCAGCTGACTGTTGGTTACCACATGGCTGCCAGCCCAATCATCATTAATCCAAATAAACTGATAACTCCTACCCTTTTCAAGATTTTCTTCATATTAAGCTTCCCCTTATAGTTAATCATCTGAAGTCAAAGTTAGATCGATTGTCTCACCATCACCTGCAGCCCAAATCCAGTAATCACCTTGCGTATCACCTGATCGTACATCAAAAGTATACTTGCCAGGAAAGAATCCACTGCTTAGCTGTTGCTTAGACACACGTTGATTATCGGCATCCTTCAACTTAATTGTTACCGGACCACCACTACCGGTATAGTCTAAAACTCGGACAGGCGTCCGTCTAGTTGTTAAGTAATAACTGGTAAACATTCCCATTACTTTTTTGCTTTCAACACTGAAATCATACTTAACTTTAGTTCCAGCAACCCGTTGACCATCAACGATAATCCGTCCCGTCTCACCTAACGAATCCCGAGAATGGTTATGAATATCTTTGACAACACTTTTGGCACCGATATCACTAAACTTCAGGTTTTGGTCATCCTTGGAGAATTGCTTCAAGAACAACTTTCCATCCTGGTTCTGTACGGCCTTCGTGATGTTACTTGCAAGTTGGTCGCGTGAGACAACTACTCGCTTTTTCATGAATAAAAATCCGGCCAACACAACCAAAACCAGTAATGCAGCTATGACAATCGTATTATTTCGCGATTTATCCTGTGAACGAGCAGGAACACGCGGCGTTGCTTGCTCTTCTGAATGGACCTTTTCTTCAGTATCAGTTTGGTGATTGACGACTTTCTCCACCTTATGATCAGTTTCACCCTCGTTGTCCGCATTTACCGCATGTCCACAACTAGGACAAAATTTAACCCCCGCTTTCAATTCGTATCCACAATTTGTACAATGTTTCATTTTCTCCCACAACTCCTAAACTTCTTTTGACCCCCGCCAGACCTTTTCAATCCACTGGTCAGAAAAATGATATTGTTGCGCCAACTGATGAATATTGTGACCATCACATTCTCGTTGAACAAGCTCTTTAACCAACTTAACTCCATATAAACGTTTTGGCGCCCACATTTGGCCGCCCCGATATTGATGATAAATCAACAACATCTTTTCAGTACCAATCAATTTATCAAGCTCTTGATAAACAGGATTAAGTACTGACACATCAACATTTTCTTTCAATGGCACACACACCTCAACATCTAATGATGACATCAGAAAAAGTGGTCACTGCTGAAATAGTAATCACCACTTATCCCATCTATTCAAAATCGTGTTGTCCAGTATCACTCTCTACCTGGGCCTTGTTATCAATATGATAACCATTAGCTAGCAATTGATTCTTGAACCAAGTATCAAACATGAAACCATACCAAATAGCGCCTGCGAGATTGATGACCCACGCCAACCCTCTGCCAAGAGTAAGTTCTGCAATAAAGTTGATTAAAATCAGTGCAACAAAAGGAACTGCTGCCTTTTTGAGAAAATCTTTGGTCTTATATTTTTGACTAAACAACGCATAAAAGAACGTGAAAATAAAACCTAGCCAATTAAATGACCCCTTTACTTGTTTAGTGACTGTTCGGCCATCCACTTCTTTCACCAATGTCATATTTTGCTTTACCCGATTATTAAAATCAAACCAATCTGAAAAATCCATGTTTACATTCCTCCAAAATATTTTTTCAAAATCATCTACTGCTTTTCTTTTAAGACCTTCACCACCCAGCGCTGAGAATAACCATACTTATTCGCTAATTCATAGGTGTTTTGACCGTTATACTGCTGCAACACATGGTCAGCGGCTAAATGTCGGTCATACAAGTGAATTGGAATCGTAACCTGCATACCTCGATATTGTTCAAAGACTTTTAACATACCCTCAACGCCAATTAGCTCGCTGATGCCACGATAAAACGAATGCAGTGCTTCCACGTCTACATTTTCATTCATGAATAACCTCCCTTGTTCTACCCAGTTACTCAAATTCTAATGGTGCATGCTTATGATCTTCTTGATATCCATTCTTGATCAGTTGATTATAATACCAAGTATTGAACATTAGCCCAATATAAATGGCTTCAACCAAATTCCATAACCAATCTGAATTATCAAAAAGATACGATAGCCCACAGTTGATCAAAATCAATATAAAAACGTTGACAAACACCTTGGTAACAAATCCTTTAGTCTTATACTTCTTACTGAACATTGCATAAAACACTGTAAAGAAGAACGCCCACCAACAGAAACCACCAAGGACTGTTTTCTCAATCGCCTTGCCATTAACTTGTTTTGACATGATTTTGGTGCCAATAATACGTTTATTAACGGCAAATAAATCTGATAAATCCACTCCAAACTCGCCCCCTATGACATTGCTACCAATTATAATTAATTCGTTAACATTGCCACAGTCACACTTATCATGACAAAGTACATGTCATTCCTACTTATACTTAACACCAGAGATCTCGTTTGCACTGAACTTAATAGCAAATGTACACTTTTCCTCAATGTTCCATATTTCGTAGTATGGCGCGGGTCCATCTCTCTGAATAACCATATAGTCGGGTTAATTCGGCCTGATTTGTACCATCATATCGTTTAACAATTTGCTGCTTTGCGGCCTCACGATTATATAAATGCAATGGTAAAATTACTTGTACACCTCGATAATACTCAAAAATTTTTACCATGTTCTTGCTGCCTACCAACTCATCCAATTGCCGATAGATTGGCTGAAGCGCTTCAATATCCATTGGTTCTACCATTCCACTACCCCCTATTACCGCTAGAAGAATCATTGAGACAAAATGTCCCAAGCCCATAAAGACTTTTTTGCTTCAAATCAACTACTGCATAGCCTGACCAATCTTCAAAAATAAACATGTGCACGATAACCCACTCAGGTAACGTTTCTGGCTCAATGCCTGGGTACTCAATTTCATCCTTGGATAGTCGGATACTCTCAATCCCGACTTGATCAGGTGTCACTGGTTCGCCAAGATTGTCGCTAAACAACTCACAAATCCGACCCAGAATTTCATCAAAAGACACCATTGCTTTGACACCCTTCCTTCCGCTTTTGTACATCATCACCAATTACTATCCGAATACAAAACATTATCATCACCTCACGAATACATAAAAATAGAGATAGCGTTCGGCAACAATTGCCATTACACTATCTCCTCAAGATAATAATATATATTTATAAATCCGGTTAAATCGACTGCATAAATCTACAGAAACAGTATTTACACCCCCATGCCCCCCTAATCCCCCTAAAACAGCAAAAAAGGCACGCCCTCAATGGACGTGCCTACTATTTATAAAGCGATTGTATTTAAAGCAACCGCATCTTCTTTTTGATGTTTGCCAGGAAGCACCCGTAAATAATACCGCTGTGTTATAGCCGGGTTACTATGACCCAGCAACCGAGAAACATAAGTTACGTCAAGTTCAGGTTGTGCTATCAAAAGAGATGCAACCGTGTGGCGTAACGCATGCGGGCTGTGAATAGCCTTTATACCTAGGTGTCTCTGTAATGTATGAAATGCCGAATTAATACTACTAGCCTTAGGCAGACGTTCCTCTTCGTTGGCAAAGACGAAATCGGATTCACATTGCGCATCGTCGTGCCATGAAACGAGCAATCGCAAAACGTCATCGACTAGTGGGATGGTCCGAACAGCACTAACAGTTTTAGTTGTCTTAATCTTTCGTGCTGCCGAATCATAACTTCGTTGAATTTTAATTCGATGCTGGTCAAAATCGATGTCAAACCATTTTAGTCCAATTGCCTCGCCAACTCGAACACCAGTGGCACTAATAACAGCTAAAATTAGGTAATTAGCATCCTTCAATCCATACGATCGGTTGAATAAATGACGTCGAACTTTCAAGAAGTCGTTAATTGATAGGTATTTATCTCTGTCTGTCCGGGAATGCTTTTCGTTACCTGTAATCACAACTCCGTGCATCAAGTTTCGCTGGATCAATCCATCGTACTGAGCATTTGCTAAGCACGCTTTTACTTGGATAGCATGCTTACGACACGTTTCCTTCGAGTACAACTGTCCAAGTTGATTAAACACACTTTGTAACAAGGTCCTATTGAGCTGTACCAGTTTCACAGTTGAAATCAAGGCCTTCATATGCTGATATGTTAACTTATACGTAATCTTAGTGGCCGCTGAAACTATTGGTGCCTTAAAAAGCTTGTACCAAGTCTTAAAATAGTCAACAAAATAACAATTTCGAATCATACGCATATTACCACTACGGTTAGCTTGCTCTTGGTCTAGTAGCCAAGTCTGAGCTAAACGCCTGCTGGTAATAGTCTTAGTATGTCGGATTCTAGATGGTCCACTTCCAGATGTGTATTGAGCACGATACCGGCCATCTAAAAGTTTTTTTATTGTTCCTGCCATTACTCATCACTCCAATCGTCGCTTGGAATTTCTTTATACCAATGAACGGCCTTGTCCTTAAGGTAGGCAAATACGTCTCCTTGTCTAAGCCGTACTTGATGTGAGTTTCCTACTAATATCCGGGGAAACCCCGGGTCTAATAGCCATAGATCAATCGTTTCACGTGCAACCCCTAATAATTTTGCTGTCGCCGGAATCGACATTAATCTATTATATTTAGCAGAATCCATACCAAATACTCGGCAAAGCTCAAGGTATCGATCAATATAAGGCTGTAATTGGCTTAATTCGTTTTGAACGTCTTCAGATATTGCCATTAGGCATCCTCCCGAACTTTATACCCACTTAAACCTTTAACGTGTCCATGAGTATTAACAATCGGGGCTGGTTGTCCCCACAACGACTGAAAGGACTCACTTAACTTTTTAGGAAAGACATGCGAGTTTGTCGTTCCCATATCCGAAATTTCCTCACGTTTCAGCCAATTACCATACTGTTCGCGTAGATATTTAATGGTTAGCGTACTACCAGGTGCTTCTACCAAACAAGCCTTTACAAATCGTTCCACCGGTCGACTATATAGCATGTAGTGCTCCTTAGCCTCACGCATCGAATCTGAAATTGTGAAATTAAAATTATTCTCTCGCAGTTCACTAAGCCCATTCAAAGCCCAGTTAAGAACACCTGGAAGTTCATCAGTCAGCTTATTTTCTAAATCTACATCGATCTTATCTAGCGGGATCTGAACTTGAAATGGTAAAATGTTTAACCGTCGTGAAAATCCATCCGAAGTATCCGTAGTCACTGGCATATTATTAGTCATAAAGATAAATTTAATTTTCAAGATGGTCGTATATTGAGCCTGATTTTTAGCATTGATTGTCACCGCATCCCCGCTGCAAATTGCCTTAATCTCAGCTGTATCAAAACTGACCGCCTGCCCTTCACTGGAAAGGTTGGCACGCTTATTAACCAATGGGGCTAGACCAAAATCAGTTGCCAATGATTCAATTTTACTGCTCGAGATATTTAGTTTACCAAGCAACTTTTTTACTAAATTCAGGTAAACTGACTTACCATTACGACCATCACCCTTGATGACTAGAAACGCATTGGCTTTAAACGATGGTTCCAATAAATACCCAGTGTATTGCTGTAGGAAGGCTTGATCTTTGGGGTCTGGCAAGACATCGTCTAAAAATTGATTAAACAATGGACACGTTGCAGTTGGATCAAATTGAACGTCTGAGTGCATTCGCGTTAACTTCTGAGGGCTAACTGCTCCGCCATCTTGCAAAGTAACCAAGTCAATCAACCGGGTGCCAAACGCAGCGTAATCTACGTCAAATTTATCGCCATCAATTGGTTTTAAGGCACGACTCAATAGTGCGACTAAGTGCGTGTCCAATCCCTGCGACCAGCTATCCGGCACAATCGCGTTAGTAATAACGGTAATAATTTTCCCCAACACTTGATTTTTCTGGGCTTCTTCATAGACACACTTTGTCCAATTATATATGAGCAACGTATTGTCATTAGCAGTCTGCTTTAAATTAAGTGCCCGATTTAAAAACTTGGAAAGTCCCTCACGATTGACTTTTTCTTTGCCTTCATCAAAAATCACATCAGTATTCTCCCGTAATAATTGAACACCAAAACTAGTAACAGTTTGACGCAATGTCATATTGGGCGCATCCTTAACAGTCGCATGTTCGGTTTTCTGATAATTCACCCAGCATTGCCGGATGAACCCACTTAAGAACCCAAATTGTTGCCAGTATGCTTCAATGTTAATATTACTAACCGAAAAACGGGCAATTTTCAACTGATCCCCTAGCCGCTCTGAGCCTTTTAATTTTAATCTGGGGTTAATATAACTTGCCAAGTAAGACAAATTCTGGTTATCTAAGGATAACGTCTGTTTCATTAGTTATCACCGTCCTTATCGAATACACCCTTAAATAAGTCGTCGTCAGGTTCATCTGACCTTTTCTTCACATCTTCTAGCAAGCTTCCCTGACCGGAACCTTGACTTAACTTATCAGTCTGTTTTACTTTTAGTAAGCGTTGCCGGTAAGTTTCTGAGTCCCACTTCCAGTCATGCGTGTGCCAAAACTTACGCTCATTAATTGCATCGTGGGTTAGCCTTACAGAACAAGGCATATTGGACCAAATTTCACTTTCAAGCTTTAAATCGTCTTGAACATTTTGGATAGACGCCACCAATTTTTCGAAACGATCATCTCCATCAACGAAGAAGCGATCTCTGATTTGGTGTCCGTCAATTACAAATTCCGTATCCAGCCATTTCGGATGATCCGGATGATCCTGATCAAATTCAAAATTAATTTTGTTCAAAACAGCATTCGAATAAATGCCCTCTTTTAATGTTTGAAACCGTGATAAATCAATAATTGTCATAATAATTTCCTCCTAATTGTTGTGTTGATAACATGTTTTTTAGTGGTAATGTTAAATCCAACTTATTTGCCGCCATCATAATCGCTACAATGACACATCGGCGGGTTTCATCAACATCACCTTCGTTGCATAAGCATACAAGTTCATCGTGTATAACATTAACAACATTAACCTTATTGCTAAGCTCTACTAACGTTTGTTTCATTAATAGTGCTGTAGCTGATTGGACTGGCAAGTTTTGTTTGGTTGATGATGGCAGCCACTTCGTACCTATTCTTGGCTGAAATTTTGTAGGTTTAAGCCCATAGTATAGAACTCTTCCTTGCCGGAATCGCTGTAATAACGCAGTAACTTCAGGATAAAGTGACTGTAAAATACTCATTGGTTGGCTCCGAACTAGAAGCCCACTCTTAGCCACAATTTTATCTAATCGGCTAACACCGGCTCCATATAGCATGGCATAAATTAATGTCTTAGCCAGTTTACGCATGGCCGGACTAACATTGGACTGGTCGGTCTCAAACAGCTTCGAGGCAAAGTAGCTGTGCAGGTCAATCCCATTCTCAAATTGTTCAATTAGTAGTTTACAATTCGATGCCCCCGCAAGTAGTCTTAGTTCAATCTGATTAGTATCAAAGCTAACATACATTTTTGGAGAACTACGTCTGGATGGAGCAACGAAGTAATTTCTCATGGCCTTTGGTAACGCAGTCATCGCCATATCATGAGCAGTAAACCGCCCTGAATACGATGAGTAAGGATTCCAAGTTCCCGATAACTTTACTATTCCATTGTGATCCTGAAGACTAGCTAAACGATCTCGATACCGTTCTAACAAACTATCCTGATTACGTTTTTTTAGTAGTAACCTAATTACTGGATCATCATGCCGATGTTCCACTAACCAGCTCATACTAAGAGACGCAATGTCAATGCCTTTTAGCCTAGCATAGTTACGAATTTGAACGTTGTTTTCGACTGAGTAAATACCAATCCCTAGGTATTCTTGCAACTCAGATAGAACCATTTGCCGCGTATCTATCCATGGCTTTAAACCATTCTGTAACCAAGCGGCAAAATCTAAGTCTATAGACTTAAATTTTAGCGATCTAATTAATGGCGAAACTCGAAGTTGAACTTCCAATGCCATCCCCATCCCCATTGAATTTAGGTAAGTAGTCCAATCGAATTTACGCTGCTTGGTCATTATCCAACTTTCAGGTAGAAAGGATAGACGCTTCAATTCATCACAAGACACAAAGTCTTCATTCATGTCAATCAGCCCTTTCTTAGGTAACCAATATTTATAAAGATTATGCTTCATGGTATAGACTACAGATAGCCCGACACAAGCTCTATCTTATTCAATTGTAAAAGAACAATTGCAACCCCCAAAATCTGAATATAAATTCAGATCAACTCTTATGGCATTAGGTTGCACCAAATATTACAGTTAGTTATGTTGAATTTAGCATAAGCCCCATTCACCATCCTTTCCATTTGGCCCACGGCACACTCAATACTTTTAATACGTCAACTTATTAATATTACAACCCCTGCTTGAATTGCAAATGGCCTACTAACTTGCTGACGTTTTTTAATATAACTCACACTGGCGACTTTGCCATTCCCTAAAAAAAAGTAAAAAAAACGCGAATCACTCATAACAGTGATTCGCCACATGAAATTTTTATAACTTACTTGATTCATTACCAGAAGTATGACCATAAATGCCAAACATAATAGTACTTAAATCATCCTTATCGTAATCAAAGTCCTTCACTTTTTCTGTTTTTAGCACCATGTTCTCATACTTTTTCACTTTTTTTACTTCACTATCTAACGCATGTTTACGTTTTACCTCAGTGTCTTTAAGTACGCTATCTAACATTTCTGGCACCCCATCACTTTGCACTAGTTCATTTACTTCTAAGTAAATTTGATCTTGTACTCTCTTGTTAGCCTCAAAAAAGTAATCCATATCTTCTCTTAACTTTTCAAGAACCAAAATGGCCACTAAGGGATCAACTTCTATCAGTTTCTTAACTCGCTCAACTAATCTAACTTTAAAATCACATAATATACTACTTGCTAATTTTACTAGTGCAATATGATATGTGCTTTCAAACATTATTTGTGTTATCTCTGGTGACTTCATTTGCATCGGTAATAATCCAACTGTCTTACCATTAATTTTTTTTGATGTGTTTGTTAATTTATGAAGACACTTTATTAGTTCGTCTAACATGTTAGGATTTGTTATAATCTCTTTTTTAGTCTTATTCAAATACTTTTGGTAATCAGTACCTTGAATAGCAAACATGATTGCCAGATATGTTTGTTTATAAACATTCAATTGTGCTTCTTTGTTCATAGTCTTTTCATTTTTACTGTCTTTTACACCACTTCTAGAGAGATCATACATTTTCTTTGTGGTTAACCCAACAAAAGATTCTATTTCAGAGTCAAATTTTTTTATAAAATTAAAAAATTCAGCCTTATTTTTCACTTCACGATCTTGCATTTGCATTTCATTATACGTACTTAATGTTGAATAATATATTTTTTCACTAGCCTTCTTAAGAACTCCATCTTTAGAAATGCGCTTTTCCTTAATATCTATTTCTAAATATTCAGCAAATTGTTGCAAAATTTCGTTTACTTCAACATGTAATCTATTACCTATGCTTTTTTCTTTGATTTTTTTAACAAATGCTTGTTTTGTAACTACCGTCCAGCCTTTACTATTTTCCTGCATATCCATAAATATAGCGAGTACTTTTCTCAGTCTATCTGCATCTGTAGCACCAGCTTTACTCTCATCTGCAAAAATATGCTGTAACAAACTAAGTTTCTCTTTGATGTAATGCGCATTTTTTTCATCTATCATTAACAGGTTATCAAACATTTTCCCACCCTATCTGGTTTCTCAACAATGTAATTCTATCAAACTTTACCTAATAGAGAAGCCATCATCAGTATCCCTCGGCAAGTTATTGTGGCTTAACATGCTATCTAATTATTTACGGTATGATTTTCATCCAACATTTATTGAAAGACAATCTCACCACTTAATAGATCAATTTTAAACAGTCCTTGATTATAATTGTTCCCATCACCCACTACATATTGAAAATTAATATAATTACCCTTAAATCCATGTTTACGGAACTGACTAATAATCCGTATCATCTCACGTTGTGTTATCTCATTAGTTTTTTTTACTCATCATGTCGCCTATTCCTTATACTCGTTTTATATTGATACCCTTACTAATTAATATAAGCTTAACAACCACTGTCGCTTATTCATATTTCCACTTATGGGGGCTGGGGGGTTACGGGGAGATGTTTTCACTTCAGCTAGATTTTTATTTCAACCTACTAAATTTTAAGCAACTCTTCCCAGACAGTGGCCATTTAGCGTCCAAATTGTCACTAATTGCCAACTTGATTTGGCCTTGTCTGATCGTCACGTTAAGTTCTGACCATTTCCATGCAACAGCTAATAAACTAATAGCGCTGACCAATAATATCAACCCGCTACAACTAGTTTGGAAATGCACGGTCAATAATAATTGTGCTAATAACGATAATAGCGTTGGGGAAACCCTTTTAGTGAACACTTTTTTAGGCCGGATTTCAAATTGCCAAAAAGTAGAAGAGGCAACTTTCAAGCTGTGCTAAATAATCATGGACTAGCTTAAACGTGATGCTAAATCATCAATTTTCACAACGTTCACTTGTTTAGCTAAGTCGCCTTTTTCAACTAATCCTGGTCCGCTGACGACACACTGACCTTTCTTCAAAGTTGTCAATTCTTGTTCAAATTTATTCTGCTCAACTCGATCGGAGCTTAGGATTTTTGCAACTGCTTTAGTTTGACTCTCGGGAGGCAAGAAATGAACCTGCTCTGCAGCGTTATAAATTGCATCCACTTCGCCTTTAATACTACTCAAAGACTGTGTCGCAAATAATCCTGAGAACCCAAATTTCCGACCTTCTCGTAGGATCTTAACAGTTGGAGAATCCTTATCAAAGTTTAAATTCTGAACCTCGTCTAAAAAGATTGGATAAATTAACTTTTTGTCAGAATTAAGCTTGGCATAATTAATAAGATCCCATAATAGAAATTCAATCATTGCATTTTGTAATGAAGCTGGATAACCGCTTAGTTGAATAATATTAGTTTTCCCTGTCGTTCCAAAATAATTTGACCAGTCAAAATTCTCTTTGTATGTGAACGGATCTCTCATCAGTAACGCTTGCAGTCTTCCATACAACTTAGTATCAATTGATTCGCCGCTATCCAGAAGCGTCTTTTTCAACGTTGCAAACGTATAGTTAGGATCGCCCTCAAGGCCACTAGTCATGACAGTGACTAATCGACTTTTTTGCTGAATGCCTAGACTAAAGACAAAATCCAAAACCTCAGCAACTCGTTGTGCAATGCCAGATGCGTCCTCCAATTTGTGATAAGTGCCAATATCAAATCGCTGTGGCGCAAATGGGTTAATCGGTAACCCGTCAGCAAGCACAATATGCTGGTTAATTTGATTGACGTTTTCTTTAAATGTCGGGTCTAGTTGATCAGGCATGTAACTATCTGTATAATCAATAACCACTGTATCGATTTTTGCCTTTGAAAACTCTAGCAACAGTGTCTGAATGAAATATGTCTTTCCTTGACCTGATTTACCAGTAATCAGCATATGTCGATTTGCTAGCTTATCACTTCCATACTCCCAGTACACTTTACTAGTAGAACCATCAATTGTTCCAATACGAATACGACGAGTTGCCTCAATTTCTTCTTTCTCATCCAACATATCATTTTCCTCGTCCAATTTATTATATGTGTCTTCGTCCTTAGCAGAAACATGTGATTGATTTTCATTTGGTGACACCTCATTACCCTCAGGTTCGAAGACATCACCAACAGTTTGAAGCGTAGTGTGCTTGCCGGGATAACTAAGCGCTTCTGCTTCTGTCATTTCATTTGCTTCCACTTCTCCATTGTCGGAATCTGGTACTGCTTCATCATTTTCCGTATGCACTTCAGCCTGCTCGGCTTGTATACTTTTAGTTTCAATATCATTAATTAGCATTTCATTTGTTAATAACCGATGTTGATCAAAACCGAAGTGATTATTTTGAATCTCATCAATTATACATTGCGTCTCTTGACCAGCAAATGAAAAGGCATCATCTTCCGGTACTTCAACCGAAGTATAATCGTCCATAATTCGAATTTGCCGGTTCGTATAACCTGTCTTCAATGAGAAGATGAATTTGTTATGGTAGCAACTCAACATTGATTGGTTTACTTCAATGTCTCCTTGGACAATCCGCTGTTTGGCATAC
Organism: Lactiplantibacillus paraplantarum; assembly: GCF_003641145.1. Classification (NCBI taxonomy): domain Bacteria; kingdom Bacillati; phylum Bacillota; class Bacilli; order Lactobacillales; family Lactobacillaceae; genus Lactiplantibacillus; species Lactiplantibacillus paraplantarum. The sequence goes on from NZ_CP032744.1 coordinate 2,793,098, forward strand.
ATCAGTCCATTAAAACTAGTCAAGTCCATCTCACCGTTGGAGTATAACTTTGCAGCATTTGCAAAGTATAGTTTCATGAAAAAGTCTAAGTAGAACTTTGCTTTAAAATTCTGTTGTTTTACTAATGTCTCATTCAAGACTGCAGCGGTATGCTGAACTTGCTCAATTGCTTTATCAATAACTGTACTGGAATTCACACCAACCTTAACTTCGGTCGGCAAGAACATCACATCATAATGAGCTCCATCTTCCTTTAATCCCATGAATAACAAGTCATCAGATATTTTACCTTTAGCTCCGAGGCTTTTTGCACTAAAGATTGCATCAGAACGACTTTCACCGACAAATGATCCAGAAACACGTAATATTTCTTCTAAGGACAATGGTACCCAGATTACATCATCCCGCTGAAGGATTCCCAACATTTCTTTTGAAACTGCCAGAATGCTCAGTTTTTCTTTGACTGTCGTTTTCTGCTGCCTATGACTGACTAAACGCAATAGCCACTCACCATTGATCATATTAAATGTCTTAATAACATTATCAATATACGAACTACTATTACGTTGCTTGATATTCTGTGGCAAATTCTCAGATAAAATTGTGCGATACTGATCGACTTGCTTTGTTAATGTGATTGACTCATAATTTACTGAATTCGTGTAGTCTGTATAATGAATGACATAAATATCTTGGCTTAACTTATTAAAATAATCCAATTTTACTTCTGGATTTAATACTGTTACCCAATTACTTTTATCAAATTGAGCTTGAAAATCACGACTATCCACTTCTTCAATACTATTCGTCAACGTCATACCATGGGTCATCGCAACATGCTTCTGCGCCGTCGCCACTAATAACTCGTTCCAGGATTCTGCAAAATGAACTACTTGAGCACTATCACCATCATTTAGCCCCTTAGTTCCAAATCCATCTTTTAAACTGTCTTGAATACTGGTGTACTCTGTACCACCAATGACACCATTTAAAGAATAGTTCATCTCTAGATTTGACCTATCGGCACCATCTAATGTTAATTCATTTGCAAATTGATAGAAAGTAATGTGAAAGCCTTCGTCTGGTTCAAAATCATAAAAGACATTGATTTTTTCTTTCATCAGCTCAAGAACTTCTTCATCGGAAACTTCTTTATTTTTCTTCAATGGTTCAGTGAAGAAGTCAGCAAATTCATCTCGGTTACTCAATTGATAAAATCCATTAAAGTCGGAATTAACGGCATCGTGGCTAGCGCGTAACATATAAACATTAACTGGATTGATTTCATTGATAGACTGCCGACGTTTAGTTACTTGTTCAATTTCCGAATACAAATAATCAACTAAACTCTTAATTAACGGCTTTTCATCAGTAACATTAACAAACTTGATATTATAAGTACTCTGAGGATTAATATCAAACAAGTAATTGAAATGCTTCTTAAAATCTTTGAGTCGTTCTGTAATAATCGCTTGCGAAACCCGACTGAACTTTGATCTATTGTTTTCTGAATAGCACAACCACCGTGGCGCATTTTCCGAAGTAAACGCACGATAGTTAAGTTGATTGCGTTTCAAAAACGGTACCAGATGGATTGGGGATAACTTCTGCTCTAAGGTTCTGGAGAGTTTTTCATCATGAACATCGCTTTCCACCTGAAGCTGATAGCTTAATTGCATCGGATTGAGGGGGGAATAACTAACTTCATGGCTACTGTTCCAATGTTCACCGATTCGGCTTATGTTGCGGACTTCTGTCGGTAACTCTACACCGTCTTCAGTATGTGTAATTTCTTGTTCGACTTCAGCCAAAATATCACGTACACTCTCAATGACCTCTTGATCCCAATTAATTAAGCTCATCAATGTCATACGTTTCTTCAAAACACCAAATAAATGCCGATACTTCTCTGTCAATTGCGCTGAAATTTCAGCACCATCTTCAATCAGTGTTTCAGTATTAATTTGTTTCTCTTCTAAATCAAAAAAAGTTTTCTGATTGTTAAAAACACTACTGATTTCACTACCAAAAATGATTCGCTGATTCTGATAATGACCATCATATGAATGTTCGCGACGATAACGTTCAATATCTAGCGCACTTTTAGGCTGAATTTTATTATCATCATTATCAAAGACATTAAAATTGAGTGGAACACTACCTAGTGTTACTGTAAAGCTTTCATTATCATCATCAAGCGATAATTGACTGAGATCGGCCTTTAATTGATCATTTGGACCGAGCATCAGATTATCAAGTTGGCTTGTTTTATCAACATTCAATTTTTTAGATTGAATCCCAGAGCCTAAAATTAGTTCGTCCATATCACTCGGTATCTCTAAGTTAGCCTTTTTCTCCCCTTTAACTTTAACTCTGTAATATGGGCGCAACCCCAATATTTTGTTGTCAGTAAAGGGTAATATCAGTATATTAAAAGTAAAGCCTAGACTACCAATATCATGGTGTCGATATCGTACTTTGACACTTTCAGGTTCATTAGTTTTCAAATCAGAAAAGTCAACCACTAACTGATTCTTATGTGTTCCAACCGTATAGTGCTTATGATTGATTTTGGACTGAGTAATCCATTTATCTTGAACTGTAGCGTCGAAGGGGAATTTAACCGTTAATTTGTTTTGGTGTTTATCATTAAACACGATAATATAACGTGTTCGTTGCCCAGCTTTGCTAGTTCCTTTTGGACGATCCCAAATTAGCATGTCTTCATTGATTCCCTGCATTATTTCTGCATCATACACTAAACTGATTTTCTTATTCTGCTTTAACCGTTCTTTTCCTGCCAAAATTTGCTTATAGTTAACAGATTGCCAATTATTGCCAGATAAATCACTGATGAGCTTCTCACCATCAACAATCTTAGTAATTCGAGAACGTACATCGCCAAAGCCATGTGCCAAGCTAATATTCACGTAATCAGCATGATTTTCCGCTAAGCGTTCTTCCTTAGATGAATATGTGGATAAATCCTGATCTTGAAAATACCCCATTTGAATGTAGTCAGAATCAGACAACTCACCTTTTTCGATGATGCCGTACACATCAGCAAAATCCATTAACGTAAGCTCTTGTTCACCATCATAAATGGTTTTCACCATAAATTTCAGAACATCTTTATCGTCTTTACTGAGTTTTTCACTCTTATCGACAGTAGCTTGCACATTACGTTTAAGCGCGCCCGTATTAAAAGGTCCTCCTTGACGCCCGATGTCCTTAGCACCGCTATTGATACTATCCAAAACTTTATTTGAGACAAACAATAGCGCCGTATTTTCCCAAACACCTTGCTGTTGTCCAATTCTATTTCTCAAATTAACTAAATAATCAGGGGTCACCTCAACTGTGGAAACAACAACTAGTTGCATATGACTATCTGTATCTATGTCAAATGCCAGCGCATTAGGACCAGACTGCTCAGCCATTAACTGAAAATTATGAATGTCATTAAATTCAGATAATACGCTCATAAATTGTCTTACTTGATCATCATTCTCAAAGTTTAAGACATATCTGTCTCCGGCCTGTATAGTGATTGTTTGACTCCAATCAATCAGCCGATTGCCTAAAAATTTATAGTATTCCCTTAACATATTGTGCATCCCCACTATCACTCAGTTTTTCCAAAACATTGACACGTTCAAACAATCTAATGACTCTTTCCCTACTTAAGCGATCAAAATAGACACCGCGTTGTTGCAACTCATTGAAAACATCTTTTAACAACATCTTATGGTTTCCAACTATTGCAGCTGTTAACATCAATACAGTCTGATTACTTAATGAAAAAACGCGCCCTAAACGACCATGCTGCCGAATATATCCTTGTTGCGCAATCTCGTCCAATGACTTAGCGTATCGTGAATCTGGAGCACCCTTTTGTTTTTCCAGGATCATTCTCAGTGTATTAATTGCAGACGGCAAACTTGTATAATTAAACTCGATATCATCTAGCTTTCCCTCTGGAACTTGTTCGCGATATGCTTCTATAAATTGCTTCAAATTATCCATTAGTTCCATACGATATTTGAACGTCTCATCTAAAATTTGTGATTTCCAATAAAAACAATCAGCTGGAATTAACGCATTCAAGTAATTTATAACATCCATATCAACTAATAAATCTTGTCCGTGCTGATAGACTAATTGATAACCTTGCTGAATTGAGAGTCGTGATTGCGACACAGGTTCATTTTCCAACGTAAAGTAGAGCGGTATGATTGTTTCTTGCTCTGTTGCGTCACTAATACGGCTGATTAATTGAATAACATACGTGAAATAATAAAATTCTAGTAGTTCATCGATGTGTTGATAAAAATAGTCTTTGTTCGTTAAGAAATGCTGAATATCTCTAGAAAAACATTTACTAAACCATTCATGATCATAAAAAGTAAAGACCATATCAGTTCCCTGAGTATGTTCATCCGAGTTCGCTAACGATTCGTATAGAATCTTTTCATACAAATTAAACGGTTGCTCGGCCTTAAATGCATTCACAAAGTCTTGGTTATCCTGTAGTTTCAACAGTTGAATCAGAAAAAGGCCTAGCCTAATTTCACCTTTGCTTTGTTGATCCGTTGATAGTGGCTGATACTGTAGTAACTTAGCACTTTGCATTTGTTGATAATTGCTCCGATCAAACAGCTCGGCCACTTTTTCAGTATCGACAGTGGTCTCCAAAGAAGTCGACGTCAGTGCGAAAGGTTTCTGAATCATTTCCACGCTTTCACCATTTAGTTGTCGGGCAATTACTCCTACAATGGCCCCAAACCCTTCAGTGAATTTTACTCGCTCCGGATTTCTTGTATAAAACGGTAGCAACCAAGTACTGATATCATGCTTATACTTCAGTGTTTTATCAAAATTCAGTGCACGGCCAAGCTCAGACACCAAGTTATTCATTAATTCATAGCCTCCATTTCGACTTCAAAGCCATCATCCGTCAGACGATAAAATTCCTTAGTTTCAATATTTCCAATCACAGTTTCCTTGACTGCTCGATTGCTCTTAATAATGTTCTCAATGAAATTAGCAACATTAACAAATTGCCGCTTATCCTTATTCTTCAATAAATACCCCTGATTCACTGTTTCAATCAGCTTGAATAAATCATAATCGACGGACAACGAGTAACTTGTGTTAACATCCGAATTTTTAAGACTCAAAACGACATTATTTCCAACTACTGTAACACCTGTAAAGTTCATATCAAATGGAATTGCAATCCCAAACTTTTTCTCTTCGTTAATAAAAGTATAAACAAAATCACTCTTTGGACTGCCGCACCACTGATAGACAAACGCCTTGATAAGCTTGTATAATTGTCGTACTGACTCAGCCCGTTGTCCATTTTCTCTGGCATCTCTTATAAGTTTCAAATAATCTAGGTAATACTGATCATTAAATGCAGCATCCTGATAATCAACCAAATATTTAATCCGGATCAACAATCCAACTTTTTCACTAAAATCGATTTTTCCACTAGGATCTCCACTTTCCTCACTAATGTAACTCCACAACCATTGGATATTCTGAAGATCATCACGATCTAAAACATCGTGCGCTAAATCACTCAGTTGCCGCTGCGAACTATAGACTTTAGTTGTCAGCCGTTCAATCTGATCATTTTGAAAATCAATTGGATCAAATTCGTTGATTTTCTTAATTAACGGGGAGTCGCCAAAACCTGCAAATAACAAGTATGGTAATGATCCTTCATAATTTATCACTTGATGCTCTTCTAATTTAGCCGGAATCAGGATATCATGAATCAATTCCAATAACGCTCGGGTGGAAATGATCACTTTAGATTCTACTTGCACCTTGATTAATAAGTATTTCAAAGCTTTCTGCGTGTTTTTGTTACTAAAGAATTCATAATTATGGTGTGTCAGATGGACAATGTGTTTTTCTTTATCTTCAAGATATGCATTATAGAATGGATTACTTTCAGACTGCACTGTAACTTTGCTGAATAGCTCATCATAAAAAGCACTGTTGACCCCAGTTTCATCAATTTGAAATACAGGATAAGAACGAAACGACAGTAATTCAAAAAAGTCGTTCTTAGTTATATGGAGACTTGACGATTGTTCTGTAATTCCCGTCTCAGCCAAAAATGACAATAGCTTAGTAAATTGTCCAGATGCTTTCATTCGGTTGATTAGGTTCACCAAAATACCCATATTAATGGCAACGACCCAATTTTCACGATTATTCTCCACATAATTATCAGAAAACGGCTGTAATAATTCCATTAGTGTGTCCATCGCTGTCTTTTGAGGGTCAAAGCTTTCAGTTGCATCGTAATGAATATTTATTTTGTTCAGACTAAAAACATCTGGGTACTGTGACTTCATATACCCAATTAAGTGGGATTTTCCGTCACCCACATTTCCAACCAAAAACGCCAGCTTTCCGCGTTGATTATTGAACTGCATCAATACATCATGAAAATCTTGCTCTAAATTGCCACGGTCCACATGTAAATATTCTTGAACGCGATTTAAATGTTTATCATCAACAATCGCCGTACTTGATTGTCCTGATAACATATTTAAGATATTTTCAAGCTTGCTTTTCTGAAAATAATTTTCATATTTTTTCATTAATTCTTGAATGAATTGGACATCTGCCGAAGTTGCCACATAATTGGGTCGGCAGAGTGGCTCCACACGCTTAGCTAATTCATCTGAATCATACCCTTTAATTTTATCTGAACTTCGAACTCGAATTCGTCCAAAGTTTTGTTCTAACGTACCATTGCTACGTGGAGCATCAAAGGTACTTAATAATATGGAATATAAAGTTTTCAAAGCTCTGCTTAATTGGTCATTCAATAGTTGTTGCTCTCGAGATGGTTCATCATGGGAACCTGATAAAAATTTGTGCTGAACTTTTTTCTCCCCTACAACTGCACGATTATCACTTTCATTTTCTGATTTTGTCGTGCTTACCGTCGTTTCGACAATAGAATTTAATTTTTGTCCACAGTTTGGACAAAAGTTGACCTTATTTGTTATTTTTACACCACAATTTGGACAAAAGTGCATTTTACTTCCCCCGCATTTAATCATTACTAAATATCAATAATTATCGTTCATTATTTACTTATACAAAGTTAATTATATCTTATTTGGAGGTAAAATAACTTACCGGATTTAAAATTGAAGTGCAACATATAAAAAACTAGACCAAAAGGCCATGAAGACCTATTCTTAAATCAACCACGAACTAAGAAAGGAATGTCTTCATGACCCAAAACCAGAATACCACGTCTAGAACTTACCAACAACTCCAACCATGCGAACGAGGCGAAATTATGGCCCTTCACAATGAAAATTGGCCCGCTAGTCAGATCGCCAAAAAGCTTCATCGCGACCGGAGTACTATCACGCGTGAACTCAAGCGTGGCGCCACCCGTCAAATCGGCGCCAACCACAAGCCTACCACCCTTACTACGCCGAGACAGCCCAAATACTTCACGTCGACCGCCGTGCCGCTTGTCATGCGGTTAGCTGGACAGATAAGGCTCCCGAGTTGTTCGATTACTTGACTAGCGAGCTCCATAAAAAGCCTCGGACACAGAGCGTCGACACCTGCGTTCACACGTACAAAATGGCTTGGCCTGATCGTCCTTGCCCGTCAACGCCGACCGTCTATCGCTACATCGATGCTGGACTGCTAGATGTGACGAATAGCGACCTGCCGATGAAGCTTCGACGCCATGTGAAATCAGGTCGCAAAACCCATCAACGTAAGAATAAACGGAGCTTTGGCAAATCCATTGAAGACCGCCCAACTGCCGCTAATGACCGGACTGAAATCGGTCACTGGGAAGGTGACTTGGTCAAGGGGAAAAGGGTTGCCAGTGAACCAGCCCTGTTGACTTTGACGGAGCGTGTTAGCCGTTATGAAATCATTCTCAAGATTTCGAATTATCACGCCGACACTTGTCGCCAAGCTGTTCAAGATGCGATTGATGATTACGGTCCAGAGCACTTTAAAACGCTAACGTTTGACAACGGTGCTGAGTTCGCCGACTTGTCCAAGGTACAAGGGACAACGGTCTATTTTGCACACCCATATTCACCTTGGGAACGAGGGACTAATGAGAATCAAAACCAGTCGATCAGGGAGTTCATCCCTAAGGGCAAGTCAATGAAGTCCCTAACACTCCCGGTAATCCAAGCTATCCAAGATGCACTCAACCAACGACCACGTAAAATCCTAGGTTATAAATCAGCGATGGATATCTTGCCAGACTTTGATTAACTAGACCAATGTTTAGGGATGGGTCAGGTATGTTGCACTTGATTTGACAATTCGGGCAACAATCACATTCTTAAAATGAAATAAGTTTTGATGGTAGATCACAAATTCAACTCGAATTTTTTGCCCAATTAATCACCCTAACCCGATAAGATGTTTAGTCTCCTATGATGTAATTATAATTATTAGAAAATTGTTCAATATAACGTATTAAAAGAGCCGATTAACTCAAAAAACAACGCCCATCATCTAGCCATTTAACTAAGATGATGGGCGTTAATACTAATACTAATCATTACTAACAGCGTGATTCTCATCCAACATATATTGAAAGACAATATCACCACTTAATAAATCAATTTTAAACAGACCTTGATTACTATTATTTTCATCACTCATCACTACAAAATATGATGCTTCTTCGTCTACTACGTGCTGAAAATTAACGTAAGTGCCCTTAAAACCTTGTTTGCGAAACTGGTTAATAATCCGCACCATCTCGCGTTGCGTTACTTCATTAGTTGCTTCACTCATTTTTTACACCTGATCCTTATGCATTATTTATCTGAATACTATTCATGTCTGATATAAAGTTCCAGCCATTGATACAATTAATAAAATGTCAACTGACCTCTCGTATGGGAGCTAAGGGGGGATTGGGGGATAGTAAATTATTTTCTGCTTTTTAATTTCTATTTTCTAGATAGTGTCCATTTAGCGTCCATTTACCACTAAATGCCAACCCTATCCCACGTTATCAGACCTCAGCGCCCAAAAAAGCACTCCCCTGAGACAGCGGAGTGCTCCAAAAAACTAGTAAATAACTATTAAATTATTTGCCTAACTTTTCCTTACCAAGAACCTTTAACTTTTCATCAAAGTCATAGACAACTGGTTCGCCAGTAGCCATTTCAAGGTCCATGATATCATCATCACTGATTTGTTCGATGTACTTGCTTAAGGCACGTAATGAGTTACCGTGGGCAGCAATAATTACATTCTTGCCATCTAATAACTTAGGTGCGATTTGGTCTTCCCAGAAAGGCATAACGCGTTCCAAGGTAACCTTCAAGTTTTCGCCACCAGGGACGATGTTAGGGTCTAAGTCAGCGTAACGACGATCGTTAACAGCTGAGCCTTCATCATCAGCGCTCAATAATGGAGGTAAAACATCATAAGAACGACGCCAGATATGAACTTGGTCGTCACCGTATTTTTCAGCGGTTTCCTTCTTGTTCAAACCTTGTAATGCACCATAATGACGTTCGTTTAAACGCCAAGTCTTGGTTTCTGGAATCCAAAGTTGGTCGGATTCTTCAAGCACATAGTGCAAAGTCTTGATGGCACGAGTCAAAACTGAAGTAAAGGCGTAATCGAATTCTAAGCCTGCTTCTTTAACTTTTTGACCAGCAGCCTTAGCTTCTTCAACACCCTTTTCGCTTAAATCAACGTCAACCCAACCAGTAAATTGGTTAGATAAGTTCCATTCACTTTGACCGTGACGAATCAATACTAATTTTGCCATAGCAGTTAATGACCTCTTTCTTAAGTTATTTACTCACCCTATTTTACACTGAAAAAGCGAAAAATCAAAACAATATCAGCGCTTATTTTCAGAATCCGGGTGGAAAGTAATCGTTTTTTTCAGATTAATGTTAGGCCGTGGCCGGTGAACCGGTTTCACGCCGATAATGTCTAAAATAAAGTTAAAAATCGGCACACCGACGATCAATCCCCAGACACCAAACAGACGCTCACTGACAAGTAACACCACAAACGTATAAAAAATGGGCAGTTCCGTACGACTCGACATAAACTTGGGATTCAGGACGTAAGCTTCTAGGGCGTGCACAACCAAAATCATTAAGAGCATATAGACCACATAGCGCAAGCCACCGACCGAATAAGCAATCAGACTTAGCGGTACGACTGAAATAATCACCCCAGCAACCGGAATCAGACTTAAAATAAAAATCATTAATCCCAAGCTAATCAGTTGAGGCATCTTCAAGATTGCCATAAAAGCCACCGTGATCACCGTATTGACAATCGCAATCAAGAACTGTGCTTCCAAAACAACGCCAAAACTATTCACAAACTTTTTGGCAAAGAACTGAACGTCTTGAAAGAACCACCCAAAGGTACTCGTCAAAAAGCGCTTGGTAAAGACGCGCATTTGATGATCCTCAATGGTAAAGAAGAAGCTTAACACAAACGATAGGAAGAACGTTAACCCCATATTACCGATGTTCGTAATGTATTGAAAGACAACCGAAATGCCACCCTTTAATTGTTTGAGTAAGTCCGATTCTTGGAAATACGACGTGACCCACGTTAACAACTGGTTAGTGTCATGTGACGGATTCTGATAAAAACGATAGACTGATTCAAACGTCAAAAAAGTTTGTTTAATCAGTTGTGGCAAATAAATCGATACGGCAAAGTAAATCCCTAAAATAACTAATGCATAGACGGCAATGACAATGATAGTCGGTGGAATCTTCACCCACCGGCGCACACTACGCACCAATCGTGTCACCAAAAACGTAAAAATAAACGTTAATAAAATAATACTCATCATACTCGAAGCCAAATACAACGTTAAAATGATTAACGCTAACACACAGGCGCGCCGCCAGCGTACATTGTGTATTAACTGTGACCAAAATTCCACAAAATCCACCCCTCTACTATCCCTTCCTTCTATTCTAACGGAAAGCCAGAGTAATAAAAATAAAAAGGGCCGCCGTAATCCAACAAAAAAACACGCGAAATTTATCACTAATCACCTGATAAACTTCACGCGTTCGTTTAGGTTTACACTTAATCGGTTATGAGAATTGCATCTTCAAGCTTTCTAACCCGAGTGCTTGATGAATAATGACCGAAGCCCCACCTAACAAGGCCGCTGATTGCACGTTCTTAGTTGCAATAATTGGTACTTGCCGACTTGGTGACGTTAACTTGCCCGTATTCTCCCGAATATTGGTTAGTAATTGTGGCAAAATCTCCAAAACGGTCGTATTCAAAACAACCACATCGGGTGCAAATGCCGTTGAGACATTGGCAATCACCTTAGATAGGTAGTAGACAAAATCATCAAAGACCTTTGTAACTTCTGGATTGTGGTTAATATAGTCGTGCTTGACGGTTGTTAAATCTAACCGATCAACTTGCTTGATAGCTTTCAACCGTGCCCACAGTGCTGTTTCAGAAGCGTAATCGTTAACTGAGGCTAAGTGGTCTTCAACGTGCCGGTCTTCTAACAAAGCAGTCCCCACTTCGCCTGCTTCACCTTCATGACCGGAGTAAAGCCGTGAGTCAGCTACGATACCAGCATGAATCTGATCTCGAACAACCACCGAAACGACGTTGTCGAAGATTTCATTATCATGGAAGTCACGCTCAAAAACGGCCGTTAAGTTAGCTTTCTTTTCAAGGACGACCGGAATCCGCAGTTTATCACGTAAATACTTCGCTAAGTCAAAGTGAGTTAACCCCTTAATTGGCGTCTTGAGGATCTTATTCTCATAAATAATCCCGTCCAGCGCAATGGCAACCCCCATCAGTCCATGAATCGTGCCATAATCATCAACATTACGTAATTGGTCTTCAATCAAATCAATCACATCCGTCAATGTCATATCACTCGTCTTAAAGCTTTGAAAATGTAAGATTTTACCATTTAACCGTGAATACATCAGCTTAACTGCATCGGCTGACATATCGATACTAGCTACAAAGCCATAATTCACGTTTAACTCTGCCATAACCGGTTTGCGGCCGCCATTTTTCGTGCTGACCCCACACCCAATTTCCTTGATGAATTGAGTTCGCAACAACTGGTTATAAATATCAGAAACGGTGACTTTGTTCAAACTCAAATTCCGTGAAATTTGACTCCGACTAATTGGTCCTTCATTAATAACCTGCTGCAGAACTTGCTTCTCATTCGTACTGCGCATTACATGTTTATTAATAATCATACTGAATTTCGATGCTCACCATTGATGACCAAACTACTTTACCAAATTACATCAACTTGGTCTGCCATTAATTCACTCATCAACGGGCACCTTAACCCCCTAATCTGTTAATATTCTATAGCATCAAACAAAAATAGTACACAAAATAGTCATTTTTATACTCATTTTGACATATCAGCGTTAAAAAAAGGTCAATACCAATATAAAATGACCGCCCCCGTGGATCCAAAATGTTAGGAACGGAAGCTCTCCGTCCTTACTCCTACATTCTATAACAGTTTTTATAAAAAAATCACCGATTGACACCTAAAAGTAGGTGTTTTATCGATGATTGTTAGGTGGGCTTCCATACCACTATTAATTTGCTTATATTACTGTAATGACTTGGCAGCTTGAGCCAGTGACATATGCTGTAAGCTTGCTTGTTGCAAAATGGCTTCAATTTGAGCATCAGTATACTGGTTAGCATTGAAGCCGGCTTGAGCTAATTCGGCACGGGTAGCCTGAATCTGATCAGAACTATAATTCATCGTTTGGGCCGCCTGAGCCAGTGAGAGATGTTGATCAGTCGCACGCTGAAGAATCGCACGAATTTGCGCATCACTATAACTACTGCCATCTAACCCCTGGGCTGTTAATTCTGCACGCGTCGTTTGTACCTGACTATCACTATAACTACTGCTAGCCGCACTGGATGAAGCCGATGAATGATTGGCTGAAGCCGGTGCCGATGATGAAGATGTCGTCGCTTGATTAGTTGCCGGCGTCCGCTGTGTCTGTCGATTGCTACCAGTCATCCCCGTAACAGCTTGTGACGCACTCGGGATGACCGGCGTTGAACCTGTCAGCGTCTTGAGTGACGCCTTGTTTTGTTTCTGTAAATTGAGTACATTTTTCCGAATATCCTGATAGTAACGTTGCTTAAATTGCTTATCCTGCAATAACTTAGCAATCACTACGTTAGAATCTGTAAATTCATTGGCTTTATTCAACTCTGCGGCCTTTTGATATTCCTGCTGATAAACCTTTCGCTTGCGTTGCACTTTTTGAATCAACGTGAGCTGAGCTTGAGCCTGACTAATTAAGGTCGTGGCACCACGTTTCGTATTCTTGACCGTTGTAAAGTTCCGCTTAGCCGCATCAAACTTACGCGCATTCAAGGCTTGTTGCCCATCAACGTAAGTCTGCGTCTGAGTTAGATAACGCTGCGCTTCAGCACTGCTAGCCTTGGTCCGCGTCGCGTGTGTAAAACTCGTTTCCGCTAACGTATAATTGCGCGCTTGCAACGCCTGTTCACCAGTTCGCATTTCAGCCGTGTATGAGTCTTCCTGTAGACGATACCGCGTGTATGAGTAACTACCAACCCCCACAGCGATAATTACCGCAAACACGATCCACATCCATCTTTTCATCACGACACCCCCATCAACTGATTTTGTAATTAGTTTATTATAACATGTTTATGAATCAGGTCGTGATTCGTTGTGCTTACAAAACTGTTTTCATAAGCGTATAATAATTAGTGTATTTTACGAAGAAAGGATCCTTATTGCAATGCTAGAAAAAACCTTTTACCACACCCTTTTAAGCCACTCATTCAATATGCCCGTCACAGTCAACTACTGGGATGGAAGTAGTGAAACTTATGGTGAAGGCACACCAGAAGTCACGGTGACTTTTAAAGAAGCCATTCCCATGCGTGAAATCACTAGGAATGCTTCGATTGCCCTTGGTGAAGCCTACATGGATGGCAAAATTGAAATTGATGGCAGCATTCAAAAGTTAATCGAATCCGCCTATGAATCGGCAGAAAGCTTTTTCAACAATTCCAAGTTCAAGAAGTTTATGCCTAAACAATCGCATTCTGAAAAGAAGAGTCAACAAGACATCCAAAGTCATTACGATGTTGGTAACGACTTCTACAAGATGTGGCTTGATCCAACGATGACCTATTCTTGTGCTTACTTCAAACACGACACTGATACGTTAGAAGAAGCTCAGATTCATAAGGTTCACCACATTATTCAAAAGCTCAATCCACAACCTGGCAAGACTTTGTTAGATATTGGTTGTGGTTGGGGAACATTAATGTTGACCGCCGCTAAGGAATACGGCTTAAAGGTCGTCGGGGTCACCTTATCGCAAGAACAATATAACTTAGTTGCTAAACGCATCCAAGATGAAGGCCTCAGCGACGTTGCTGAAGTCCGGCTACAAGATTACCGTGAACTTGGCGACGAAACATTCGACTACATTACCAGTGTTGGGATGTTCGAACACGTTGGTAAGGACAACTTAGCAATGTACTTTGAACGCGTTAACCACTATCTTAAAGCCGACGGGGTTGCCTTATTACACGGAATCACCCGGCAACAAGGTGGCGCTACTAACGGTTGGTTAGACAAGTACATTTTCCCAGGTGGTTACGTTCCCGGGATGACTGAAAACTTGCAACACATCGTTGATGCTGGCTTACAAGTCGCTGATGTTGAAACCCTCCGTCGTCATTACCAACGGACGACTGAAATCTGGGATGAAAACTTCAATGCCAAGCGCGCTGCCATCGAAGAAAAGATGGGCGTGCGCTTCACTCGCATGTGGGATCTCTACCTACAAGCCTGTGCCGCTTCCTTCCAGTCTGGTAACATTGACGTCATGCAGTACCTCGTAACTAAGGGTGCTTCATCACGGACCTTACCAATGACCCGGAAATACATGTATGCCGATAATCGGATTAATAAAGCTTAACTAACAATAACGAAAACCAACTACTTCAAAGTACGAAGTAGTTGGTTTTTTGTTATTCAGTGACTTAAATTCAACTTTCAGTGGCCGTCGTCCGTACCCAGCTCAAAATCTGCCGGTAAATAAGTAGCGTGCCTAAGAAGAAGGCTGCAGCTAGTCCCGCCGATCGGGGCAGTTTATCAAACATATTCGCTGGTAGCACAAGTGCTAGCAATGGAAAAGCATAGGCCGCCGGTAATTTCAGGTTAAGCATTCGCAGCCAGAGGTACACCAATGGCAGTGCAATAACTGTCGTTAACAGCCATGATGCAAACAATAAGTGGATGCCAACACCAACACTGGCAGCAGCTGACAATGCTAACCATTGTTTAATCGCCATAGTAGCCGAATATTCAGGCTGCTGAGCAGATTCAAAAAAGACAACAATTACGGGTGGAATCGCCGCCATCTGGGGTTGTCCTGCTAACCAAACGAGCCCCACCCAAACGAATACTAAGCTGATAAAACCAAGCATCTGCCAATAATTAACCGCAGTTACCGTCACTTGTCGTAGCTGTTTCGGACGTTGCATCCAAGCCCCCGTCATCAAGCAAAGCGTCCAAAAGAGAATGGCCACGATGAATGACCAGTGCGTCGCGTTAATAATAATTGGCAATAATCCGGTTGCAAAAGCCGGCGCTAAATTTGATTTTAACCCTTTCAATAATAGCAACATCAATAATAGGCCCACCATCACCTTTAACGTGTATGTCCACGACAACTGGTTGACTAAGAAACCAATAATTGCAGTTCCTGATGGCACTAAAAATAGTTTCAATGGTTGCTGGACCCATTCATTTTTGCGATAAACCCACGTTCCGGCGGTCAGCGCCCCAATTTCAGGTAAAATAATCTCCGCATCGTGGCGTAACGTCGCCGTTGCTACCATTAGGAGAATAAAGCTCCACCCAACTAAGTGTCGCCAACCATCGCTTAGTTTCAAATTCATTTCGGCAAAATATTCCTTTCGTACATTAAATTAAATATAATTATATTATCAATCGTCAACGGTTAGCATTGTAACATAAATCCAACGACACCCTCAAATAATCATGAAAATATATCACTGACTTTCATAGTCGCTTTCACCATCTTCCCTTACGCCAAACCACAAATGTAATGAGAATGGAACAAAGGATGGTCTATTTGCAAGCATTAACAGAAATTCGGCGATTATTACGGCACTTGGAATAATTGCTGGAGTTTGATTAGGCGGAGCAAGCAACCTTTTGGCGTAACGTTTCGATAATAAAGACAGAAAAATCGTGCCCAGCTTCTTGAAGTCTTCGCTTAAGAAACTGAACACAATTAGTTTTGTCCCGGACTCGCCACATTTCATAATTTAATGCTTATCTTCTATCTCACAGCCACCAAAATCGTGACTATCAAATTATGCATTTTGCATAAGCCTTTTGCGTACTTAACCGCTATGCTAATTATTGTACTAGCAATTGGTTAACCAGCCTACGTACACTTATCCATCACGGCCCAACACCCAAAATATAAAGATGGCTTCTGCTACTCGTAGCCACCATCGATACCGATGCCAGCGTGATACCGACCAATGACGCTGCAACCACCGATTGGCATAATGCGCAATCAGTGGCGCGCCAATGAGCATAAAACCCGTGACCCAAAAATCAACTCGTGCGTGCCACGTTGTCTGATCAAAACCAGTACTAATCGCCACAATCACGAGCAAACCGTAGAGGCCCCACAACCCGATTTGTAAAATTCGTTTGGCTTGCGGCCACCATTGCTGGACTTGTATTCGCTTAATCACTGATTGATGGTGCGGCCGATAGTGATCATGACCAGGTAATGCAGCTAACATGGCAGTGGCACTTTGATATCGTTGCTGTGGGTCGAGGGCCGTGGCCTTCATAATAATCGGGGCCCATGTTGAATCTTGTGTCAGTGTTGTTGCATCTAACGGCCCGCTCGGCTCTTGACCAGTCAACAAGCAGTTTAGAACAATCCCCAACGAATACAGATCGCTCCGTTGATCCGTTTGGGCGAAGCCATAGTTTTCAGGCGCAGCAAATCCGCTCGTACCTAATAACCGGGTATCACTTTCTTGTTCGGCATGATATTGTCGCGCTGCATTGACGTCAATCAGATAGTAATGGTCCCGATAGTCCATTACGTTACTTAGCTTAAGATCCCGATGCACAATTTGTTGTTGGCCCAACGCCTGTAGCGTTACCAACAATTCTTGCGCGACACGGACCGTCATCTCGGGGGAAAACGGTCCGTGTGCCCGCAATCGATCTGCCAGGGTTTGCCCATTGATCAAAGTCTCGACGCTTACAATGCAATCAGCCGCCGTTAGCAACGCCTCAATGCGGGGCATTCGGGGAATCGGCTGCTGTTTCAAGCGTTGTAAAACCGGGATATTTTCAGGATCTACAAGTTTGGCCACCGAAACGACCTGTTGCTTCTTAACCAGTAACGGAAATTCACGCTGCGCAACTAACGGTCCTAATGGCTCATAGCCGGCCTCGCTTAACAATTGCATGGCTTGAACAATCGGTAACACCCTGCTCCCCCCTTTTTCGAACAAATTATTAACTTTTATCATAACCATACTTTTGGAGGAATTACAATGTCAAAATACGAGAACAATGAAATCACTGTATCCACGTCACGTCCACGAATAGCCGAGTTAGTATTGGGGATCATTGGCGGCATCTTCGGCATTATCGCAGGTCTGTTAGCCATGACCATCGGTGGTATCGGTAGCGCTTTAGAAGCTAGTGGTTCTGCTGGTATTAGTAACCTGGGGATTGGCTGTATTATTGTTTCGATCCTGGCCATTATTTTAAGCATCTTTATTAATCGTAATCATATTTTAATGGGATGGCTAACTATCCTTTGTGGGATTCTCAACTTCGTCTTTGTCGGTTTCTTCGGTATTTTAAGTGGCGTGCTCATTATCATTGCAGGCGGCTTAGCGTTAAGAAAGTAGGTCAATTCATGAAAACAACTAAAGCTTGGTATCAAAAATGGTGGGCCTGGGTTTTAATCATTCTCGGGGCCTTGCTAATTATTGGAATCATTAATACACCCGGAGATACGACGAACACCCAAGCCACTGCCACCAAAAAAGTAGCGAAAAAATCAACAGCGGCTAAGGAATCGGCAACGGCTACCACGTACAAAGTTGGTGAAACAGCCACAATCGACAATGTCCAAGTCACCGTCACAAATGTTAAAACCGCCACCACGCTGAATAGTAATGATCCTAAAACTGGCAATCAGTACTATACGGTCACCGTGTCACTCAAAAATATCGGCAAGGATAAAGTCAGCTATAATCCATTCGACTTTGAAATCAAGGCAGCCGGTAATCAAACTAGCTTAGATGAATTTAACATGGATGAAAACAACCAACTGGATAGTGGCGATTTAACTGCCGGTGGCTCTGTCAGTGGTACTATGACCGGCCAAGCTAAAGCCGATGGTACCGTTGAACTCATTTATAATCCCAGTTATTTTAGCGATCGTCATTTGACCTTTAAATTGCAATAGATTCTGGTACACTAATACTAATCAAATAAGGGTATTAGGGGGCAAACAACCGTGGTAGAACGCGCAACTAGGGAATTGTTTAACGAAATCAAACATGCAAGTGAGGCCGACCAATTTATGACGAATATGGCCAGTAGTTTTATTCGCACCAACCCGGCGGAATATCTCGCCGAACTTATTCAGATCAAGCACGTCACTAAAAGCCAAGTAATTCGGCGCGCCAACCTTACCCCCTCAATCGGCTATCAGTACTTTGATGGCAAGCGCCGCCCAAACCGGGCCCGCATCATCGCCCTCGGATTCGGTTTTCAACTAACCCTAACCGAGCTCAACACGATGCTCAAGCGAACCGGTTACGCCGTCCTTTATGCCAAGGATGAATGGGATGCGCTCATTATCTTCGCACTCAGTCAGCGCTTCACTCTCAATCGAACAGACGAACTGTTATATGAGTATGGTTTAGGGACGATTACCGACGAAGATTAGCAAATTAATTTCAATACTAAACGGGCTTCACAAGATAAAAGTTCTTGTGAAGCCCGTTTAGTATTGAACAACTGTACGAAATGCAGCATCAGCATGAAGTATATGTAGCCTTACCAGTCCATCACAACTAGACCAGTAGGTAATAGCCGCCACTTAGCCCAATGAATAAATAAATTAATCGCCGAACGACCACCATCGGCAACCGTGGTAAAATTCGCGCCGCAATTGCCGTCCCAATCACCGCACCTAACATACCAATCAAAATATGGGGGATCAAGACTGGGGTCAGAATACCGTTTAGTGCCCGGACCGTCGAAATATATATGACATCAATTAAAAAGAAGGTCTGCAAATTACCCAAGTAATCCGCAGTTGTATCAGCAAGTGATAGAAAATATAACGCCATTAATGGCCCCCCGATACCAAACAAACCGTTAAAAAAGCCGGAGACAATCATAAACAGACCAGCTAACCACCACGGATAGCTTTGGGTCGCCGCACGTTTGCTAAAGCTAAAATATAATGCCAATGCTAATAGTAGTGCCCCCAACAAGCGGCGCAACAATTGAACGTCTAGTACCTGACCCAAATGCACCGAATAAGCCGCCACGCTCGCATAAACGATAAATGGGATGATAATTTGCCGCAAATGAATATGGTGCCGATTACGCCAAACGAGAGTCAGGACACTAGCCGCCATAATAACGCCAGCCACCGCCGCACTTTGCGCGATTGGAAAAAGTTGTGGTAAAAAAATCATCATAACGATTGCCGCACCAAACCCGGTCAAACCCTGGACAAGTCCAGCCATTAATCCTGGTAAAAAAACTAGTAACCACGCCATCATTATCCCCCCTTTGGCATAATAAAAAAGAACCGGATCACCCAGTTCCAACTAAAGCTAGATATGAATTAATAACACGAAAACCATCACTGAAACTAAGCCAATCACAACTGACAACGTCATTGAACGGGTTCGATAAGCCACAAACCCAACGAGGATGGCAGAAATAATCATGCCTAAATTACCAGACGTGATCACCGCATACTTACTATCGATAAAGACACTTTTAACAACTAACGCCGTGAATAGCGAGACGGGTACAAACCGCATCCATTCATTAAACCATTCCGGAATTTTGCGCTTCGTAAAGAATAGTAGTGGAAAGAACCTTGGTATAAAGGCCACACACGCACAAAAAATGACCAACCAAAAATGGTCCATACTACTCATTGAGCTGACTGATTGCATAAGAAAAACCCCTCTGTGCCTTACTTGTCAGATTCTTCCATGGCAGCTTGGCCAGTAGGATCGTGAACCTTATAAAGTAAATGACTTTCTGGCTTATGTGCTAACAAGTAACGTTCAATAAAGTAACCGGTCAACGATGCAAGTAACGTTGAGACAACCAGTCCCAATGTACTCTTCATCAAGACCAGAAAACCAATCGTTAGAACACCTGACAACGCGGCAACCAAGATAATCAAGCGACTCTTAGTTTGCATAATTGCCATATAAATGAATAGCGCCGTTAAAGCAAAATCCACTACTTGGAGATTAATCGTCAGTGCACTACCAATCAAGCTACCGATAATATTACTTACCGTCCAAAATAATAACGAATAGTGCTCGACCAATAAGGCTTGCGACGGTTTCCAGTGTTTATCCGTTGCAAACTTCAAGTAATTAACCGCATAATTTTCATCATTCATCGAAAATGCAAACGTAAAAATAAACGGTAACGATTGCCCCTTCAAGTACCGCGATAAGCTGGAACCTAGTAAAGCGTATCGTAACTCCAAGAAAAACATCATCAAAATAATGGTTGTCATCGGTGCGTTAATCGTCAGCATCGATGCAATTAAAAATTGGGCGCCGCCGGAAAAGACCATTACCGAAATTAACGCCGTCAGTAAATGGTTGAACCCGGCCGCATGCAATAGCACCCCACAAGCTAACCCAATGGGAATATAGCTAAGCCCAAGTGGCATTACTGTTCGTAAGACCACTAACCAATTTGGCTCGTTCTTTTTCACCAAGAATGCCTCCAGTACCATACCAGTAAAGAATTCTAGCAACAACAGCAAGCGTCAAACTACTTAGACACTCGACCTCAATTTTAACATGTTTTTTACGGCAATCCTACACTTTGTTAACTTTTTAGCCGTATGTAAGCGGTATCACGGCTATTTTTTAATTGAAATGTTGTCCTAAAATCACTAAATCATTAGGACGACCGCCTAATTCAGCAATCTCAGGCAGAAAGCCCCACTGTTCATAGCCAAATTTTTTGAACAGCTTGATGCTCGGTAAGTTGCTTGAAAAGATGTAAGCAACAATTGTGGTTAATCCCAGTACTGGTAGTTGCTTGGGCACTAATGTCAAAACCTGACTTCCGATTCCTTGGCCCTGCACACTGCGATCCAAGTACACTGAAATCTCGGTAGTCTTTGCATAGGCGGCCCGACCATAGAACGGTGATAAGCTAACCCAACCAACTACTAAGTCATCCTTAATAACGACCCACATTGGATAATGTTCCGGATTATGACTCAAAAACCAGTTGCGCCGCTGATCCACTGTGACCGGTTTAAGATCGGCCGTCACTTGATGACTCGGAATCGTTTGATTATAAATATCCACAATAATTGGTAAGTCTGACATGGTTGCAGTTCGTAATGATACACTCATAGGTGACTTCCACTCCATTCGATTTAACTACTGTTATCAGTCTTATTATACAGTTAATCATTTGAAAACGGGCGCACTTTTCATCTGTTTTTATATAACTCCGGTAAGATCAACAGTCACGGCACAAGTCGAATCGACAATAAACTTATACTTTTTCAAGCACCAATAAAAACCGACAAGGCACTTTTTACCTTTCCTATCAACACAGCCTGGTTCGCTAACTTCCCCACACATCAATATTGCTGCCACAATCGACTGACTAACTTGGTATTTTTACTTTTGCAACTAATTGTTGTAATTGCTGTCGTTCATCAGCCGATAAGTTAGCTAACATTTCTTGATGCACTCGCTGTCGCGTTGCTTTGAACGTCTCAGCAAGCTTTTGCCCATCGTCAGTTACAAAAATATTTTTATTTCGCGAATTATCACTCGGTATTTGACGAATAATCAACCCCTGCTGCTCCATATTTTTAAGCATCACCGATACCGTCGCCGCTTTGCGTCCAATAAGTTCAACAATGTTACGTTGAATAATACCCGGATGGGTAGCAATGTATGTTAAAACCATCAGTTGTTGAGTCGGCACATGGTTGGCCATTTTTTCACGTACCAACACTTCTTCCCCGCGTACGACTTGGTGAAATAATGCAATTGTTGCTTCTATATCTGTCATATTCTCACACTCCATGGTCTTAAGTATACCAAATTTAATTAGTTATTAAAATTGTTTGACAGACTAACTTTAAAGAGTTAGTATTACAAACAGTTAATCAAGCTAACATTAATAAGAAATGAGGTTTTATTATGACCAATGAATCAATCCAATTAACTAATCTCGATCCCCGCATCATCCAATTTCAAAACAATATTCGTGAAAAATATAGCGCTGCTAATCAAACTGCGCTCAAAGGGCAAATTGTCATTACTGGTTCATCGACCGTCGAAATTTTTCCAATCGAAAAACTCCAAACAAAACTGCACCTCAAGCACAAAATCTATAACCGTGGCATCCGCGCAACAACAACTGCTGACGAACTTAACCATATGAATACCTTGATTTTCGATCTCCAGCCCAGTATCCTGTTCCTACAAATCGGTGCCAATGATATGGGCTTCAATCTGTCAGAAAAAACAATGATGCAAAATTACGATCAAATCATGACTCAAGTTGCTAGTAAACTACCGGATACACAGGTCTATATTATGGCTTATTATCCTATCAATACAGTTGCCGACTTTAACACCGCCGATGATCCCCATCCGAATATCGCGCAACATCGGACCAACGCAATGACAAGGGCTGCAAATATTAAAGTTAAAGCCCTGGCTGCAAAGCATAACTTTGACTTCATTGACCTGAATGCCGGACTAGCTGATACTGATGGTAACTTAAAGAAAGAGCTCACTTTTGATGGCCTTCATCCACTACCCGCTGGCTATGACATTATCTTTAATAATATGTCACCTTATTTGAAATAGGTATGCTTAGTTCAGCTGTATGACTTAGCATCAAAAAAAACGCCGCGCTAGAATTACAAGTATCCTAGTACGGCGTTTTTAAACAAGCTTATTCTAATTAATATGATGTGATCAACTTAGCGCTTCGTGCTGTATTCAAATATGGTCGTTTAGTTAAACCAGCTCTTAACCCCACGCCACATCCGAACAAAAATGTTCGCTTTGTCGATCGACTTCTTAGGCGTTACATTAATTGTCAGGTTCTTACTCGTCGTGCCGTCAACTACCTTAATCGCTTTCTTGCTTAGGTTCAAGTTAACGGTACCGACTGTTTTGCCATTCTTAACGGGCGCTTGTAACTTGCCAGCCGTTGTTGCTGACTTCTTCAAGCTGACCTTACCAGTAACAGCACTAGCATCCGTCCCCGTTGGCAAGTAAATCTTAGTCGCACCACTATTTGAAACCAGTTGTGACGTCAACGACTTCCCATCTTGAACGTCAACGGCCTTCACGCCATTGATTTTGCCATTCTTGTTAATGGTCATCGTGGTGTAATTATGATAGACATATGACATAATTTCGGCAGTCTGCGTGAAGCGTTCCGTCCCACTATCATTAGCAGCACCGGCATGCATCACAACGGTAATAATACGGTTACCATTACTGAACTTGACGGTCCCCGTAAAGGCATTCCCAGCCTTAGTGGAAGTCCCCGTCTTTAATCCATCTACTGGCAGTGCTGAATAATGCTTAACCAGCCCTTTCAACATGTAGTTCCGGTTATCCATTTTAGTTGCCGAGCTCGTTCCTTTTTCAAACCAAGCATGGGCAATGCTAGAAGTCTTTAACACTTCTGGATAATCAGATAATAACTTTTGGGCAACAGTGGCCACGTCTTGAGCTGACATTTCATTTTCAGCACTGGCAGCAACGTTACTATAACCAATCGTACTGCCCACTTCTTTGTTGGTTAACCCACTGGCATTAATAATGGTGGCGTCCGTGATGCCCCATGATTTGGCTGTCTTCCGCATCAATTCAACAAACTTATGTGGCGTTCCAGCAACCGCATCACCCAGAGCCGTTACAGCTGCGTTAGCGGAATAAATTTCAGTCGCATTATATAGCTGACGTACCGAATATGTCTTCGTTGATAGTAACGGAACGTTCGCATATTCCGTATTCTGACTCATCTTAGCGACTGCTTTACTGACACTGATCTTCTGATTCCATGATAATTTACCTTCGTGAATGGCCTTGAGAATTAGATAAGTACTCAACATCTTAGTCATCGATGCAATTGCCATTGGTTGACTACTGTTTTTGTCATAAAGAATCTGACCAGTCGACGCGTCTACTGCAATCGCAGCCTTCGCGGAAATCGATGGTGTACTGGCTGCTTGGGCTTGAAGGTCAGCCCCCGCAATTCCCAAACCAGCTGTACTAAACGTAACTGCCGCAACGAGGGCAATCATAACTTTCTTTAACTTTCCCGCAAATCTCATGTCTCAATTATCCCTTTCTTAATTGCTAATGCTAATTTTAGTTTAAATAATTATGTCTGTGGAAACAAGTTAATTTATCATATTCGATTGTTTTTTTGTTAATGGCTGATCATGTTTTACTGGCAAATGAATGACAAAGCTCGTCTGCTCATCATCACTTTGGGCATAAATGTAGCCACCGTGATGCTCAACGATACTTTGTGCGATAGCCAAGCCCAGTCCTGACCCACCAGTCGCCTTAGAACGTGATTCTTCGACCCGGTAAAACCGTTCAAATAAACGACTCAATGATTCAGCCGGAATCCGCTGACCATCATTGGTCACATGAATCACAACTTCTTCACCACGTTGCTCGGCTTGTAACACCACGTTTTTCGCTCCAGTACCATACTTAAACGCATTAGTGATTAGATTACTGAAGACTCGCCCCAGCTTTTCTGCATCCGCTTCAATATAAATCGGCTGCGAGCCACTCTCCACTTCAATCTTCAAATGCTTTTTATTAGCTTCTAATTCAAAACTAGCTGCTAATTGTTCGAGCATCGCCGTCAAGTTCAATCGATTAATGGCTAATGGTGTCTCAGTCTGACGTGACTTTGTATACTCAAACAGGTCTTCAACGAGTGACTTCATTTGGGTCGCCTTCAAATAGGCAATGTGTGCATACTTGACCAAGTCTTCTTCTGACTGGTACTGCTGATTCTCAATTAAACCTAAATACCCGATAATCGAGGTCAATGGCGTGCGGATATCATGACTCACATTCGTGATCAACGCATCCTTAGAACGTTCGATTTCCCGTTCCTCGTCCATTGAGTGGATGGCCGAATCCACTAAGGCGTTAACACTTTCAACGACCCGTTGCGTATCGCCAGTCAGATTAAAGTCAATTCGATGGTCAAAATGCCCCGCGGCAATATAATGCAACTCACTAATAATATGCCGCAACTGCATTTGTTTATAGCGCCGAATCAACCGCCAATATAATACAAAGCCATCCGCAATAAGCATCAGTCCGATAAAGATATTTTCATAGCTCCACAGCTGATAATTATTAGGACCAATCGTAATTGAGCGTTTGATTTGAAAAATACCGCTCTGCAAGCCTGGATTATGGGCAATCGTACTGTTGATCAGTACAACGATCGACAAGTTTAAAAGGAGTAGCAAAATCACCGTCACTACCCCTTCAAAAAACAATTCACTTTTTTCGCGTCCCGTTAATTTCAAAAGCTAGCCCTCACTTTTAACGCGATTCAATCTTATAACCAACGCCCCAAACAGTCTGAATAACCTTTTCACCATCCGTGGCTTCTTCGATTTTATCCCGTAAATGACTCACGTGCACCATCACGGTCTTGGCCGAGACGATACTTTCTTGTTGCCAAACTCGTTCAAAAATATCATCAGCTGAAAAGACCCGGTTAGGATGACTCGCGAGCAGGTACAAAATACCGAACTCTAACGCGGTTAATTGAATATCCTTACCAGTCAACGTCTTCACTTCATGTGAATCCTTATTGATTGTTAGTGGTCCAATGTCCAACACATCTGGTTCCGTGGTGGTCACATTATTTTCAGAACGCCGTAATAATGACTTGACCCGTGCCATAATTTCTAACGGATTAAATGGCTTGGTGACGTAATCATCAGCGCCGGTAATTAATCCTTGAATCTTGTCCATATCGCCCGTTTTTGCAGACAAGACTAAGATTGGCAGTTGTGAATCTTTCCGAACTT
The DNA here is from genome assembly GCF_003641145.1 of Lactiplantibacillus paraplantarum. NCBI lineage: Bacteria > Bacillati > Bacillota > Bacilli > Lactobacillales > Lactobacillaceae > Lactiplantibacillus > Lactiplantibacillus paraplantarum. The sequence goes on from NZ_CP032744.1 coordinate 2,819,566, forward strand.
CCTTAATTACTTCAATCCCATCCATTTCAGGCATCATGATGTCCAAGATCATTAATGCGATGTCCGGGTTAGTATTTAATTTAGTTAGGGCTTCGCGTCCATTATAAGCGCTAATTGGTTCGTAACCTTCGTTTTTTATATAAATTTCTAATAGTTGTGCAATTTCTTTGTCGTCATCGACTACTAAAATTTTCATAGTGTTTTTCTCCTTAAATAATTCTGTTCTCATTTTACCAAAAAAACGAGTTGACTTGGCAGTTAACCACTGATTTTAGGGAAAACGCAACTATTCCCCACCACCATCGTCATTACGATAAACCAGTAATGACGTATAATAGCCGCCTATTAATTATTTTGAACCGTACGTATGACTTGTGACACGTTTAATAAGTCCATCATAGCGCAACTAGGTCTTAGTACCTAACGAAAACGCGTATCTTAACTCAATGTGAGCTAAGATACGCGTCGATAACCAATTATGATATTCGTCATTCAGTCAATTTGTCATACTTTATGGGTTCTTACTACTCCAACTACCAGATAGCCTCGAAATCAATCGTGTCGGTCTAGTCGTTACGCATTCTTGGCGGTCAAATAATTGCTGAAAGCTGGTACAAAATGTGTATCAACCACCTTAACGTGCGCCGTTTTAAAAAGTGAACGAATTGTAGCAACTTGCACCTGCTTATCCGTCATTCGTTGTTGTTGCAGTTGCGCTCGCAAATAATTTGCCACGGTAACGCGCTTGCCATCATCGTTAGTTACGGTAGCAGCTTTAGATTGCCGACTTATAACTTTAATGATCTCATAGGTTGGCTGGCCTTCCGTATCAGTAGTTGCAACTGCCTTTACCGGTTTCGTGACGTGGTGACCTACTTGCAATTTAGCAGTTGCCTGCACGACTGC